>NZ_CP108996.1:8298726-8606086 GCF_036226565.1 Kribbella sp. NBC_00709
GGCCAGCAGCGGCGCGGTCACCGGCCCCGATCCGGCCGGCGTCCCGGAATGTCCGTGCCCCGGCCAGTCCACAGCCAGCACGCGGTACCCGGCGGCCGCCAGCGGTCCGGTCACGGCGTCGAAGTCGGTGTGGTCGTGCAGGGTGGCATGCAGCAACACGACCGGCCGACCACTCCCCTGCTCGGCATAGAACACCGGCCCCACCCTGGTCTGGACGAAAGGCATCGCAGATCCCTCCATTCGTTGACCGACCGGTCGGTCAATCAGATGCCAAGGCTAATCCCCGCGCCTGAGCGAAGGCAACTCCCCCTCAGATTCTTAATCTGCCTTGAGGAATGCCTGGCGTTCAGCTGTCACGCCGTTGGCAGGAGCCTGGTGGGGCGACACTCAGCGGTGGCGGTCGAGGAACGTAGTGAGTTCCGCGAGGTACTGCGCGCGGTTGTCGCGGTGCACCGAATGGCCGGCACCAGCGATGTGTGCCGCCCGGAACTCACCAGCCGCCGCTCGGGCGCAGCGATCCGCGTACTCAGTGGAGATCAGCGCGCCGCGTTCGGCATCCCCATGGATCAGCAGTACCGGGCACGTTATTTCGGCCAGCAGCTCGGTCAGCGGGCCTGCTTCTTGGAACGGCAGCTCGAACAGATGCGGGTTGACTTGTGCCTTCGACACGGCCCAGGGCTCGAGCTCGTCATCGGGCCAGTCCGGGTCGTTGGCTCGGCCCTGCGCGATGCGTGACGGCAGGTCGAGCGCTCGGAGGTCCGCGAGCCAACTCGGCTCGGACCGCGATCGGTCCGGTGGCTCGGCAGGCGGCTGTCCGGTCGGGGGGTCTTCCAGCACAACCGCGCGGACCAGGTCCGGCCGCGACACGGCCAGGTAGGCCGCCGACATCGCGCCCATCGAGTGGCCGACCACGACCACCCCGCCGTCATGGGGCTGGCTCGACAGCACGAGAGCAGCATCGTCGCGGTGCGCGCCGTACCGGACAGGCTCCTCCGGCAGCCCGGACTCGCCGTGCCCGCGCGCATCGATCGCGAGCGCCCGAATCCCAGGCATCGCGCCGATCAGTGGCTGCCAGCACTGCGCAGAGTCGGAGAAGCCGTGCAGGAAAGCGACCTCGGCCGCCTCCTCATCGGTCCGGTACCACGCCAGATGGGCCGTCCTACCTCGCACACCGAACATGGTTGCGGACAATAGCGCATCCGGCGCGGCTCGCGACCCTGAGTTTCTAGCTGAGTTCGGAGCGGGCCAGGCGGAGGAAGGCTTTCAGGCCGGCTATGACTTCCTGGTTGTCGGTGAGGCGGGTCAGGGAGTGTTCGAACTGGCGGGCGTGGGCGTCCACCTTGGCGTGCAAGGTTCTGTCCCGGGCTGCGGCGTTGGCTTCGGCGGTGGCGAGACCTTGCTCCAGGCGAGTGAGGCGCAGGTCCTGATCGTCTGATTCGTCGTGCAAGGTCTCGAGGTCGGCCTTGAGGGTGTCCAGGCGGCGGAGAGTTTCGATCACGTCGTCGCGCGGGTGCCTGACGTCCTGCAGCATGGTGGCCATCCGGTCGCGCAGGTAGCTGAAGTAGGCGCCGGCCGGGCGGAAGAACGTGCTGACGAGGTACAGGCCGGCCAGGTAGTAGCCGATCGCGCCGTCGGACAAATAGGTGATCAGGGCAACGAGTGCCGCGGACACCAGGTGGGAGCCGACCGCGAACCAGCGCATGCGGGAAGCAATGCGCCGCGCCTCCGGCTCCCGCTCGGCCGGTACGTCGATGCCGCGCTCACGGCTCGTCCGGATCTCATGAATCAGCGCATGTGCCTGGAAGTAGAGGTTCCACGGCACGGTCAGCAGCAGAATCAACCAGAGCAGGCACAACACGCCGAGGAACAACGACAGGATCTCCTGGAGCGGTACGTCGGCAATCGCGACCAGCACGATCGCGACAATCGTGACGACCACAGCCCCGCAGAACACCCAGATCTTCGTCATACCCAGCAGGCTGCCCGACCCCGCCACCCCCGGAATCGGTACAACTACTCAGCCCTCGCCGTGTGAATCGAGCGGCCGGGTGTTTCAGAAGTCGTTGACCGGCCCGGCGGGCGAGCCTATGGTCGGACGAGTCGGGAGGGGCGGCGGGGGTAGATGAAACTCGGGCATGTGGGGCGGCTCAGCGGGGATCGTCGGGACCTTGCTGAGAAGTTGGCGGCGTCGGATCTTCGTGGCGACATGGAGTTGGCGGAGTCGCTTCGGCCGACGTTGATTCATGCGCTTAGATCGCTCAGGGACCTTTACGACGACGAAGATGTGTGGCGTACGGCGGAGCAGGCTGTCGCCGCTGTCGATGTCCCACCGAGCCGGCTGATCGAATCGGTCGCGAACTATCCGGACTCGCTCCCGGCGCTGCTGGTCTTCTTCGGGTACCGGCCGCCGGAGTCGGCGACCCAGCTCGTGAGCAATGCAGTCGTGTCGCTCCAGCAGGTCCCGGAAGACGAGGATCCGACTGTTGCCGTCAGCAAAACACGCGACGCACTCGGTGAGCTCCTGGAGAGGGCCCTCGACCTCGAAGCGGCTTCGCCATGGCTGCTGCCGGACATTGCCTCTGAGACGATCCCAGCACTGGACATGGGCGTGACGCTCGCGACCGGCGCCGCCACCAGCGGCGTGATGGCAATCGTCGGAGCCGCGGTTGTCCCGGCAACACTGATCGGTGGCGGACTTGCTCTCGCGCCGGTGCTCATCCTGGGTGGGTGCTACTACTGGCGACGCAAGCGGAACCTTCGCAAGCAGAACGAGCAGCTACTCGAGCTCCATGAGCGGCTCCCCCTGGATTTGGTGCCCGCAGCACGTGCCGCCGTGATCCAGCATCTCGATACCGTCCTGAACCTGCAGAAGCACACCAATGACAAGAATCCGCAAGCAATCTTGGACTTGAGGAACAACCTCGAGGCGCTCACCGACATCGCCCGCCGCTTCGGATCCAGCGACTCGCGTCTGCGCACAGCGGCAAACCAGCACCAGCTGAAGACCGGGGATGCCTCGGCGACCAAATTTCTCGGACAATTGCCCCAGCTATTGGTCACGGCAGCCAAAGCGAAGGCCGGCCTTGACACCGGTCTGCAGATCGACCCAACAACCCTGGCCCAACTCGAGAAAGAGCGCTACGTGATCGCGAATCTCAACTGACGTGCAACTGCTCGACCCTGTCGAGGATGTAGGACAAGCCGCGTACAGGAAGACGGCGACGAACGACAGGCCCATCGAGACCTCCTACCTGATCATCTGGGCGGTCGATCGGAGGCCGCCGAGCAGCGAGTATGTCGAACCGGACGACCAGCCGCCCCAGCACGATGCCGTAGATGCCGACCGAGGCCATCGCGAGCACGAAGATCACGGCAACCGGCACGTCGCTCAACTGCAGCAGCGTGGTCATGTTGTTCCACGGCAGCTTCACGCGTAACGATGGTCCGCGTGCCGCCGCCCTCGCACGCGGACGTCGGCGGTGAGGGCGTGGGTTATCCGCTGCTCTTGCGCCTTATCCCCTGGTAGACGACCGAATAACCCGCAACTCGACGGGACAACCCCGAGCTGGCGTGCCCTCGGGGTGAAAGTCGGCTGCGCTGCGCGTCTGATGCTCGACGGATTGGTCGGGCTCCACGGCCGGCGCGCGTTGTGATCAGTCGGCAGGCAGGCGTCACTCCGCGCGATGCGGTTGCGCGCGACAACGGTCTGTGCGCCGCGGGAGGCGGCCGATAGGTAGCTGCCGCGGAGTGCTGTGGGTTTTGACGATTCAATTCGGGATAGACTGCGGGCGACCGAGCGGCTGGTGGACGGGGGATGATGGGGACGCCCAGCATCAAGGAGGTTGCGCGGCGGGCTGGGGTTTCGGTGGGGACCGTCAGCAACTTCTTGAACCGGCCGGCGATCGTGGCTCCGGATACTCGGCTGCGCGTGCAGGAGAGCATCAACGCGCTCGGCTTCGTGCGGAACGAGGCCGCTCGCCATCTGCGCGCCGGGAAGAGCCGGACCGTCGGGCTTGTCGTGCTCGACGTGGCCAATCCGTTCTTCACCGATCTGGCCGAGGGCGCCGAGGCGCTGGCGTACGAGCACGACACCGTGGTGATGCTTTGCAACAGCAAGACCGATCCGGTGCGCGAGGGGCACCACCTCGATCAGCTCGAGCAGCAGCGGGTGCTCGGGATCCTGATCACGCCGTTCGACAGCGGTGATCCGCGGCTGACGGCGCTCGTCGAGCGCGGTACGCCGGTGGTCCTCGTCGACCGTACGGCGGACCGCGGACTGTGCTCGGTGTCGGTCGACGACCACCTCGGCGGACGGCTCGCCGGGAAGCATCTGATCGAGGCCGGTCATCGCCGGATCGCCTTTATCGGTGGACCGTTCACGATGCAGCAGGTGTCGGATCGCAAGGCCGGCATCACCGCGGTCGTCGCGGAGTCGAGCGATGTCGACCTGCGGTACTACGAGGTCGACGTGATGGGTGTGGTCGAGGGACGCGCGATCGGCGAACGCCTCGCCGCGCTGCCGGTCCGCTCCCGCCCGACCGCGGCCTTCCTCGCCAACGACCTGCTCGCCCTGGGATTCCTGCAGGCGATGGCGGTCGCCGGCCTGCGGGTCCCCCGCGACATGGCGATCGTCGGGTACGACGACATCGATTTCGCCCGTGCCGCCGCCGTACCGCTGTCGTCGGTGCGGCAGCCGGCCGAACTGCTCGGGCGATCCGCGATGGAACTGCTCCAGGAGGAGGTCGAGGCGTCCGACCGGCATCGTCACCGCCAGGTCATCTTCCAGCCCGACCTGATCGTTCGCGAGTCCAGCGACTTCAAGCGCCGGCGGTCATGACCGTTCTGTACGAGAACCCGCTCGCGAAACCGGTCGATCTGGACGGCTTCCGGCTCGAGGGTGATGGCGCGACATCCTTCCCACTCGGCCGTCTGCGTCTGGAGAGTGCGCACCCGGACGCGAACGTCGTCCTGTGGTGCCCGGATGACTTTCCGCCGGATATCACCGTGGAGTGGGACTTCTGGCCGATCCGCGAGCCCGGCCTGTGCATCCTGTTCTTCCACGCGAAGGGTCGCCACGGCGAGGACCTGTTCGACCTGCTGCCGCGCACCGGTCCGTACGAGCAGTATCACCACGGCGACCTGGACACCTACCACGTGTCGTACTTCCGACGCCGGTGGCCGGCCGAGCGCGCCTTCCACACCTGCAACCTGCGCAAGAGCTACGGCTTCCACCTCGTCGCGCAGGGCGCGGACCCGATCCCGGGCGTGCCGGACGCCGAGGGTCCGTACCGGCTGAAGCTCTCCGTGCACGAAGGCGTGATCACGTTCGCGATCAACGACCTGGTCAGCTTCACCTGGTGCGACGAGCGCCCGCTCCGCGGCGGCAAGATCGGCTTCCGGCAGATGGCCCCGCTGATCGGCGACTACGCGAACCTGCGCGTCTCGCAGTCCTGACGACACCCTTCGGGCAGCCCGTCGATGGTGCCGTGACCACTCCCTGACAAACGCTTTCCGAGGCGTTGACGTTGAGACGATTCAACTATATGGTCACATCACTTTTCGCCCGAAGCAGCTAGGCAGGCACCATGAATGGCTGGTCCATCAAGCTCTACAACGCAACAGATGAAGTCGTCTGGGCGATCAAGCTGAACGCCCTGTGGATCCTTTTCACCCTGCTCGGCGGCGTCGCGCTGGGTATCGGTCCAGCGACGCTCGCAGCATATTCGCTGGCCAGACGCCGGTCTGCCGGTGAATCGTTTCACGCTCTGCCTGCCTTCCGTACCGCGTTCCGCCAGGAGTTCCGCCGCGGCACCCTCGTCGTCCTCCCGCTGGTCGCGCTCGCCGTCGTCCTCGTCGGCAACTACCTGTACTTCGCGGCGCTCGGTGCCGCACTCCCCCGGCTGGCCAGCCTGTTCGCGCTGGTCGCGCTCGGGCTGATCGCCGCCTACGCGCTCCCGATGGCCGTGCACTACGACCTCGGTGTCCGCACGTTGTTGCCCAAGGCATCGTTGGTCGCGCTCGCGCGGCCGGCGTCGTCGCTGGTCCTGCTGTTCGTCGCGGTGTCCATCGCCTATCTGTCGGCCAAGTTCCCGGTGCTCGGGATCGTGCTGGCCGGTGGCGCCTGGATCCAGCTCGACACCTGGCTCTGCCTGCGCTTCTTCGCCGAGAACGAAGCGCGCCTGCATCTGAAAGGGAACCGATGACCATCTTCTCCACACGGCGCATCGCCGTCGCCGCCGCGTTGTCGACGGCACTGCTCGCCTCCGCGGCCTGTTCCGGCGGTGGCGACGACAGCAACAGCCAGGCCTCGAGCAACGAACTGACGGTGATGGCGCCGCTGTTCGGCACCGCGCCGGACGCGAACGGCGAGCTGCAGCAAGCGGTCGAGAAACTGATCGGCAAGAAGCTCAAGATCACCTGGGTCCCGAACGCGGAGTACGGCGACAAGTCGAACGTCACGCTCGCCTCGGACAAGATCCCGGACGTGATGGTGGCGAACGAGAAGAGCCCCTCGTTCGTCAAGGCGGCCGAGGCCGGCGCGTTCTGGGACCTGACCGGCAAGCTCGACAAGTACCCGAACCTGAAGCCTGCCGACGAGCAGACCGCGAAGAACTCGCAGACCAACGGCAAGACCTACGGCATCTACCGGGTCCGGCCGCTGCTGCGCTCCGGCATCGTGATCCGCAAGGACTGGCTGGCCAAGCTCGGCCTGAAGGAACCGCAGAGCGTCGACGACCTGTACACGATCGCGAAGGCGTTCACCGAGCAGGACCCCGACGGCGACGGCAAGAAGGACACCTACGGCCTGATCATCCCGAAGTGGCCCGGCAACTACGCCAGCGCCAGCCCGTACGACGTGGTCGAGACCTGGTTCGGCGCCCCGAACGGCTGGGGTGAGCGCGACGGCAAGCTGGTCCCCGGCTTCGACACCCCGCAGTTCCTGGCCGCGAACGAGTGGCTGCGCAAGTGGGTGCAGGAAGGCCTGGTCAACCCGGACTTCGCCACCCTGGACAGCGCGAACTGGAACGATCCGTTCGTGCAGGGCAAGGGCGGCATGATCATCGACGTGAACGTGCGGGCCACCCAGCTGCTCGACCTGTTCAAGGAGAAGAACCCGAAGGACTTCGACAAGGTCACCCTGGTCGGCAATCTGAAGGGCCCGGACGGCGAGAAGCACTCGTACCCGTTCACCGGCTACAACATGGTGATCGCGATCTCCAAGCAGCACGTCCGCACCGACGAGCAGCTCGACCAGGTGCTGCAGACGCTGGACAAGCTCGAGTCCAAGGAGGGCTCGATCCTGCTCACGAACGGCATCGAGGGCCGCAACTTCAAGGCCGACGGGCAGTACGCCGTACCGATCAACCAGGACGACCCGAAGGTCAAGGCGATCCAGAACGACGTGGACAAGGGCTTCATCCAGCTCGGTACCCGGGCCTCGGTCGGGCTCGGCGCGTACGCGCTGCGGCCGGACGACGAGGCCAGCCGGAAGATGCGGGAGAAGTTCGACGTGCTGATGAACGAGGACCTGAAGACCGCGGTCTTCAACCCGGCGCTCAGCATCATCGCGCCGACCGCGGTGGCGAAGGGCCAGACGCTCGACACGATCATCCCCGACGCCCGGATCAAGTACCTGTCCGGCGCGATCACCGAGGACCAACTGAAGGCGCAGATCAAGCGCTGGTACGACGGCGGCGGCACGCAGATCGCCCAGGAGGTCAACGACCTGGCCGCCAAGGCCGGCGGCTGAGCGGCGGGGATCACATGGCCACCGATCTGGTGCCGGGCCAGGTGGCGCCGCCCTCCGTGGAGGCGGCGCCACCCGCTCCGAAACGCAAGCGGCGTCCGCGCGCGGTGCCGCTGTGGCGCGACCTGCTCCGCTACCGCTGGCTGTACCTGTTGCTGCTGCCCGGCCTGGCGTACTTCGTGGTGTTCAAGTACCTGCCGATGTACGGCCTGACGATCGCGTTCAAGGACTACGTGCCGTTCCTCGGGTACTCGGGCAGCGAGTGGGTCGGCCTGAAGCACTTCCACGAACTGTTCACCGGGCCGGACTTCGGCCGGCTGATGTTCAACACCCTGCTGCTCGCATTGTTGACAATCGTCTTCGTCTTCCCGGCGCCGATCATCGTCGCACTGCTGCTGAACGAGCTGCGGGTCAACGTACTGAAACGCTCCGTACAGTCGCTTGTCTACATTCCGCACTTCCTCTCGTGGACAATCGTCGCGTCGCTCACCTACCTGCTGTTCTCGGTGGACTTCGGCGTGATCGCGAACTGGATCCACGGCATCGTCGGCGGGCAGAAGACCGACTACGTGGCACAGGCCGAGTGGTTCCGGCCACTGATCGTGCTGCAGCTGCTGTGGAAGCAGACCGGCTGGGGCACGATCATCTACCTGGCCGCGCTGGCCGGGGTGGATTCGCAGCTGTACGAGGCCGCCCGGGTGGACGGCGCCGGCCGGTGGCGGCAGTTCTGGCACATCACGCTGCCGGCCATCCGGCCCACAGTCGTGGTGATGGCGATTCTGACGTCGGGCAACCTGCTGGACTCCGGGTTCGAGCAGATCTGGCTGATGACCACTTCGCTCAACCGCGATGTCGCCGACGTGTTCGACACGTTCGTCTACTACGTCGGCATCACGCAGGGTGCGTTCAGCTACGCGACGGCGGTCGGTCTGTTCAAGGGCCTGATCGGGGTCGTACTGATCTTCGGCTCGAACTTCCTGGCCAAGCGCCTCGGCCAGCGCGGATTGTTCTGAGGGGGATGCGATGAAACAACGAGTGCGGTACTACGACTCGGTCGGCAGCCGCGTTTTCGACGTACTGAACATCGTCTTCCTCGGTGGTCTGGCGATCGTCACCGTTCTCCCGCTGCTGTACGTGCTGGCCGGGTCGTTCGCGACCGAGTCGGAGATCAGTTCGCGGCCGTTCTTCCTGTGGCCGAAGCGGTTCGTCACCGACACGTACCAGTACATCTTCTCGACCGACACGTTCGTCCGCGCGTTGCTGACCACGGTCGGCGTGACCGCGGTCGGCACCGTCGTACAGCTCCTGCTGACGCTGACGATGGCGTACCCGCTGGCGAAACGGTTCCTGCCGGGGCGGGCGCTGGTGCTGAACCTGGTGATCTTCACGCTGGTGTTCAGCGGCGGCATGATCCCGACGTACCTCGTAGTGCGCGATCTCGGGCTGCTCGACAGCTACTGGGCGCTGATCCTGCCGCTGGCGATCAACCCGTTCTACCTGATCGTGGTGAAGAGCTTCTTCCAGGAGTTGCCGGAGGCGCTCGAGGAGGCGGCCCGGATCGACGGGTGCAACGAGCTGAACGTGTTCCTGCGCATCGTGCTGCCGCTGTCGAAACCGATCATCGCGACGTTCTCGCTGTTCTACGCGGTCGGGATCTGGAACGACTACATGTCGCCATTGCTCTACATCGACGACAACAAGAAATGGACGCTGCAGATGATCGTCCGCCAGCTCACCGCGGCCAACGCGGACTCGGCGAACGTGCTGCAGCAACTGGAGACGGTGACCTTCCCGGAGCAGGGCCTGAAGTTCGCGGTCGTGGTGGTCGCGACGCTGCCGATCCTGTTCTTCTACCCCTTCCTGCAGAAACATTTCGCCAAAGGCGTCCTGATCGGATCGGTGAAGGAATGACCACGCTGCAATGGCTCGAAACCCCTTGCAGGCAAGGAGTTTCCTGGGGCGTTCCGTGGCCCCGCGGCACGGTTGCCGAAGGCACTGAGTTCGCGCTTGCCGACGGTACGCCGGTGCAGAGCTGGACGACCGCGACCTGGCCGGACGGTTCGGTCAAGTGGTCCGCGCACGCGATCGGTCCGGCCGAGGCGCCGGAGGCGTCGTACGAGCTGGTCGCCGGTCAACCCGCGAGGCCGGGCCGGCCGGTCGAGGTCGAGCGGGTCGGCGACGAGGTGCGGGTGTCGACGGGCGCGGCAACCTGGGTCCTGAAGCCGCCCGGGTTGATTGCCTCGATCAACTACAGCGGGCAGGAGATCGTGCGGGACGTCCGCTTGGTCAGCCTGCGTCAGGACGCGCCCGATGAGGATCTGGGCCGCACCCGGCAACACACAACGGCGATTGTCGACAACCTTGTCGTCGAGCAGGACGGCCCGGTGCGGGCCGTGGTCAAGCTGGACGGCAAGCACGGGGACTGGTTGCCGTTCTCGGTGCGGCTCTACTTCTACGCCGGCGCCACCGACGTACGGATCGTGCACAGCTTCATCTGGGACGGCGACCCGGACCGCGACTTCCTGGCAGGCCTGGGACTCAGTGCGGACGTGGTGATGCGCGACGAGCCGCACAACCGCCACATCCGCCTCGCCGGCCCTTCCGGCTTCCTGACCGAGGCCGTTCGCGGTCTGACCGGTCTACGCCGCGACCCGGGCGAGGAGGTACGCCGTACGCAGGTAGCCGGCCGCGCCGTCGAAGACATCCCGAACTCCGAGGTGGCCGATCGCCTGCGCCTCATCCCCCAGTGGAACGACTACACGCTCGACCAGAGCAGCGCCGACGGTTTCACCCTGCGCAAACGCACCGGACCGGGACAGGGGTGGATCACCATCCCGTCCGGTACCAGATCGCCCGGCTACGGGTACGTCGGAGGCGTCAGCGGCGGACTGGGCTTCGGACTACGTGACTTCTGGAAACTGCATCCGACGCGGCTCGACATCCGCAACGCGGCCACCGACGTCGCTACCGCCACAGTGTGGATGTGGTCGCCGAGTGCACCGGCGATGGACGTCCGCTACTGGCACGACGGCATGGACCAGGACACGTACGCCGAGCAGCTCGAAGGACTCGAGATCACCTACGAGGACTACGAACCGGGCTTCGGGAACGCTCGAGGCATTGCCCGGACGCATGAGCTCAGTCTGCGCGTCCACGACGCCACACCCTCTGCCGACGAGCTGTCGGAGCACGCTGACCTGCTCAACTCGCCCGGTCTGCTCACAGCGTCGCCGGCGCGGCTGCTGGAGGCAGGTGTCTTCGGCACGTGGAGTCTTCCCACAGCCGACCACCAGGACATCGAGGCCCGGCTGAACTTCCTCTTCCAGTACTACGTCGGCCAGCGCGAGCAACGGCGCTGGTACGGGTTCTGGGACTACGGCGATGTCATGCACACCTACGACCGCGACCGGCACACGTGGCGGTACGACGTGGGCGGGTACGCGTGGGACAACTCGGAGCTGTCACCGGACCTCTGGCTCTGGTACCAGTACCTGCGCACTGGTCGGGCTGACGTGTTCCGGTTCGCGGAGGCGATGACGCGCCACACCGGGGAAGTCGACGTACATCATCTGGGCCGCTGGAAAGGACTCGGGTCGCGGCACAACGTGCAGCACTGGGGCTGCAGTTGCAAACAGGCGCGGATCTCCAGTGCGATCTACCGGCGCTTCTACTACTACCTGACCGCCGACGAGCGCACCGGTGACTTGATGGACGAGCTGGCGACGATCGAGGAGGCGTTCCTCAGAGTCGATCCGCAGCGCAAGGTACGACCGGACGTCTACTCCCCCGACCCGCATGCGCTCTCTGTCGAGCTCGGTGTGGACTGGGGTGCGCTCGCTGCGGCCTGGCTCACCAGGTGGGAGCGGCACGGCGACGAGCGAGCACGTGCCCGCTTGGTCGGGACGATGGCAGACATCGCCGCGCTGCACTATGGCTTCCTCACCGGCAATGCGCGACTCGACCTGTCGACGGGCCGCTTCGACACGAGTCGCCGCGGCATCGCGGTCTCGCACCTGTCCTCGCTCTTCGGGCTGCCGGAGATCTGCTCGGAGCTGATCGACCTCGACCTCGACGTACCCGGGTTCGAGAAGGCTTGGCTGGACTATTGCCGGCTGTACCTGCTCTCGCCCGAGGAGCAGACCGCCGAGGTCGGGCAGCCCTTGCAAGGCATCTCACTGGTGCAGGCGCACAGCCGGCTGGCGGCGTACGCGGCTGCCCGCACCGGCGACACAGAGCTGGCCCGACTGGCCTGGCGCAAGTTCTTCCTGGATGAAGGCGACCAGCTCAACCGCAACGCCATGCAGCGCGAGGCGGAGTGGAGGACCACAGCAGTCCACGGCGCACTGATGCCAGTCGACGAGGCCGCGTTCATCAGCACCAACGGCGCCGCGCAGTACGCACTCGCAGCAATGCAGAACCTCGCCCTGATCCCCCAACACCGACCTAGGACTCCGGACGCTCAGTCCTAGCAGGTAGTGCTGTCAGCCGACCTCGGCCATGATTTCGTCGGAGACGTCGAAGTTGGCGTAGACGTTCTGGACGTCGTCGCTGTCTTCGAGGGCGTCGATCAGGCGGAAGATCTTGCCGGCGCCGTCGGCGTCGAGCTCGACCGTCATCGACGGGACGAACTGGACGTCGGCGGAGTCGTAGTCGATGCCGGCGTCCTGCAGCGCCGTCCGGGCCGCGACCATGTCGGTGGCCTCGGTGACGACCTCCCAGGACTCGCCCAGGTCGTTCACCTCGTCGGCGCCGGCCTCGAGCACGGCCTCCATCACGTCGTCCTCGGACAGCGACTTCCCGTCCTGCTCCTTGGCGACGACGATGACGCCCTTGCGGTTGAACATGTAGGCGACCGAGTTCGGGTCGGCGAGCGAGCCGCCGTTCCGGGTCATCGCCGTCCGGACGTCCGCCGCCGCCCGGTTGCGGTTGTCGGTGAGGCACTCGACCAGCATCGCCACGCCGTTCGGGCCGTAGCCCTCGTACATGATCGTCTGGTACTCCGCGCCGCCGGCCTCCGCACCGGATCCGCGCTTGACCGCGCGGTCGATGTTGTCGTTCGGGACCGAGGTCTTCTTCGCCTTCTGGATGGCGTCGTACAGGGTCGGGTTCCCGCCAGGGTCACCGCCGCCCATCCGGGCGGCCACCTCGATGTTCTTGATCAGCTTCGCGAAGAGCTTGCCGCGCCTCGCGTCGATGACGGCCTTCTTGTGCTTCGTGGTGGCCCACTTGGAGTGGCCTGACATGGCGAACCCAACCCTTCTACCGCTTGCAACGTCTCAGAGGCCGCGAACCAGCTCGGCGAAGTAGCCGTGCAGCCTGGCGTCCCCGGTCATCTCCGGATGGAACGACGTGGCCAGCAGCCGATCGTGGCGAACCGCGACGATCCTACCTGTGGCAGGGCCCGACCTCACCGTCGAGAGTACCTCGACGTCCCTTCCGACCCGCTCCACCCACGGTGCCCGGATGAATACGGCGTGGTACGGCGTGTCGAATCCTGTACCCAGACCCGGGAACTCCAGGTCGGCCTCGAACGAGTCGACCTGCCGCCCGAACGCGTTCCGCCGGACCGTCACGTCCAGCCCGCCGAGGGTCTCCTGGTCGGCGGTCCCGCCGGTGATCTCGTTGGCCAGCATGATCATCCCGGCGCAGGTGCCGAACGCCGGCATCCCGTCCGCGATCCGCTTCTGCAGCGGCTCGAACAGGTCGAACGCGCGGGCCAGCTTGTCCATCGTGGTCGATTCGCCACCGGGCAGCACCATCGCGTCGACCTGCTCCAGCTCGGACGGACGCCGCACCGGCCGCGCCTCGACCCCGACCTGGGTCAGCATCGCGAGGTGCTCGCGGACGTTGCCCTGCAGCGCGAACACGCCGATCACTGTCATATGGTCACCCTCCGTTGCCAGTCGAGGGTGACCTCGATCCGGCCTTCGTCGAACACCGCGGGCAGCTCGTTGCGGCGCAGCAGCTCGAGCACGTCCTCCAGCAGCGGCTCACCGGGCGCGACGTTCGCGGTGTCCGGGTGCCAGAGCTTCAGCTCGAGCATGCCGAAGTCGACCGCGTGCCAGACGTCGGTGTCGGTGAAGAACAGCAGCCCCTGCGGACCGGTCGCGGCCTCGAGCACCTGCCGCGCCTCGTGGTGGTCCGACGTGTACCGGACCACCACCACGCCCAGCTCTTCGAGCTCCGCGAGTACGGCGTCCAACCGGTCGGCATCAGTGCTGTCCGGCCAGCCGGCCGCCTCGGCGTTGAGGTCCATCACCGCCTCACCGATCAGCAACGGCACCAGTGTGGTCGTGTCCATCGACGGTGCGTCCTCGTGGACCGCCTCGGTCAGCGCAGCGGTGATGGCTGCGTGGTCGGCGTACCCGGACCGCACCAGGACGCGGGCCAGGCCACGCAGCTCCCGTGCGGTCCGCTCGTCGACCGCCTGCAGGTTGTCCGTCACCAGCCGCGCTCGGCGAGCCGGTGCGGCTGCGGGATCTCGTCGACGTTGATACCGACCATGGCCTCACCGAGACCGCGCGAGACCTTGGCGATCACGTCGGGGTCGTCGTAGAACGTGGTGGCCTTGACGATCGCCTCGGCGCGCTGGGCCGG
Source organism: Kribbella sp. NBC_00709 (assembly GCF_036226565.1). GTDB lineage: Bacteria > Actinomycetota > Actinomycetes > Propionibacteriales > Kribbellaceae > Kribbella. The sequence continues at coordinate 8,313,071 of NZ_CP108996.1, forward strand.
GTTGCCGGACTTGAAGATGCCGGAGCCGACGAACACGCCCTCGGCGCCGAGCTGCATCATCATCGCGGCGTCGGCCGGAGTGGCGATACCGCCCGCGGTGAACAGCACCACCGGAAGCTTGCCGAGCTGGGCGACCTCCTTGACCAGCTCGTACGGCGCCTGCAGCTCCTTCGCGGCGACGTACAGCTCGTCCTCGGGGAGGTTCTGCAGCTTGCGGATCTCCTGGCGGATCTGGCGCATGTGGGTGGTCGCATTGGACACGTCACCGGTGCCGGCCTCGCCCTTGGAGCGGATCATCGCCGCACCCTCGGTGATCCGGCGCAGCGCCTCGCCCAGGTTGGTCGCGCCGCAGACGAACGGCACGGTGAACTGCCACTTGTCGATGTGGTTCGCGTAGTCGGCCGGGGTGAGCACCTCGGACTCGTCGATGTAGTCGACACCGAGGCTCTGCAGCACCTGCGCCTCGACGAAGTGACCGATCCGGGCCTTGGCCATCACCGGGATCGAGACGGTGTTGATGATGCCGTCGATCATGTCCGGGTCGCTCATCCGGGACACGCCGCCCTGCGCACGGATGTCGGCCGGGACCCGCTCCAGTGCCATCACCGCGACCGCACCGGCGTCCTCGGCGATCTTGGCCTGCTCGGCGGTGACGACGTCCATGATCACGCCGCCCTTGAGCATCTCCGCCATACCGCGCTTGACCTTCGCGGTACCGGTCTCGGGAGTCTGGTTCTCGGTCACTTACTTCCTCCTGGTCGTGGGGCTCTACTCCAGATTAGGAGGTCTCGGGCATCTATCCTCAGTCCACCTCGGATCAAGTGGACTGAGCCAGCGCATCCCCGAGACGGGCGACCACCAGCCGGAGCGTCGCGGGCGGGGCGGTGAACGGGATGCGGATGTGGCGCCGGTCGGTGCCGTCCGGTGTGAACAGGTCGCCTGAGCCGAGCAGGAGGTTCTGCTCGCGTGCTGCCTCGAGCACTCTGCGTGCTCTGGTCTCGGTGAGCTCCAGCCACAGCGTCATACCGCCGGTGGGCGTGGGCCAGGCCACACCGTCCAGTGTGTTGAGTCCAGTCTCCAGTGCGGCCAGGTTGGCGCGGAGACGGGTACGGCGGCGGCCGATCACCTTGTCGAGCTTCGGGACGATCGCCCGGGCCAGGAGGTCGTCCAGTGCACTCGGCGAGGCCACGCTGAGCTGTGCGGCGGTGTTGATGCGTCGTCGCAACTGTTTGCCGGTCCGGACCCAGCCGACTCGCAGTCCACCCCACACCGTCTTGGAGAGCGACCCGACGCTGACGGTCCGCGGATACCGGCTCAGTGGCTCGGCCTGCTGACCGTTCGCCAGCCACAGCGGCCGCATGGTCTCGTCACTGACCAGCGCAGCGCCGTACCGGCGTGCTATCTCCACAACGGCCTGCCGACGATCCGCCGGGAGACTCAGCCCGGTCGGGTTGTGGTTGTCGGCCTGCAGGTAGATGACCTTCGGGCGGTGACGTCGGCAGAGGTGGGCGAGCTGGTCGGTGTCCCACACGCCGGCAGGCCAGCCTGCTACGTCGAGGCGATGCTTTCGGAGCAGATCGAAGGCGGCTGGGTACGTCGGGGTTTCGGTGATCGCCACACCCGGCCCGAGGTCCAGTCCGGCCAGTGCGGCGTTCAGACCGGCTGCCGCGCCGACTGTGAGCGTGAGCTGGTCCGGCTCGGTCGGCACACCCTCTACGGTCAACCGCTCCGCCAACGCTGCTCTGAGCTCCTGCGACCCGCCGGGCGGCGGTCCGTCGCCACCCATTGCCTGCGGTAGTCCGTCCTGGACGATCTGGGCGGCCGCCTCGGCAACGTCATGCGGCGCTGCGGTGGTGGCGAACCGCAGGTCCAGCACGGGCTGGTCCCCTGCCGTCACGGTCGACGCCGGCGCCACTGGGTCGAGCAACCGGTCCAGCGGCCGGACCACGGTGCCGGACCCGCGCTTGGTCTCCAGTACGCCGTCGCGGCGCAGGTTCTCCAACGCGCGGACGACGGTCACTCGGCTGACACCCAGACGGTCCGCGAGGACCCGCTCCGAGGGCAGTCGCGAGCCGATCGACAGGTCCCCGCGCTCGATCCGCCGCAGTACCAGACCTTCGACCTGCTCGGTCTTCGTGCCGTCCGCTGCTTCCAGATCCCCCATCCGCCACATAAGTCCACTATCCCACCACTGGCCTCATGCCCGCGGACTGTCCGTCCGGGGTGCTTGTATTTGCCTATGGACGAGCGGTGGGCGATCGGCCCGGAGGAGGGCGGCGGGGCGACGCTGGTCGCGCTGCATCCGGACGGCCAGCCCGCCGGTGAGATCCGGCACGAGCCTGATCTCGTCGCGGCCGTCGCCTCGCGGCCGCACGTCACTCGCTGGGTGTGGCGATCGTCGGCCGAGATCTATCCACGCCTGCTCGCCGCTGGTGTCCGGGTCGAGCGGTGCTACGACCTCGAGAACACCGAAGGCCTGCTGCTCGGCCACGAGGGCCGCCTCGGCGAACCACGCTCCGCGGCCGCCGCCTGGGCGCGACTCAGCGGTGCGCCCGTGCCACCCGATCCGCCGATGCGGGCCGTCGTGCCTGGTGAGCAGTCGTCGTTGTTCGACATCCCCGCCGAGCCGATCGCGTTCCAGGCCCTGCTGCGGGTGTACGCCGACCAACTGCGACGGCACGAGCTCGCCGAGTTCCCGGACCGGATGCGGTTGCTGACGGCATCGGAATCGTCCGCGATGCTGATCGCCGCCGAGATGGATCGCGCGGGTCTGCCGTGGAGCGCGCAGGCCCATCGCGACGTCCTCAGCGAGCTGCTCGGCGAGCGCTTCGGCGGTACGGGCGAGCCACGCCGCCTGACCGAGCTCGCGGACGAGATCTCGGCCGCGTTCGGTCACCGGGTCCGGCCCGACCTGCCGGCGGATGTGCTCAAGGCCTTCAAGCAGGCCGGCCACCAGTTGAAGTCGACCCGGCGCTGGGAGCTCGAGACGATCGACCATCCGGCGGTCGCGCCACTGGTGGAGTACAAGAAGCTTTACCGGATCTACACCGCCAACGGGTGGTCCTGGCTGAACGACTGGGTCCACGACGGCCGCTTCCGCCCCGGGTTCGTCCCCGGCGGCACGGTCTCCGGCCGCTGGATCACCAACGGCGGCGGCGGTCTGCAGATCCCGAAGGTCATCCGCCGCGCGGTCGTCGCCGACCCCGGCTGGCGTCTCGTCGTCGCCGACGCCTCCCAGCTCGAGCCGCGCGTCCTCGCCGCCATCTCCCGCGACCGCGCGCTGATGGAGGTCTCCAGTGATGCCGGCGACCTCTACAAGGCCGTGTCGGATCAGGCGTTCTCCGGCGACCGGGCCCAGGCGAAGCTCGCTGTGCTCGGCGCCATCTACGGACAGACCTCCGGAGACGGGCTGAAGAACCTCGCCATGCTCCGCAAACGATTCCCCCAGGCCGTCGCGTACGTCGACGACGCCGCCCGAGCGGGCGAAGAGGGCCGGCTCGTCCGGACGTACCTGGGCCGCACCTGCCCGCCGACCGGCCACCCGCTCGACGCGGCCCTGCTGGAAGGTCCGCCCGCCGACCTCCCCACGACCGACCCTCGCCATGCACGAGCCCGCGGCCGCTTCACCCGGAACTTCGTGGTCCAGGGCAGCGCCGCCGACTGGGCCCTCCTGCTCCTCGCCGCGCTCCGCCAGGCCCTCACGCCGTTGAAGGCCGAGCTCGTGTTCTTCCAGCACGACGAGGTCATCGTCCACTGCCCCGCCGACGAGGCCGAGCAGGTCGCGGACGTCATCCAGCAGGCCAGCAACCTGGCCGGCACCCTCACCTTCGGCCCGACCCCCACGAACTTCGCCTTCACCACCGCCACCGTTGAGATCTACGCCGACGCCAAATAGCATCGCCCCTGGGCCGGCACCGTCTGCGAACTCCCGACCGACAGAAGGAGAACGTCGTGGGGAAGTGGGGACAGAGAGCACAAGCGGCCCGCAAGGCAGTCGCCGGTGGCGGTGAGACCACCGGCCGTCGAGCCGCGAAGGCGACCGATGCCGGCCACCTCGGCGACGACGGCAGGGTCTACGTCCGTCGCAAAGTGGTCGCCGACTATTCGGACCGCGAGCGCAAGCAGCCCAACCGGAACGGCGTCTGATCACACCGTCTCAGGCAGGCCGTAGAGTTTGTGGTTCGTCGTTTCGAAGGCGGTCATTTCCGCTATCCGGTGGTCCTCGATGCGGAAGACGTCCAGGGCGAACAACTGGTACGACGATGCGCCCGCCGGTTGGAGATAGGCCGCGAGGGTGGGTTGGCGGTTGATCGTGGTCGGCAGGAAACGCCAATGACCGCGGTACTCCGGGGTCAGGTTCGGGATCAGCGAACGCACTGCATCCTCGCGCCCCTCGAACCAGAACGGGTACGGCGGCATCGTGATGCGGATGTCTTCGTGCATCAGGGACGCGAGCGCGTCAGGGTCGGCGTTGTCCCATGCGTCCAGGTAGGACCGAAGAAGCTTGCGTTCGTCGGCGGAGGCATCGGGAGCGGACCATTCGGAGCGGTGCGAAGGTAGGTGCTCGCGCAGGACAGGCCGAGCCCGCTGGAGGGCTGAGTTGACGGCGGCCACCGACAGGTCGACCGCTGTGGCGGTTTCGCGGGCCGACCGACCCAGCACGTCGCGGAGGATCAGGACGGCCCGCTGCCGCGCCGGCAGATGCTGGATCGCGATCAGGAACGCCAACTCGATCGTCTCCCGCCGGATCACGACCGCATCCGGCTCCTCGGCCCGATCCAGCAGTACGTCGGGAAACGGCTGCAGCCACGGCACGTCCTCGCGCGCTGGAAGGGCAGTAGCAGGGAACGATGCCGGCTCGAGCTGATACGGGAGGACCCGCCGCGGCCGCCGTACGTCGATGCATGCGTTGGTCGCGATCCGGTACAGCCACGCCCGCACCGAGGAGCGACCCTCGAAGTCCTCGAAACCACGCCACGCCCGCAGGAACGTCTCCTGCACCAGGTCCTCGGCCTCGTCGTACGACCCGAGCATCCGGTAGCAGTGCACCCGCAGCTCGTGCCGGTAGCGCTCGACGTCCTCCTCGAAGCTGCTCATCGCCCGTCCTCGAGCTCGATCGTGGTCGGCATCGGCGCCCGGCCGGCCAGCCGGAACCAGGTCACCAACCGCCGCTGCCGCAGGTCGCGGGTCGACACGACCACATCATTGTGGAAGCGCCGGGCCAGCTGGATCCGGCGCATCGCGAGCGTCAACTCCCCCGCCCATGGCTCGATGTCGGTGCCGGTGGCATGGATGGCGCGGGTCAGCGCGGACTCCGCCTGCTCGCGCACCTCCAGTACGTCGAGCGATGCCGCGCGGGCCCGATGCGCAGCGTCGAGCAACAACAGGGCGGACGCGGGGTCGAGGATCTCGCTGCCGGCCAGCTCGGCGACCAACGCGGACCGGCGGGCCAGCTCGGTCTCCAGCGACGCGCGGGCGAGCTCCACCCGGTGGTGCAGCCGATCCAGCCGGCCGGCGGTCCAGCTCGCGTAGGCGCCGAACAGCAGCAGCACCACGCCGACCGCGAGCAGCACCCAGGAGATCTCCACGATCCCATTCTTACGGAGCGCTGACGGTCCAGCCGGATCGAGTAGTCGCAGTGCCGCCTGACGCTAGCGTCGAGGCCATGGCTGACATCGGCGTGATCGGCGGTTCCGGGTTCTACTCGTTCCTCACCGACGCGGAAACCATCGAGCTCGACACCCCGTTCGGCGCACCCAGTGAGCCGCCGGTGGTCGGGGATCTCGACGGCCGCCAGGTCGCGTTCATCCCCCGGCACGGCGCCGACCACCGGTTCCCGCCGCACCGCGTCAACTACCGCGCGAACCTCTGGGCCCTGCGGGAACTCGGCGTCCGCCAGGTCCTCGGCCCGTGCGCGGTCGGCTCGCTGAAACCCGAGCTCACCCCCGGCACCTTCGTCGTCCCGGACCAGTACGTCGACCGCACCTGGGGCCGCCCGCACACGGTGTACGACGAACCTCCGGTGGTCCACACCGCCGCCGCCGACCCGTACTGCTCGGTCGGCCGTGCCACGGTGATTGCCAGCGGCAACGTCGTACCAGAGGGAACGATGGTGGTGATCAACGGACCGCGGTTCTCGACCCGGGCCGAATCGCAGTGGCACGCCGCGCAAGGCTGGTCGGTCGTCGGTATGACCGGCGCACCCGAGGCCGCGATCGCGCGCGAGCTCGCGCTCTGCTACACGTCGATCGCCGTCGTCACCGACCACGACGCGGGCGTCGAGACCGGCGCCGGAGTCACCCAGGCCGAGGTCTTCGAAGCCTTCAAGCACAGCATCGAACGCCTGCAGGAGCTGCTCAAGGACGTGATCGGCCAGCTCCCCAAGCCCGACACCGACTGCAGCTGCCATCACTCCCTCGACGGTACGGCGGCCGCCCGATGAGAGTCCTGCTGACCGGCGGCGCCGGTTTCATCGGCCGGCACGTCCACCACCAACTCGTTGCCGAAGGCCACGACGTCACCGTCCTGGACTCGTTCCGCCAGGACGTCCATGCCCACAGGCCATCGCCCCGTCCCGGCCTGATCGTCGGCGACATCCGCGACGCCGACTGTGTGGCGGCGGCGCTCGAGGGCATCGACACCGTCGTCCATCTCGCCGCGAAGGTCGGTCTGGGCGTGCACCTCGACGACATCGACGACTACGTTTCCACCAACAGCCTGGGTACGGCGATCCTGCTCAAGGCCCTTGCCCACGGCAAGATCCGCCACCTCGTCTACGCCAGCTCGATGGTCGTGTACGGCGAAGGCCGCTACGACTGCGACGATCACGGCCAGGTCGCGCCCGGGCCACGCCGTACCGAAGATCTGGAAGCCGGCCGCTTCGAGCCGCCGTGCCCGTACTGCGGCGCCCCGTTGCGGCCCGGTCTCGTCACCGAGGACGCCGTACTCGATCCGCGGAACGCCTACGCGGCCAGCAAGCTCAGCGGCGAACACCTCGCCGCCACCTGGGCCCGCGAAACGGACGGCCGAGTCACCGCACTCCGCTTCCACAACGTCTACGGCCCCGGCATGCCCCGCAACACGCCGTACGCCGGAGTCGCGGCGATCTTCCGCTCGGCCCTCGAACGCGGCGAAGCGCCCCGGGTCTTCGAGGACGGCGGCCAGCGTCGCGACTTCGTTCACGTCGGCGATGTCGCAGCCGCGGTCACCACCGCGGCCGGGGCGCTCCCTCACCAGCCGGCATTCACCGCGTACAACGTCGGCAGCGGCACCGTCCATACGATCGGCGACCTGGCTGCCGAGCTCGCTCACCTCTACGACGGCCCGGACCCGATGGTCACCGGCCAGTACCGCCTCGGCGACGTCCGCCATATCACGGCGTCCTCCGACCGGCTCAAGGCCGACCTCGGCTGGAAGCCGGCCATCGACCTCACCGCCGGGCTGCGGACCTGCTAGTTGTGAGTGGCCACCGGCGGGAGGTCGATCTGGAAGGCGCAGCCGCCGTCGATGTTGCTGACGGCAATCTTCCCGTCGTGGGACTCGACCACGCCGCGGGCGATGGCCAGGCCCAAGCCTCCACCGCCGGCAGCATCGGGGGTGCGCTGTTCGTCGCCGCGCCACCCCACGTCGAACACCCGCTCCAGGTCGTCCGCCGGAATCCCGCCACACCCGTCGGTCACCGCGAGCCGCACCCGCCCGTCGGACTCACGGTCGACGGACAGCGTCACCGTCCCGCCGCGTTCCGTGTGCCGGATCGCGTTGCCGACCAGGTTGGTCACCGCGCGGGTCAGCTCGTCCGGATCCCCTTGGACGGCGAGCCGATCGTCGTCCGTCGGCGTCGACACCTTGAGGCAAACACCCGAGGCCCGCGCGTGCTCGTTGTTCTCCCCGGCCACATCCTCCGCCAACTCCCGCAGACTGACCGCGGACCGCCGACGGGGCAACGGCGCCGCCGACAACCGCGACAGCTCGAACAGGTCGTCCACCAACCCGGTCATCCGATCGACCGTCGAGCGCATCTGCCGCAGCGCACCCGGTACGTCGTCGATCACGTCGTCCTCGAGCCCCTCCGACACGGCCCGCAACCCCGCCAACGGCGTCCGCAGGTCGTGCGACATGAACGCCACCAGCTCCCGCCGGCTCGACTCCAGCGCCCGCTCACGCTCATGCGACGCAGCCAGCTTCTTCCGCGTCATCTCCAGCTCGTTCGTCAGGTCGGCGAGCTCGGCGGGCACCGCGCCAGTCGCGATCTCCGGCGCCTCGTACGACGTTCCGAGCTGCCGCAACCGCCGCCCGACGTCCCGTGACCCGGTGCTGATCCAGTGCCCGAGCAGCACCGTCATCGCCAGCCCGAGCAGCGCCGCGAATGCCAACGTCCACAGGACCACCCACGAGTCGTGTTCGGAGATGAACATCGCCCGCACGCTCTGCAGTACTGCGGCCAACGCCGCCGCCATCGGCGCGAGGCCCGCGACGATCAACGTGACCCGCAACGACCGCCGCCGGAACTGCCACAGCGCCGCCGCGCCGATCGCCGCCACGACCAGCGTCCACAGCGTGGTCAGCGCGAAGATCGTGAACATGTCCTTGTTCATGACGCGTCGCCGGCAAACAGGTACCCGGTCCGCGGCACGGTCAGGACGAGCTTCGGATCCGACGGATCGGCCTCGATCTTCTCCCGCAACCGCCGTACGTGCACGGTGACCGTCGACGAGTCACCGAAGTCCCAGCCCCACACCCGGCGCAGCAGCTCGGCCTTCGTGTACGCCTTGCCCGCGTGCGACACCAGGTAGGCCAGCAGGTCGAACTCGCGGTGCGTCAGCGACAGCTCCGCACCGTCCAGGTACGCGCGCCGCGCCGCGGTGTCGACCATCACCGGCCCCGCGCTCAGCTTGGTCGGCGTGAGGTCGAGTCCGGCCAGCCGCTCCTCGCGCCGCACCATCGCCTGGACCCGCAGCGTCAGCTCTCGCGGACTGAACGGCTTGACCACGTAGTCGTCGGCGCCGACCTCGAGCCCGACCAGCCGGTCCTCTTCCTCGCCGCGGGCGGACAGCATGATCACCGCGGCTCCGTCGTCGGCCGCGCGCATCCGGCGCAGCACGTCGAGGCCGGACAGTCCGGGCAGCATCACGTCCAGTACGACGACGGTCGGTTTCCACTGCTGCCAGACCTCGACCGCCGACAAGCCGTCCGCCACCACGCGGGCGTCGTACCCCGCCTTGGTCAGGTAGGCGGAGACGACGTTGGACACGGTCGGGTCATCGTCGACCACTAGTACGCGAGTTGCCACCTTCAGAGCGTAGATCGTCCGGTCGGCGCCGGGCCGCACCAGCACCGGAACGCAGTACGACGTAAGCGATCCGTAGCCGCGTTCGGCCACCGGCGCCGCGCATTCGTCCCTACGGTCGAAACATGTCCGTCGATCTCGTCCTGCCGTGCCTGAACGAGGCGGCCGCCCTGCCCTGGATCCTCGAACGGCTCCCGCCCGGCGTCCGCGCCATCGTCGTCGACAACGGTTCCACCGACGGCTCACCCGACATCGCCGCCCGGCTGGGCGCGACCGTCGTACGGTGCGAGGTCAAGGGGTACGGCGCTGCGTGTCACGCCGGACTGGAAGCGGCCGAAGCCGACGTGGTCGCGGTGATGGACGCCGACGCGTCGCTCGATCCGCGGCAGCTGATCCGGGTGATCGCGCCCGTCGTCGCCGACCGCGCCGACCTGGTCGTCGGACGCCGGCGCGCCGTGTCGCGGGGCGCTTGGTCGTGGCATCTCCGACTGGCCAACCTCGAACTCTCCCGGCGGATCAGGCGCCGTACGGGCGTTTCTCTGCACGATCTCGGTCCGATGCGGGCGGCCCGGCGTACCGCGCTGCTCGGCCTCGGGCTGACGGACCGGCGGTCCGGATACCCGTTGGAGACCGTCGTGAAGGCGGCCGATGCCGGGTGGCGGATCGCTGAGGTGGAGGTGGACTACCTGCCGCGCTCAGGGCGTTCGAAGGTGACGGGGACTCCCCTCGGGGCCGCCCGCGCCGTACTCGACATGTCGAAGGTCCTCGCCCGATGAAGGGGACGTTGATCGTCATCGCGAAGGAGCCGGTGCCCGGGCGGGTGAAGACGCGGCTGCAGAGCGAGTTCACCGCACAGGAGGCGGCCGCGTTGGCGCGGGCGTCGCTCGTGGACACACTGACCGCAGTACGGGCAGCCCCTGCGTCGCGGCGAGTCCTCGCGCTCGAAGGCGATCCGGGGCCGTGGTTGCCGGCCGGGTTCGCGGTCGTCGGGCAGCGTGGCGACGGGCTGGACGAGCGGATCGCGGCCGCGTTCGAGGACGCGTACGACGGTGCGCCGATGCTGCTGGTGGGGATGGACACACCGCAGCTCCCGCCCGAACTGCTCGGGTTCCACTGGTCAGGGTACGACGCGGTGCTCGGGCTGACCGAGGACGGCGGGTATTGGTGCCTCGGGCTACGAACGCCGGACCGCCGCGCGCTCGTCGGCGTACCGATGTCGACCGATCACACCGGACGCGACCAACTGCGGCGGTTGCAGGAACTGGGTCTGCGGGTGCGCATGCTGCCGACGCTGCGGGACATGGACACGCCACGCGACGCGGCCTACCTCGCTGCCGAGTTCCCGTCCCTGCGAGTGTCGCGGCTGTACCGGCGGCTGCAGCATGCGGCGCATCCCGGGTTGCTGTTCGAGCAGGCCCTCGGTGGTACGGCGCGAGTTGTTGCCACCGGCATCGATGGACGGACCGTGCCGGCGTTGTCCGAGCTGGACCGGTGGACGGCACCCGCCGACGAGGTCGACCGGCTCGCGCTGAGCCGCTGCGAAGGCCCGGTGCTCGATATCGGCTGCGGACCCGGGCGGATCGTGACCGCGCTCGCCGAACGCGGGATCCCCGCACTGGGCGTCGATGTCTCGCCGCGGGCGGTCTCGCTCACGACGTCGCGCGGCGCGGCTGCGCTGCACCGGCCGGTGCAGGATCGCCTGCCGGGCGAGGGCCGTTGGGGCAGCGTGCTGCTGATGGACGGGAACATCGGCATCGGCGGCGATCCCGTCGACCTGCTCCGCCGCTGCGCCGAACTCGTCCGCCCCGACGGCCTGGTCCTGGTCGAGGTCGACCCGGACGACGACCTCGACGACACCGCCCCGATCGTGCTGCGCAGCTCCACCGGCCGCCGCTCCACCCCGTTGCCCTGGGCAAGAGTCGGCACCCACGCCGTACTCCGCTACGCCCGCCACGCCGACCTCCACCCGACCGAGGACTGGCGCGCCGGCCACCGAGCCTTCCTCACCCTCCGCCGAACCGCCGTCTCCCAACCCGACCGCCTGACCTCCAGCAGGCCCGCGTGACGCCCACGCCACCCGACCCCGCACACCCCCGGACGTTTGAGGGGTCAACCCCTGAGCTGGCCGGTTGTGCCCCCTGCATGCATGGGGTCAACCGGCAATCTGGGGGGTTGACCCCTCAAACGTCACGTCGTCGGGCGTGGGCAGCGGGGGGTGGGGCTGTTGGGGTTTGTGTCGGGGTGATGGTGGCGGTGCGGCTGTCGTGGTGGCCGAATGTGGTGCTGGCGGTGGGGACCGTTCTGGTTGCTGCCCTTGTCTGGCGGTTCGGTCGGGGGTTGACGGTCGCGGGGGTGGTGATCGTGGCGGGGTTGTGTCAGGTGCCCGGGCTGATGCACGCGCCGATCACGAGTACGGATGCCTATCGGTACGTGTGGGACGGGCGGGTGCAGTTGTCGGGGCATTCGCCGTACGCGCGGGTGCCGTTGGACGACTCGCTGGCGCGACTGCGGGACCCCGTACTGTTTCCGGGGCTGTCGCCGGCGCAGAAGTCGGGTGTGACCGGACCCCCGAAGGTGCCGACGGACCCGGCCGCGCTGGCGAAGTACTCCGCCGACGATCCCCGGACGCGGATCAATCGGCCGTTGGTGCCGACGATCTACCCGCCGGTGGCGCAGGCCTACTTCACCGCGGTCGCGCTGTTCACGCCCTGGTCGGCCGGCACGCTCGGCCTGCAAATAGCGGCCGCATTGATCGCGATCGCACTCACCTGGCTACTCGCCGTACAGAATCCACGCTGGGCGGCCTTGTGGGGTTGGTCACCGATCGTCGCCCTGGAAGCAGGCAACGCTGCCCACGTCGACGTCCTCGCTGCCCTGCTGATCACGGCCGCGGTCATCACCACCGCCAAGCGCCCGAAGCTTGCCGCCGTCCTCCTCGGCGCGGCCGGCAGCGTCAAGCTCCTCCCTCTCCTTCTCCTCCCGGCATTCCGCACCCGTCGGCCGATCCTTGCCGTCAGCACCTTCGTCGCCTCGTACGTCCCCCATGTCCTTGCCGTCGGCACCTTGGTGCTCGGGTTCCTGCCCGGCTACCTCAACCAGGAAGGGTTCGACGACGGCAGCTCCAGATCGGCGATTCTCGCGCTCCTGCTGCCTCCTGAGGCACGCCAGCTCGTGGCCGCCCTCCTCGCGCTCGCCCTCGCCGCACTCGCCTTCCACTGCACCAAACGCGACCCGCTCGCCCTCACCTGCTGCTGGCTGTACGGCGCGGCGCTGCTGATCGCCACCCCGACGTACCCCTGGTACGGCCTCCCGCTGATCGCGCTCGCGGCCCTCGCGCACCGCCCCGAATGGATCGCCGTACCGATCGCGTCGTACCTCGCCTACGCGAGCTTCGGCCACGACACCCGCCAGGGCCTGAGCTACCTCGCCGCGGCTGTCATCGTTGTCACCACGATCACGATCCGTCACCGGCTTGTTGCGAAATCACGTTTGACCGCACGCCGGTCGCGACGAACACTGGCGGACGTGACGAAACGCATCGCCCTCGCGACCTCGGCCGAGCACGCTGAGTTGCCTCCGAACGACCTCCCGCTCGTGGACGGGCTCCGCACCGCGGGCCTCGACCCGGTGGCCGAGGTCTGGTCCGACCCGTCGGTCGACTGGTCGGCGTACGACGCGGTCCTGCTGCGCTCGGTCTGGGACTACCACCTGCGGTACGACGAGTTCACCGAGTGGCTCGCCCGGCTCGACAAGGCCGGCGTACCCGTCCTGAACGACTCCGGTCTGGTCCGGTGGAACGGCGATAAGCGCTACCTGCTGGAGCTCCGCGAGCGTGGTGTTTCGATCGTGCCGTCCCAGGTCGCAGCGGGCGCGTGCCTGCGCGAGGTAGTGAACGGGCTCGACGGCCAGGAGATCGTGGTCAAGCCGACCGTCGGCGCGACCGCCCTGCACACCGTCCGCGGCGTCGCGGGCTCCGCCGAGCTCGACCAGACGCTGGCCGAGCTGCCCGACATCGTGTACCTCGTGCAGCCGTTCCAGCCCGAGATCGTCGCGGACGGCGAGTGGTCGCTGATCTTCGTCGACGGCGAGTTCACGCACGCGGTGGTCAAGCGCGCGGCTCCCGGCGACTTCCGCGTCCAGGACGACTTCGGCGGTACCGTGACGCCGACCGACCCGACTCCCGTCGTACTCGACGGCGCCCAGGCCGCACTGGACGCAGCCGGCCGGACCCCCGCGTACGCCCGCGTCGACGGCGTGGTCGTGAACGGCCGCTTCCTCCTGATGGAACTCGAACTGATCGAGCCGGAACTGTTCTTCCCGCAGCACCCGGAAGCCGCTCAGAAGCTCGCGACGGCGGTCTCTGCGCGCGTCTAGCTCGCAGCCGATTCCGGATGGCCGCGGCGGCGCCCGTACAGCAGGGTCTCCCCCGCGGCCGTCCCGGTGTACTTCGTCCGCCGGGCCCACTCGCGGCACTCGGCCAGCACCGGGCACGACGTCAGACACAACTCACGGGCCTTGCGCTGCTCCCAGCGGGACGCGCTCTCGTCGTACGCCGGCGCCTGCCCGATACACGCGGCCCGGCTCATCCAGCGGTCGGCGGGATCCACGATCACGGTCAGCGTCGGCCTCATGACTCCGACGGTAGAGCGCCCGCGACAGCCGACAGGCTATGTCTCGAAATATGATCGGGTTACTGGACTTTTAAGGTCTGAGGTATGCCGACACTCGATGACATCCGCCAGGCCGCCCGGGAGCTCGAGGGACGGATCCACCGCACGCCGATGCTGACCTCCTCGGCGCTGAACGAGCGCTTCGGCGCCGACCTGGTGCTCAAGGCCGAGCTGTTCCAGAAGACCGGCAGCTTCAAGGTCCGCGGTCTGCTGACGAAGCTGCTCCGGCTGACCGCCGCGGCGCGGGAGCGCGGCGTGATCACCGTTTCGGCCGGGAACGCGGCCGGAGCGCTCGCCTGGGCTGCCCGGAACGCCGGCGTCCCGGCGACCGTCGTGATGGCGAAGACCGCCGTACCGGCGAAGATCGACGCAGCCCGCGGCTACGGCGCGACTGTCGAGCTCGTCGAGGGTGACCTGATGGCGCAGTACGAGCGGATCAAGGACGAGCGGCAGCTGACCGGGGTCCATCCGTTCGACGACGAGGACGTGATCACCGGGCACGCGAGCCTCGGGCTCGAACTGCTGGCGGAACGGCCCGATCTCGGCACGGTGCTGGTGCCGGTGGGCGGCGGCGGACTGATCTCGGGCGTCGCGACGGCGGTCAAGCTCGTGAAACCGGAGATCCGTGTGATCGGGATCGAGCCCGAACAAGCCGACGTGGTCAGCCGCAGCCTCGAGGCCGGCGAGCCGCAGAAGCTCCCGACCGCCCGCTCGATCGCCGACGGCCTCGCGGCGCCCGTCTGCGGCACCCGCAACTTCCCGCTCATCCAGCAGTACGTCGACCAGGTCGTCCGCGTGAGCGAGGAGGCCCTGCTGGAGGCGACCCGCCTGGTCATGTCCCGTACCAAGCTCGCCCTCGAACCGGCGGCAGCCGCACCGTTCGCGGCGTTGCTGGCAGGCAGCATCCAGCTGGACGACGTGACCGCCGCTGTCGTCAGCGGCGGCAACCTCGACGTCTCGAAGCTGATGCTCTAGGCGGGATCCAGGGCGGGGTCCAGCCTGGTTTGCGCCCGGGACCGTACGCCGTCGCTCGGATCGTCGACCAGGTCGCCCCGGCGGACCGGATCCTTCTCCGGCAGCAGGATGTCGCGGGCGACCACCAGCATCAGCCACAGCGTGCCGGCCATCCGCAGGATCACGGACAACCAGTAGATCCGGTCGGGCACCTGCGGGTCCCCGGGTGCCAGGAACTGGGCGAGGTGCATCCAGACCAGCATCCAGTAGAAGCACTCACAGGCCTGCCAGATCAGCCAGTCGCGCAGCCGCGGCCGGGCCAGCGCGACCAACGGCAGCAGCCACAGGACGTACTGCGGCGAGTAGACCTTGTTGATCAGCAGGAACGCGGCCACGACCAGGAACGCCAGCTGGGCGAACCGTGGCGGTCTGGGCGCCATCAACCCGAGGATCGCGATCGACAGGCAGAGCCCGGCGAAGATCACGATGTTCAGCTGGTTGACGTCCGCGACCTCGTGGTTGGCGAGCTTGAGCACGTACCAGATCGAGCCGTAGTCGCTCTCGCGCTGGTCGTTGAACTGCCAGAACGACAACCACTCGTTCTTCGCCAGCAGGTAGATCGGCGCGTTCACCAGACCCCACGCGACTCCGGCCGCGATCAGCGCCTGGAACCACGGCCACAGCTTCCGGCCGCGGATGCAGACGATCAGCAAGGGCCCGAGCAGCAGGAACGGATAGAACTTCGCCGCTGTGCCGAGCCCGAGCAGGATGCCGAACCACACCGGTTTGCCGCGCGACCAGGCGAGCATCGCGCCCGCTGTGAGCGCGACCGCGAACAAGTCCCAGTTGATCGTCGAGGTCAGTGCGAGCACCGGTGCCGCAGCGACGTACAGGGCGTCCAGTGGCTGCCCGCGCGCCGCACCCGGGCGGGTCGCGACCCCGCGGGCCGTCGCGACGGTGAAGCCGACGATCAGCAGCGCGCAGAGGAACAACATCACCATGTTGACCACGAAGAACACACCGGCCGTGTCGCGCTTCTGCTCGACGGTCAGGTCCTTCTTCGGGTCACCGGTGATCACCCAGGTGATCCGCGCCGCGACCTCCATGAAGCCGCCGGTGAGCACCGGGTACTCGAGGACCGGGTAGTTGCCGGTGTCCAGGAACGGCCGGTTGCCCTCCGCGAAACCGCGCTCCTGGTAGAGGAACCCGATGTCGGAGTAGCAGAGCGCCTTGAACGGACGCCAGCTCTGCCGGTCCCAGCCGGCCTCCATGCACGGCGCCTTCTGCAGCACGCCGAGCCCGAAGGTGATCGTGCACACCGCGAGCGCGATCCGCAGCGGCGTCCACCACGAGGAACCGAGCCGGGCGAACCGCCCGGACGGCCCACCGAGCCCAACGGTCAGGCCGGCGACAGCCGGATCAGCCTCCGACGGCGCCTGCGCGAGCTCGCGTTGTGGTCCGGTCACGGTGGGCATCATCTCCTATCGGCTCACCTTGCGACAGGCCGGGTCTGATGGTTCCACGCCGTAGCGAGCAGGCACCATGCCGAGTGCCGCGCAGTAGGCGTGGGACCATCAGACCCGGCCTTGGGAGAGGTTACCCACCTGTACCCAACGGGTCCTGCAGGTGGGCCTGCTCGGCGTGGGCAGCGATCAGTCGGACGGCTCCAGGTGGGCCAGCCAGGTGGTGAGGATGCCCTCGAGCTGGGCGCGCTGGTCCGCGGTGAGCGGCTCGAGCAGGCGGCGCTCGTTCGCCATGTGGGCCGTGAAGGCCTTGTCGATCAGCCGGCGGCCGGCCGGGGTCAGGCGGACGACCCGGCCACGGCCGTCGGCATCGCTGCGTCGCCTCCGGACCAGACCGGCACTCTCGAGCCGGTCGACCCGCTTCGTGACCGCGCCCGTCGTCACCATCGTGTGCAGCGCGATCTCGCCCGGCGCCCGCTCGTACGGCGACCCTGCCCGGCGCAACGCCGCGAGTACGTCGAACTCCCCCTCCGACAGCCCGTACTGCGCATAGAGCAGCGTCAGCTCACCGGTCAGCTGATTCGCGATCCGGTGCAGCCGGCCGATCACGCCCTGCGGGCCGGTATCGACGTCCGGCCGCTCGACCCGCCACTCCGCCTGGATCCTGGCCACATGATCGGTCACGGCCTCCACTATATCTTCCCGGGAAGATATAGTGTTTTCCATGGAAGATACCTTCCGCTGGACCCTCGTCACCGCGATCGCGCCGATCGCCTGGGGCACGAACTACTTCGTCACCCACGAGTACCTGCCGGCCGGACACCCCTTGTACGGCGCGGTGTTCCGCGCACTGCCCGCCGGGCTCCTGCTGCTCTGTGTGGCCCGGCGTCTCCCCCGCGGCATCTGGTGGTGGCGATCACTGCTGCTCGGCGTCTGCAACATGGGTGCGTTCTTCGCGCTGATCTACCTCGCGGCCCAACTGCTCCCGGTCAGCCTCGCGTCGACGATCATGTCCGCCTCACCGCTGACGATGGCGCTCTTCGCCTGGGCTCTGCTCGCCGAACGCCCGACCGTCCCGGTCCTCATCGGCGCCGCGACCGGGATCGGCGGGGTCTGTCTCCTCCTCGGCACCGCCACGACCGCGGTGAACCTGCGCGGCGTCGCCGCCTCGGTCGCCGCCCTGACCATGTCCTCCTGCGGCTACATCCTCGCCAAGAAATGGGGACGTGCCGACGGCCCGATCGCGACCACGTCGTGGCAGTTGATCGCCGGCGGCCTGGTGCTGATCCCGTTCGCGGTGATCTTCGAGGGCGCCCCGCCGCACCTCGACCTGCCCGCGATCGGCGGTTTCGCGTACGTCGGGTTGGTCGCGACCGCTCTCGCCTTCACCGCCTGGTTCGCGGGCCTGCGTCATCTCGACGCGGCGGCCGTCGGCCTGATCGGGCTGCTCAACCCGGTCACCGGCGTACTGCTCGGCGTCCTGGTCTCGGGCGACGTCCTCACCCTTCGGCAACTGCTCGGCTTGGCTCTCGTACTCTTCGGCATCACGCTGAGCCGGCCGCGTCGCGGCCCAAGAATCGAGCCCCGGAGGACGGCGGCTGGTGGCGCCGGCCCAGCTGATGGGTCGATCCCCGAGCCGGGGTCGACCCATCAACTGGTTGCGGTCAGGAGGACGAGACGGAGTAGGAGTTGGCGGTGAAGTTCATGCCGCCGGCAGACGAGGTGATCTCGAAGCCGAACTGGACTTCGCCGACGGTCGCGTCCCCCATCCAGCCCTGGCCGCGGATCCAGTTCAGGACGGCCTTGATGTCCACCGAGCCGGAGTCGGTGTTGGAGGTGCGGAGGAACGAGAAGACCGCGTTGGCGCCGTTGCTGCCGCGGTACACGTCCCAGGTGTGGCCGCCCACGCTGACCGTGGCCTGCTTGGAACCGATCGCGCCAACCGCACCCTGCTTGTTCATCCACAGCATGATTTCGTAGGCGTTGTTACCGGCCCAGATGTCGTACGTCGACGAGTACGCACCGCTGCCCGGCCGGGACACGTTGAAGCTGCTGGTCAGCGAACCGAGCGAACTGATCGAGCGGCCGATGTTACGGGCGGAGTGCGGATACGCCTTCACGCCGCCGGTGTTCGGATGGTCGGCCCAGACTCCCCAGTTGCTGTAGGAGTTGGCCCAGATCGTCTGCGGTCCGGCGCCACTGCCCCAGACGTCGTTGCGGACGGTGTAGCCGCCGTTGGACCAACTGCCGAACTTGTCCGACGACGACCACGCCGCCGCCTGGGCCGGTGCCGCGGTCACCAGGCCGGCGGCCACTACTGTCAGTACTGCGATTGCTGCTTTCCACCATCTCGGCATTTCCGTTCCTCTCGTCGAGCCCGGCCGGCGGCCGGACCTTGGGCGAACGCAGGGGAAGGCATAGAGTGTCGAAGCGCTTCGACTGGGGTAGAACTTGGGGCAGACCAGGAAAGGGGACGACGTGGTCACGATCGCGGATGTCGCGCGGCACGCCGGGGTTGCGACCAGCACGGTGTCCTACGTGCTCAGCGGGAAGCGGACGATCTCGACCGACACGCAGGAGCGTGTGCAGCGCAGCGTCCGCGCACTCGGCTACCGGCCCAACGCGAGCGCCCGGGCCCTGGCCAGCCAGCGGTCGAACGTGCTCGCGCTGGTCATCCCGCTGCGCACCGGTATGCATGTCCCGGTGATGATGCAGTTCGCGGCCGCGGTCGTGACCACGGCCCGGCGGTTCGATCACGACGTACTGCTGCTGACCGCGGACGAAGGACCGGACGGTCTGGATCGGGTCGCGCAGAGCTCGCTGGTGGACGCGCTCGTCGTGATGGACGTCGAGCTGCACGACGAGCGGGTGCCGCTGTTGCGCGAGCTGCCGATGCCGTCGGTGCTGATCGGCTACCCCGACCAGGCCGACGGACTGACCTGCATCGACCTCGATTTCGTTGCCGCGGGCGCGCATTGCGTCGACCACCTCGCCGACCTCGGCCACCGGTCGCTCGCCCTGCTCGGTACGCCGTCCGCCGTGTACGAACGCCAGACCGGGTTCGCGCAGCGGACACTGACCGGCTTCGCCGAGGCCGCCGATCGGCGCGGCGTGCTCGGGGTGGAAATGCCGTGTGAGCACACGTTCGACGCGATCCTGCACACGGTCGAGCAGCTGCTTCAGGAGCACCCGGACATCACCGGCCTGGTGGTGCAGAACGAGCCGATCATCGGCCCGCTCCTCGACGTACTGCGCCGGCTCGGCCGCCGGGTGCCCGAGGACATGTCGCTGGTGGCGATCTGCGCGGACGACGTCGCCGAACGCCAGGTCCCGCAACTGTCGTCGGTCACCATCCCGGCCGAGCGCATCGGCGCGCAGGCGGTCGAGTCGCTGATCACCAAGCTCGAGGGCAGCGACGTGCCCGGGCTGACCCTCCTGCCGCCCACTCTCACTGCTCGCGGCAGCACCGGCCCGGCTCCTCACGACGACCTCAGCACCGCATAGCCACCCGGCCGCAACGGCAGCTCACCGACGACCAACTCGCTCCCATCGGCGGGTACGACGACCTCCGTATCGCCGTGGTTGAACATGAAGGTCCAGGTGGTGTCGCCGGACCGTCGTCGTACGGCCTCCAGCGGCGAGGTCGACAAGCCGAACAACTGCGCCGCAGTCGCGCCGTCCAGTTCGGTCGACACGTACGACGCCGTACCAGCGCCGACCTGGCGGCGGGTGATCGCCGGCTTCCCGTCCAGGACTCCCCCGACGTACCGATCGACGACCTCGGCCGTCACCGCGTGCACGTTCTCACTCCACAAGCGACCGCGACCACCGGACGAGAGGACGACCTCGCCGTCGTCGGGTAGCGGATGGAACTCCTCGACCCGCACCCCGAGCAGCTCCGTGAACGCACCGGGATAGCCTCCGAGCCGCACTCGCAGGTCTGGATCGACGATGCCGCTGAAGTACCCGACGACCAACTGGCCGCCGTTGTGCACGTAGGCGGCGAGATTCGCGGCAGCCTCGTCGGAGATCAGATAGAGCGACGGCACAACCACCTGCCGGTACGACGACAGGTCGGCATCCGGAGATGCGAAGTCGACCGTGACCCCGGCTTGCCAGAAGTGCCGGTGCGCGGCTCGTACCGCGGCGAGGTAGTCCAGCGACGACGACGGGAGGTGGGTGCCTTGCATGGCCCACCAGCACTCGGCATCCCAGAGGATCGCGACGTCGGCCTCGACGTTGCTTTCGGCAACCTCAACCAGCTGTGGCAGCTCCGAGCCGAGCGCGGCGATCTCCCGGAACATCCGGCTGTCCGGTCCCGCGTGCGGCACCATCGCCGAGTGGAACATCTCCGCGCCACCCCGTGACGCCCGCCACTGGAAGAACAACGCACCCTGCGAGCCACGGGCGATGTGAGACAGGCTGTGCCGCGCCATCCGCCCCGGCTCCTTCGTGTGCAGGCGACGTCCGGCGTTGATGCTGCCTGCGGCTTGCTCCATCAGCAGCCACGGCTTCCCGCCGGCCCACCCGCGCGCCAGATCCGCTCCGAACGCGGTCTGTTCCTCGGCGCCGATCCCGGCCTGGTCCGGATAGTGGTCAATGGCAACGACATCGACCTCGGCGGCCCAGCGCGCGTGGTTCACCGGAACCCAGCCACCGAAGACGAAATTCGTTGTGATCGGCAACGTCGACAGCTTGCGCAACTCGGCCTTCTGCTCCCGATAGGCAGCCAGCAACTCGTCCGACCAGAAGCGCCGGAAGTCCAAGTACTGCGTGGGATTCACCAGGTACTGCGTCTTACGCGGCGGCTCAATGTCTATCCAGTCGGCGTACCCCTGACTCCAGAACGCGGTCGTCCACGCCTCGTTCAACCGGTCGAGCGACCCGTACCGATCCTGCAGCCAGGTGCGGAACTGCTCGGCCGCCAGCGAGCAGTGGCAGACCGTCCCGTACTCGTTGTGCACGTGCCACATCGCCAGCGCCGGGTGATCGTGATACCGCTCCGCCAATGCTTGCGCGATGCCCCGGGCGGCCTCGCGATACGCCGGCGCGCACGCGCAGTACGTGTCCCGGCTGCCGTGTGTCAGCCGTACGCCGTCCGCCGTCACCGGCAATGCCTCGGGATGGAGCCGGCTGAACCACGGCGGCGGTGACGCTGTCGGCGTGGCAAGGTCAACGCTGACACCGCCGTCGTGCAGCAGCCCGAGAACCTGGTCGAGCCAGCCGAACTCGTACTGCCCCGGCGCCGGCTCCAGCGACGACCACGAGAACACGCCGACGGTCACCAGGTTCACGCCGGCCCGCCGCATCAGGTCGACATCCTCTTTCCAGACGTCCGGATCCCACTGCTCGGGGTTGTAGTCACCGCCGTACCAAAGACGCGTCATACCGGCTCACCGTACGGAATCCCGAGGCCGTTCGTCGACAAGTACACCCGGCCGTAGACGCGAGGGTCGCCGGCGATCGCATCGCCGGTCGACGCGTACTGGTGCTGGTCGTCGTTCACCCGCACCCAGGAAGCGGCGCCGTCGTCCGATCGGTAGATCCCACGAACGCCGGCGACCTTCCCGGACGTGTAGGCCGCCATCTCCGGGCAGCTCGGCGCGGCCTTGCCGAAGCCGATCGTGTACGCCTCCTCGATCGTGGTCACGGGCAAGTACGTCAGCCCGCGATCGACCGACCGGTACAGGCCGCCGGGCCCGGCCGCGAGCCAGCAGTTCCCGGCCCGGTCCAGCACGGTCTCCAGCTTCCCGGATCCGGTCGGGAGGCCGGTTGCGGTCGCTGTGAAGGCGACGCCTCCGTTCGTACTCACGTACGCCGTACCGGTCGCCGGATCGAACCCGTAGAACAGCCTGCCGTCGACCCGATCACCGACGACCACGGTTGCCACGGGCAGGCCGGCGACGGCGATCCAGGTCGCGCCACGGTCGCGCGAGTAGTGCGCGACGACGTCACCCGGCGCCCAGACGATCGTCCGTGCGTCGGCGCCCACCGCGATCCGGCCCGGCTGTGTCATCGCCGGCGGCTCGCCCGCGAACGGCTGCCAACTTGCCCCCGCGTCGGTCGAGAAGGCACCGCGCTCGCCCGCATTCGCATTCGCCAACCGGACGACGAATCCTGGCGTGCGAGCCGCGTAGTCCAGACTCGGCGACGTTCCACTGACCGGATTCGACGCCTGCCCATCCGGTGGTACGACGTCCAGCCGGTCGTGCCGGTACACGCCGATGTCGCCGAGTGCGCTGATCAGTGGCGGACCCCACGGTGGACTGATCAGGTCGAGGACCGCGGTCTCCTCGAGACCTTGCGCGCGGACGGACCAATGCGTACTGCGGTCCGCCTCTGCCTCGGTCACATCTTCGGTGCCGAAGATCGTCGCGCCGGTGACGTACATGACCTTGTTCGAGTCGAACGGGTCGATCGAGATGTCGCCGATCATCCAACCGAGCTTCGGCGTGCCGTGGAAGTCGAGGTACGGCGCCCCGGACGTGTCGAGCACGATCCGCTCACCGATCGAGTGCCAGGTCCGGCCACCGTCGACCGATCGGAACACGTCGTCGACCGGCCCCCATCTGCTCATGGTCGACACCATCACTGTGCCTGGCTTGCGGGGGTCCGTCGCGAGACCGGCGTACCCGAATCCGGCCTCGCCGCCGGTGTTCGGACGCAGCGGCGTGATGTCGGTCCATTCGCCGGTTGCGGTGTTCAGCTTGTGGACGGCGCCGTCGTACATCTCGTACGGTCCGGGCAGATCGCCGTACGTGACATAGATGTTGCCATCGGCACCCAAATCGCCGTGGTGCGGCAACAGTCCGGTCGGCTGGCCCGGGACCGTCGTCCAGGTGTGGCCGCCATCGGCACTGCGGTACAGCGGATGCGCCGGATCCGCGACGCCGGCGTAGATCGTGCCGTCGCGCGGATCGAAGAAGACGAAACCGATGCCGATGCCGGGGTTGCCGGCGACCGGAAAGCCGTCCGACCGGGCCCAGGTCCGGCCGCTGTCGGCGCTGCGCCACAGACCCTGGTTGCGTGTTCCGAACAGCAGGACCCGACCGTCGCGCGGGTCGACGACCAGCCGCTCGCCCATGGAGCGGCCGGGCTCGTTGCCGCCGAGCTTGAACGGCAGATCGGTTCGTTCGAAGGTCCGGCCCTGGTCACGGGAGCGGAGAATCGCGCCGTTGATCGGCGACCACTCGTTGGTATAGGTGCCGACGGCCAGGTACAGCCGGCCCGGATCAGCTGGGTCGAGCGCGAGGCTCTCGACTCCGGTCAGGCTCCACTCGTCCCACCCGACCCACTGCAACAACTGCACCCATCGCCGGGTGCGGTTGTCGAACCGGACCGCGCCCCCGATATCGGTCCGCGCATACACCAGCCCGCGCCGGCGCGGATGGTGCACGATCCCGGTGACGAACCCGCCCCCGACGATCTCCACGTTCCGCCACCGGTAGCACGCCGGCCGGCCGCTGCCCGCGCCCTCCACGGCGCCGGCTCCCGAGCCGGTCGCCGCTGCCGGACCCGCGGACGCGGCCAGCGCCGTACCGGTGCCGATGGCAAGAAACCGCCTGCGTGCAAGAGACATCGTTACCCCTTGACCGCGCCGATGATGACGCCCTTGGTGAAGTGCCGCTGGATGAACGGGTAGACGAGCAGAACGGGAACGATCGCGATCACCACGATCGCCATCTTGATCGCCAGACCGGGTGCCGGTTGCAGGCCGAGACCGACGCCGGTCGCCACACCACCCGCACCGGTCGGCAGCGGCTGCTGCTGCACGATGTATGTGCGCAACACCATCTGCAGCGGCCATTTGTTGTTGTCGTTGATGTACAGCAACGCATTGAAGAACGCATTCCAGTAGCCGACCGCGTAGAACAGTCCGACGACCGCTACCACTGCCTTGGACAACGGCAGCACGATCCGGCGCAGGATCGCGAACTCGCCCGCGCCGTCGATCCGCGCACTGTCGATCAGTTCGGCCGGGATCCCCATGAAGAACGAGCGCATGACGATCAGATTGAACGCCGATACGGCAGCCGGCAGGATCAGCGACGCGTAGTGGTCGATCAACCCGAGGGAGTTGACCAGCAGGTAGCTCGGGATGATGCCCGGGCCGAACAAGAACGTCAGCAGTACGACGAACAGCAGCGGCCGGTGGAACAACGATCCCGGCCGCGACAGCCCGTACGCCGCGAGGACGGTGACCCCCAGGCTGAACGCCGTACCGACCGCGGTGATCAGCACGCTGATCAGCAGAGCGCGGGTGACCACGCCGCCGGACAGCAGCTGCACGTAGGCCGCGAGCGTCAACTCCCGCGGTACGACGACCAGCCCGCCTGCCCGCGTTACTGCTTTCGTGCTGGACAGACTCGTCACCACCACGACATACAGGGGGAACGCCACGGCCAGCGCGATCAGGCTCAGCACCACCGGTTTACCCAGCCGCCCGACCGCCGTCGGTTCTTCTTCCCAGACAGCCTTCGTGCTCATGATCGCGAATACACCCCCTGTTCGCCCACCAGGTGCGCGAATCGGTTGGCCAGCAGGACGAGGATCAGGCCGATGACGCCCTTGAAGAGACCCGCGGCGGCGCCGTACCCGAAGTCACCGACGAGCAGGCCCTGGTAGTAGACGTAGGTGTCGAGCACCTCCGCGGCGCCGCCGCCGACGGCGCTGCGCTGGAGGATGAACTGCTCGAAGCCGACGGTCAGCGCATCACCGAGCCGCAGGATCAGCAGCAGGACGATCACAGGGCGCAGGCCGGGCAGCGTGATGTGCCAGAGCCGGCGCCACCGGTTCGCGCCGTCGGCCGCGGCGGCCTCGTAGAGCGCCGGGTTGATGGTCGACAAGGCGGCGAGGAACACGATCATGCCCCAGCCGGCGTCCTTCCAGACCGACTGTGCGGTGACGAGCAGGATGAACGTGTCCGGCTTCGTCATCAGGTCGACTGCCTGGTGACCGTGGTCGCGCAGGGTCTGGGCGAGCAGTCCGGCGCCGCCGATCATCTGCTGGAACAGGGACACGACCAGCACCCAGGAGAAGAAGTGCGGTAGATACACGACTCCCTGGATGAGGTTGCGCAGCTTGCTGGACAAGACGCTGTTCAGCAGCAGCGCCAACGCGATCGGGATCGGGAAGAAGAACACCAGCTGGACCGCGGTGATCGACAAGGTGTTCGCGACCGCTTTCCAGAACGCGGGTTCGGAGAACATCCGGCTGAAGTTCGCGAACCCGATGAACTCGCTGCCCCGGATCCCGGCGTACGGCGAGTAGTCCTGGAAGGCGATGACGTTGCCCAGCGTCGGGAAGTAGTGAAAGACGCCGAGCAGCACGATCACCGGCAGCACCATCACCAGCAGCGGCCAGTCCCGCCGGAACCGATGCCGGAACCCCATGCCGGCCGGTTTCTCCGCCCGCACCGGACGTGCCTGCCGGGTGGCCCGCACCGGGGGCTTAACGACCGTTGTCACTGAGGACCTTGGCGTAGAAGTCGCGGCCTTCGTCGCCGCCGTTGGTCTGCCATTGCTTGACGGCGGTCTTCAGTTCGCTGACCGGCTTGCGGCCGCGGAAGATGTCCTGCAGCGCGTCGTCGAACGGCTGGTTCAGTGCGGCCATCTTGGCCGGCTGTTCGACCCGGATCCCGTCGAACGGGTTCTTCTCGCGGACCTTCGCCGCGGCGTTCTGCCAGGCACTCATCGACTGGACATACCCCGGATACTCGCTCTCGGTGATCGCGGTCGGACGGCCGCCCAGGAAGACGTACGTCTGCGAAACCTCCTTCTGTCCCAAAGCAGTGAGCTTCGGAGCACCGGACGGCTGCTTAACGTAGTGCTTGCCCTCGACCCCGTAGTTGTAGAGCACGTACTCCTCCGTCCCGAACGGCGCGGAGGTGTAGTTCAGAACGCCCAGCAGCTCCTTCACGCGCTCCTCGCCGACGCCCTTCTTCACGAAGGTGAAGATGCCGGCCGGATCGCCGCCCCAGGTGATCGGCGTACCGCCGTCGTGAGCGAACGGCATCACCGGCTGCGGGTTGAACGCCGGGTTGACCGTCTGCTGCCGCTGCAACGACTCGTGCCAGCCACCGAGCCCGTTCTGCCGGATCGCGAACTTGCCGCCCTCGAACAGCGCGTTCTCGTCCGCGCCGGCGTTCGCGACTACCTCCGGATGCACGTATCCCGACTGGAACAGCTTCCGGACGAAGGCCACCGACTCCTCGAACTCCGGCGTCTCGATCTTGTTGACCAGCTTGCCGCTGGAGTCCTTGCGCCAGCCGCCCGGCGCACCGAAGGCCCGGGCCACCTCGTCGGCGACCGAGCCGAACGCCCACCGGCCGGCCTTCGCGTCGGTCAGTTGCTTGCCCAGCGCCAGCAGTTCGTCGGCGCTCTTCGGCGGCTCCGCCCCGACCTGGTCGAAGATGTCCTTGCGGTACATCATCATCCAGGGGAACCCGTCCGAGGGGAACGGCACCGCCTTCAGCTGGTTGTTCCAGACGCCGTACGCCCAGGCGCGGGTCGGCAGGTTCGCCAGCATCGGGTACGCCGACACCTTGTCGCCGGCCAGATGCGGGGTGAGGTCCTCGAACAGCTTGTCCGCGGCCTGGCCGAACCGGGTCAGGCTGGAGATGTTCCAGCCCGGGATGCAGAGCAGCTCCGGAACGTTGCCGGCCGCAAGAATCGGGCCGAGCTTGTCGCCGTAGTCGTTGCCGTTCAGGATGTTGAACCGGACCGGTGCGCCGATCCGCTCGTTGTTCGCGTCGTAGTACGTGTTGTTGCCCAGCCCGGGCGGCAGCGGGCTCCACAGCGGCGTCATCGCCGAGACTTCCTTGCCGCTGGTCACGGGTTTGTCCGGCACGGCCCGCTTCAACTCGCTCGGGTAGTGGCTGAAGCCCGGCGACGCGCCGTTCTCGCCGGGGAGGTCCGGCGTGACCGGGTCGTAAGCGGTGTACTTCGGCAGCAGCCCGGCCAGCTTGTCCTCGGAGGCAGCCCGGCCGGCCGTGGTCGCCCCGGAGCTGCCGTCGGAGCAGCCGGTCAGCGTGACCCCACCGGCGGCAGCGGCCGCGCCCGCGCCGAGCAGGGAGATGAACGTCCGGCGGCTGGCTCCGCCACGCACTGGTCCGGTCATAGTCGATCCCTTAGAATTAGTTGGGCTAGTAGCCAAACAAATTAGCTCAGAGCGGACAGCCCGACAAGGTGTAGAACTGACCCAGGACACGATCGAGGGACGGACCTTGACCACACAGACCGCGGACCACACCCACATCCGCGCGACCAACCTGGCCGCGGTGCTGGGCTACCTGCGCCGCGAGGCACCCTGCTCGCGGGCAGCGATCGCCACCGGGACCGGCCTCAACAAGGCGACCGTGACCAGCATCGTCGGCGATCTGCTCGATCGCCGGCTGGTCCGGGAGACCCAGCAGACCCAGAACCACGTCGGCCGCCCAGCGACGCTGCTCGTCCTCGACGGGTCGGCGTACGCGACGATCGGGCTCGAGGTGAGCGCCCGCGGACTGATCGCACTCGGCTGCGACACGGCCGGAGACCAGGTACTGCGGTGGCACCGCGCCGGGCCGGGCGTCGACGCCGGACCCGCGAAGACGATCGCGGCCTTGGCCACCCTTGCTCGCCGGGCGGTCACTGCGGTCCAGTCGTCCGGCCGGCGGGTGCTCGGCATCACGGCAGGTGTACCAGGACTCGTGAACCGCGACGGCGCCGTCGTACTGGCCGCCGGCCTGGGGTGGCGGGACGTGCCGCTGCGGGCCGAGCTCGCGGCAGCGCTCGGGCGACCGGACATCCCGATCACAGTCGACAACGACGCGTCGCTGGGCGTGCTGGCCGAGCACCTGTACGGCCCGCAGGCCGGCACCACGAATCTGATCCGCCTGACCGGCGACACGGGCGTCGGAGCGGGCATCATCGTCGACGGCAAACCGCTGGAAGGTCATCTCGGGTACGTCGGGGAGATCGGCCACCTGCGCCTCGTGCCGGACGGACCGCGCTGTGGTTGCGGTCGACGCGGATGCCTCGAGGCGCTGGCCAGCCTGCCGTCGATCCTGGCACAGATGGGCG
This sequence comes from Kribbella sp. NBC_00709, assembly GCF_036226565.1. Classification (GTDB taxonomy): domain Bacteria; phylum Actinomycetota; class Actinomycetes; order Propionibacteriales; family Kribbellaceae; genus Kribbella. The sequence goes on from NZ_CP108996.1 coordinate 8,341,506, forward strand.
GGACCGACAGCGATCCGCAGCTCCAGCTCGAGGACCTGATCCGGCGTGCCGACGCCCAGGAGACCGCGGTGACGCAGGTGCTCGCCGAAGCCGGCACCTACCTGGGCCAGGGCATCGCCGCGCTCGTCAACAGCCTCAACCCCGAGGTCGTCCTGCTCGGCGGCGCCTACGCCCTGCTCGCCGATCACCTCACCCCCGCCATCGACAAGGCGCTCCGGGACGCCACCATCGCCCCCGACGCCGGCGGCTGCACCGTCCTCGCCTCCACCCTCCCCGACACCGCCACTCCCCTGGGCGCCGCCGCCCACGCCCTCACTCCCCTCACCCAGGGCCAACTCCCCACCCGCTGACCCTCGCCCGACGCGTACCGAAGAACGGGTAGAGGTGGGCGGCCCGGCGCCGAACGCGCCGCGGGCGCGCCGGCGGGTGCGGCCGGGGGCCGACCACTACCCGTTCTTCGGTACGCCCAACCCGCCCGACCCGCCGGTAAGCGCGTACCCCGGGGGGCCGGGTGAGGTCTTGACCGTCAGCGCTCGGGATGCAACCCTCTGTTCACGCCCGATCTGTCGAAGCGCTTCGATCAATCGTCGTCGATGCTCGTTCGAAGCGCTTCGACACACAGCCCGTGGAGTCGATCGCCGATGAGTACTCCAGCTCCGCTCCCCCCGTTCCGCGACCCGGCCCGGCCGACCGGCGAGCGAATCGACGATCTCCTGGCCCGGCTCACCCCGGACGAGAAGGTCGCGCTGCTGCACCAGTACCAGCCGCCCGTCCCGCGGCTCGGCCTGGACTCGTTCCGCACCGGCACCGAGGCGCTGCACGGCGTCGCCTGGCTCGGCCCGGCGACCGTGTTCCCGCAGGCGGTCGGTCTGGCCACCAGTTGGAGCCCGGAGCTCGTTCGAGCCGTCGGCGCCGCGGTCGGCGACGAGGTCCGCGTGTTCCACCGGAAGGACCCGGCCGGCGTCGGCCTCAACGTCTGGGCGCCCGTGGTCAATCCGCTCCGCGACCCGCGCTGGGGCCGCAACGAGGAGGGGTACGCCGAGGATCCCTGGCTGACCGGTGTCATCGCCACCGCGTACGGACGCGGTCTGGCCGGCGACGACCCGGCGTCCCTGAAGACCGCGCCGACCCTCAAGCACTTCCTTGCCTACAACAACGAAACCGACCGTTGCACGACCTCGAGCAACCTCCCGCCCCGCGTCCTGCACGAGTACGAACTGCCGGCGTTCCGGGCCCCGATCGAGTCCGGCGCAGCGGTCGCGGTGATGCCGTCGTACAACCTGGTGAACGGACGGCCCGCCCACCTCAGCCCACTCATCAACGACGTACTCCGCACCTGGACCACCGACGACGTACTGGTTGTCAGCGACGCGTACGCGCCCGGCAATCTCTTCGGCCTGCAACAGCACCTGCCCGACGGCCCGACCGCGTACGCCGCGGCGGTGAAGGCCGGCGTGGACAGCTTCACCCAGGACGACACCAACTCCACCCCGACGATCGACCGCCTGGACGAAGCGCTCGATCGCGGCCTGATCACGCGGGCGGACATCGACAGCGCGGTACGACGGGTGCTGGCGATCCGGCTCCGGCTCGGCGAGTTCGACCCGCCCGAGCTCGATCCGTACCGCGGCCTCGAGCCCGACCTGGTCAACTGCCCCGCGCATCGCGAGCTCGCCCAGGACGCGGCACGTCAGGCGATCGTCCTGCTCAAACACGAGTGCCAGGTCCTGCCCCTGTCCACGTCGCTCGGGCGAATCGCCATCCTCGGGCCGCTCGCCGGCGCCCTGAGAGAGGACTGGTACGCCGGAACGCTGCCGTACCAGATCACCGCCCTGGACGGCATCGTCGAGCGGCTCGGCCGGGAGCGCGTCGAGTACTGCGAGGGCGTCGACCGGATCACGCTCCGGATCGCCGACTCGTCGTCGTACCTGGCTGTGGGTCCGGACGCCGTACTGCGAGCCGACCGCGAGCCGGGCGCATTCGACCTGTTCGACTGGGGTGGGGATGCGTTCGCGTTGCGGTCGGAGCACAACGGGCAGCATCTGAGCGTGAGCGACGACGGTGAGCTCGTCGCGGATCAGCCCGGCCCGAACGGGTGGGAAGTCAAGCAGACGTTCAGGTTCGTGCATCTGGCCGGCACGGTGCTGATCCAGCACCTGCACAGCGACCGCTACCTTCATGTCGACTCGGAAGGAGCCGTCGGTCTGGCCGACCACGCGACCGCGTTCGAGCTCGACGTCGTCGTCGACGGCGTCGCCCAGGCAGCCGAGCTCGCGGCCCGCGCCGACGTGGCGATCGTTGTCGCTGGCAACCATCCGCTGGTGAACGGCCGCGAGACCGAGGATCGGGACAGCCTCGACCTCCCCACCGCTCAGGACCGCCTGATCCGCCAGGTCCACGCGGCGAACGCGCGCACGGTGCTGGTGCTGAGCAGCAGCTATCCGTTCGGGATCGGTTGGGCGCAGCAGCACCTGCCGGCGATCCTGTGGTCGGCGCACGGCGGGCAGGAGTACGGTCGCGCGCTGGCCGACGTACTGTTCGGCGACCACGACCCGGCCGGACGCCTGACCCAGACCTGGTACGACTCCGCCGCGGACCTGCCCGATCTGCTCGACTACGACATCATCACCACGGACGCGACGTACCTCTACTACCGGGGCACGCCGCTCTATCCCTTCGGCCACGGCCTGAGCTACACGACCTTCAGGTACGGCGATCTGCGGCTCAGCGCACCGTCGATCCCGGCCGACGGCGAGGTCCAGGTGGCGTTCACCGTCACGAACACCGGGGACCGGCCGGGCACCGAGATCGCCCAGCTGTACACGCGTCAGCAGCGTTCACGGGTCAAGCAACCGCTGCGACAGTTGCGTGGTTTCCGGCGGCTGTCCCTGGCGCCTGGAGAGACCGTCGAAGTCGAGCTGACCGTTGCCGCCGGCGACCTCGGATTCTGGGACGTGACACGCGACCGCCACTGCGTCGAGTCCGCCCGCCACAGCGTCATGATCGGCCGGTCCAGCGCCGACCTGCGACTGACCGCGACCCTCGACGTCCGCGGCGAACGCATCCCGCCGCGGTCCCTCGACCGACTCGCCGCGACCAACTTCGACGACTATTGCGCGATCACCCTGACGACCGACGGGACCATCTCGCTGGAGCCCCAAGCCTGGTTGGCATTCGACGACATCAAGCTCGGCCCCACGAAGTACCAGGCCCGGGTGGCCAACCGCAGCGACCTGCCCGCGACCCTCGAGTTTCGCCTCGACGACCCTTTGCAGGGTGAACTGCTGAGCACAGCGCAGGTACCGCCGACAGAGGAGCTCATCCCGGTCGCCGGTGAACTCCTACCGACGACCGGGGTGCACACGCTCTACGTCGTCTTCTCAGATGGTGGCGTCGTGCTGGAGAGCTTGACGGTGTAGCGCTCGCAGATGCCCTCGATCACCCGGGACTCAACCTGACCGTCGCGCAGGGTCAACTCGATCACTGCGGCCACTCCCCCGTCAGCGTCGGGCAGCTCGACCACTGTCGTCTGTCCCTCGCTCGGTTCGAACCAACGCAGCTCGACCCCGTCCAACCAGTCGTACTCCGGCCGGTCGTCGACTGCCCCGATCGGGATCGCGGCTCCCTCGCGCACCAGCACCGGCAAGCTGTCGAACCCATGCGTCTGCCGCACCCACCCCGGCCCCGACAGCACCTCGCCGGTCAGGAGCGACGTCCATCGACCGCGCGGCAGGTAGAACGAGACCTCGCCGTCGAAGCTCATCACCGGCGCAACGAGCAGATCGGGACCGAGCAGGTACTGGCGATCCAGGTAGGCGGCCGCCGGATCGTCGGGAAACTCCAGCACCATCGGCCGCATCATCGGCACGCCGTCCTGATGCGCCTCGGCCGCGGCCGTCATCAGGTACGGCATCAGGGACAGCTTGAGCTTGGTGAACTTCCGCAGTACATCCACCGCCTCCTCGTCGAACGCCCACGGCACCCGGTACGACGAGGAGCCGTGCAGGCGCGAGTGGGACGAGAGCAGGCCGAACGGCACCCAGCGCTTGAAGATCGCGGGATCGGGGGTGCCTTCGAATCCACCGATGTCGTGGCTCCAGTAGCCGAAACCCGAAGCAGCCAAGGACAATCCGCCGCGCAACGACTCCGCCATCGCCTCGAACGTCGACTCGCAGTCGCCACCCCAGTGCACCGGGAACTGCTGACCACCGGCCGTCGCGGAGCGGGCGAACAGGACGGCTTCGCCTTCGCCTCGATTCTCTTCCAGCAGGCCGAAGACCGCGGCGTTGTAGAGCTGCGCGTAGTAGTTGTGCATCCGCTCCGGGCCGGAACCGTCGTACCAGGAGACGTCGGTCGGGATCCGTTCGCCGAAGTCGGTCTTGAAGCAATCGACCCCCAGGTCGATGAGGGCTTGCAGCTTCGACCGGTACCACGCCGTCGCGTCCGGATTGGTGAAGTCGACGATCGCCATGCCGGCCTGCCACATGTCCCATTGCCAGACCGAGCCGTCGGGTCGCTGGACCAGGTACCCGAGCTGCCGGCCTTCCTCGAACAACACCGACCGCTGGGCGATGTACGGGTTGATCCAGAGGCTGACGCGCAGACCGCGGTCCTTCAACCGGCGGACCATGCCGGCCGGGTCCGGGAACGCGACCGGATCCCACAGGAAGTCGCACCAGTGGAACTGCCGCATCCAGAAGCAGTCGAAGTGGAACACGCTCAACGGGAGATCGCGCTCAGCCATCCCGGCCACGAAACCGCTCGTCGTCTCCTCGGTGTAGTCCGTGGTGAACGACGTCGACAACCACAACCCCATCGACCAGGCGGGAACGCGAGCGGGCCGTCCGGTCAGCGCGGTGTACCGGCGCAGGACGTCCTTCGGGGCCGGGCCGGCGAAGACGTAGTACCCGAGCTCCTGCCCCTCGACGCTGAACTGGTTGCGCGACGTGACCTCCGAGCCGACCTCGAACGAAACGCGGGCAGGGCTGTCGACGAGTACGCCGTACCCCTTGCTGCTCAAGTAGAACGGGACGTTCTTGTACGCCTGCTCGCTCGACGTCCCGCCGTCGGCGTTCCAGCTGTCGACGACCTGGCCGTTCTTCACGAACGCGCCGAACCGCTCGCCCAGGCCGTAAATCGTCTCACCGACGCCGAGCGCCAGCTGCTCGTGGACGTAATGCTTGCCATCGGCATCGGTGATCAGGCCGACGCTGCGCGCACCGGAGTTCGTCAGCGGCTTCCCGTCCTGCTCGAAGCGCACGTCCCAGGGCCCGTCGAGCGCGATCACCACGCTCAGCTCGCCCGACGTCAGCCGCGCCTCGGCGGCGCCGACGTCCACCTTCACCGGGTGCTCGTCGTCGACGTTCAACCGGTACGCCGGTCGCGCGGGCAGGCCGCCGAGGTGGTGGGCGATCCGGACCCCGATCACCCCACGCGCCGGGGACGAGAACGTCACCGTGAACATCGGCTGGTTGAGGGTGTCACCGCGGCGCTCGATCCGCCGGGCCGGCGCGAACACGGTCAGCTCCCGCTCCCCCGCCTGCACGCTCTCGACTTCGGCCGGCCGCAAGCGGGTCAGTCCCGACCGGAGCTGCCAGTACCCGTCGCTGAACTTCATCGTGGCCAGCCTCTCCCGGAAGGTCGTCGAAGCGCTTCGACAACGCTAGGTGGGCCGACTTGACCGCGTCAAGTTTGTGGCTCTCAGCGGATTCTCAGCGGTCTACGGTGACACTGGGTGGATGCGAGTGCTGATGGTCGAGGACGAGCTGCGGCTGGCGGACACGGTCCACCGTGGACTGACCGATTCCGGGTTCGTCGTGGAGATGGTGCACGACGGCGAGAACGCGGTCTGGGCGGCGACCGAGCACAGCTACGACGTGATCGTGCTGGACATCATGCTGCCGAAGCTCAACGGGTACCGCGTGCTGGAGATGCTGCGGGCGCGCGGGATCTGGACGCCGGTGCTGATGCTGACCGCGAAGGACGGCGAGTACGACCAGACCGATGCCTTCGACCTCGGCGCGGACGACTACCTGACCAAGCCGTTCAGCTTCCTGGTCCTGGTGGCCCGGTTGCGGGCCCTGATCCGCCGCGGTGGCCCGGAGCGTCCGGTGGTGCTGACCGCCGGTGACCTGTCGCTCGACCTCGGCCGGCGACGGGTCGAGCGGGAAGGGCGGGAGATCACGCTCACCCCGCGCGAGTACGGCCTGCTGGAGTTCCTGATGCGGCACCGCGGTGACACCGTCAGCAAGACCGAGATCCTGGCATCGGTCTGGGACCCGGCGTTCGACGGCGACCCGAACGTGGTCGAGGTCTACGTGCGGTACCTGCGCAAGAAGATCGACACCCCGTTCGCCCGGCACGCGATCGAGACCATCCGGGGCATGGGATACCGGCTCAACCCCGAAGGCGGATAGCCGTACCTGCGAAACTGGCGGGGTGAGCACGGTCGTGCGACGACGGGTCGACGGGTGGTACCGGACCGCGGGCGGGTTCCGGCAGGCGAGCGTGCGGAGCCGCTCGACGGCCGCTGCTGTCATCGTGGTCGCCGTCGCGATGATCATCGGCGCCGCGGCGCTGCTGCTGCTCCTGCAACGCGCCCTGATCACCGAGGTCTCCGACGCCGCCGAAGGCCGGGTCGCCGACGTGGCCGGCCAGGTCAGCGCGGACGGTACGGCGGGGCTCGCGCGCGATCTCGCCGAGACCACCCGCGCCACCCAGCTGGTCCAGGTCCTGGATCCGTCCGGGCGGGTCATCGCCGCCTCCTCGACCCGGGTCAGCGGTACGCCGTTGACCGACCTCCGCCCACCGGCCGGGGCACTGCTACGGGCCGAGGTCGGCGAGATGCCGCTGATCGACGACGACCACAACTACCTGGTCGTCGCGCAGGGAGCCTCGTACGACGGACAGACGTACACCGTCGTGGTCGCGTCGTCGGTGGAGACGCAACGGCAGACGGTCACGACGGTCGCGAAGTACCTGGTGGCCGGGATCCCGGCGCTGCTGATCGTCGTCGGCGTGGCCGGGTGGCTGATGATCGGGCAGGCGTTGCGGCCGGTGGAGCGGATCCGCACCCGCGTGCAGGGCATCGGGACGCGGGACCTGACCGAGCGGGTCCCGGTGCCGGCGACGCGGGACGAGATCGCGCGGCTCGCGGTGACGATGAACGAGATGCTCGACCGGCTCGAGACCGGGCAGGCGACCCAGCGGGCCTTCGTGGCGGATGCGAGTCACGAACTGCGGTCGCCGCTGGCCACGCTGACCGCGGCGCTGGAGGTCATCGGCGCGGACACCACCGGGAAGGCCTGGCGCGAACTGAGTGCGGTGATGGAGACCGAGACCGACCGGATGCGGCAGCTCGTCGAGGACCTGCTGCTGCTCGCCAAGGCGGACGACACCGGGCTCCGGATGCGGCAGACCGACGTGGACCTCGACGATCTGGTCGCGGCGGAGCTCCAGCGATTGCGGAGTTCGGTGCCCGAATTGAAGGTCACCGGTGACATCCACCCGGTCCGGGTGGTCGGCGATCCGGCCCGGTTGAGCCAGGTACTGCGGAACCTCGTCGACAACGCCGCCCGCGCCGCGCACACCAGCGTCCGCCTGACCACGGCCGAGGAGAACGGGTCGGCGATCATCACGGTCGAGGACGACGGCGACGGAATCCCCGAGGAGGACCGGCTGCGGGTCTTCGAACGCTTCGTCCGGCTCGACACCAGCCGTTCCCGCGCGAGCGGCGGCTCCGGCCTGGGCCTGTCCATCGCCCGCGAGATCACCCGCGCCCACAACGGCACGATCACCCTGACCCCCTCAACCACCGGGGGCACCACGGCCACCGTGACTCTACCGAGCTGAGGGGTGGTGCCCGTCGCCCGGCAGGACGAAGCTGGGGGGCAGGAGGTGGGCGTGGTGAAAGCGGTAGCAGGGGATCAGGTTGTGGTGGAGAGCAGCCATCTGAGGGCACACCGGCGCGAGGGGAAGATCGTCGAGGTGCACGATCCGGGTGGCGCACCGCCGTACCTCGTGCACTGGAGCGACACGGACACCGAGTCATTGTTCTTCCCGGGTCCGGACGCGCACATCGTGCACCTCGACAGCTAGAACAATCCTGTTGCCGGCCGGGCGGGCCTGCAGCAGGATCGCCGGCATGAGTCAGTCAGCAGCCCGCCCAGTCGCACTCGTCACCGGCGTCGGCCGTACCGTCGGCATCGGCGCCGGGATCGCCCGCCGGCTTGCCACCTCCGGCTGGGACATCGCCTTCAGCTACTGGACGGCGTACGACGACCGCATGCAATGGGGTGTCCAGTCGGGGGCCACCGACGAGATCGTCAAGGAACTCAGCGGCCTCGGCGCGACGGTGGCGCCGATCGAGGCCGACCTCGTCGACCCGGCAGCTCCGGAGCGGATCTTCACCGCTGCCGAGGCGCAACTCGGCAACGTCACCGCGCTGGTGATGTGTCATTGCGAGTCCGTCGACTCCAGCATCCTCGACACAACCATCGAGAGCTTCGACCGGCACTTCGCCGTGAACGCCCGCGCGACCTGGCTTCTGATCCGCGAGTACGCCCAGCGCTTCACCGGAGCGCACGGCACCGGCCGGATCGTCGCGTTGACCAGCGACCACACCGTCCACAATCTCCCGTACGGCGCCAGCAAAGGCGCGCTCGACCGGATCACCCTCGCGGCGGCGCACGAACTGTCCGGCCTGGGCATCACCGCGAACGTGATCAACCCCGGCCCGATCGACACCGGCTGGATGACCGACGAGGTCCGCACCGCCTGCCTCGAGCAAACCCCACTCGGCCGCCTCGGCACCCCGCAGGACACCGCCCACCTGGTCGACTTCCTCTGCTCCGCGCACGGTCAATGGGTCAACGCCCAGCTGCTGAAGAGCAACGGCGGCTCGGCCTAGTCTCAGCTCGACCGAGGCTCGTCGGACTCTCCGGTCCCTAGACTCGGCCCGCGCTCGGTGCCGTACTCCTGCTGGCCGCGACCACCTGGGGTCAGTCGATCGAACGCAGACACCGGTTGTCCGAGCTGGTCCCGGTCAGGTTGGCGGCCTAGGAACGGGTCCATTTCTGGTCGTCGGATCCGTTGCATGGGGCAACGATAACGGCGGCGCCGTTGCCCGTTCCGGCGGCGGTGAGGCAGCCGGTGGCCGAGCTGACCGTCTGGTCGGGGTTGAGCTGCCAGGCCTGATCGGCGGCGCCCGTGCAGCTCTCGATGGTGGCCGCCGAGGCGCCGGCGGTCAGGCACTTGTCGGCGTACACGGTGAGTCGGCCGGTGGCGGTCTGGTTCCACGACTGGTTGCCGCCGTTGTTGCAGTCCCACAGATCGAGCGCCGTACCAGGGCTGGTCGAGAAGCCAGGTACGTCGACGCACCGGCCGCTCGCGACACCACGCAACGGCTCACCCGGCGGTGCGGGCGGCAGCGTGTTGGTGGGCTCGCGCTTGAGCAGGCCCCAGCCCCACCACAGCTGGTCCCGGCCGCTCTGACTGTTCACCTCGAGGTCCGCCGGTCCGACCTGCGTGGTCATCGAGTACGAGTCGCCGGTCCGCAGACCCGGCCAGTAGACGATCCCCATCCGTTGCTCCCGCGCGACCTGCGTCAGCGCGCCGAGGTACGCCGTGTACACGTTGCCCTCGTGATTGCCGTAGTTCAGGCCGATCGTCATCGGCGAGCCGGCCTCGTCGATGACGGTGCGCCAGCCGTAGGAACCGATCCGCGGCCGCAGGTTCGCCAGCCAGGCGGCCTCCGTGGTGTCGGATGCCCAGAAGCCGTAGAAGTGCAGCGAGAGCAACGTCCCCTTCAGCTCCGGCGCCGCGCCGACCCCGGTCACGTTGTCGTTGTACCCGGTCCCCGAGATCACGATCCGTGCCCGCGGTACGTCGCGGTGCCGGGCGATCCAGGCCGACGTCAGCGAGACCCACTCGGTCAGCGAATACCCGAACGGTTCGTTCATCGGCTCGAAGTACACGTGCGGGTTCCGCCCGTACGCCGTCACGACGGTGTCCCACATCGCGGCGTACTGCGCCGGGTCGTCGACCCGACCGTCCTTGGCGTTGTCGGCCTCCCAATAGCTGAGGATGACCTTGAATCCGCCCGCCACCGACGCGTCGATCGCCGCGCGGTAGGAGTTCCACCAGGCCGTCCCGACGCTCGACGGGTTGATCGGCAGCCGGATCGTGTTCGCCTTCAGCTCCTTGCGGAACTCACCGACGATGCCGGTCGCCTTGCGGTACGTCGTCCAGTAGTCGTCCGCCGTACTCAGACCGGACGGGACCACCTCGTCGTGGGCGTAGTTGTCGCGGGGATCGGCCCAGTTCACGCCGCGGAAGTCGTTGGTCCGCGGTGGACCCGCCGCAGCGGGCAGCGACAGCGCGGAACCGAGCGCGAGCAGGGACAGCAGGACGGCGGCGAGACTGCGGGCGGTTGATCTCACCCGGTGATGTTTACGTGAACATGGCCGCCAGTCAAGACTTCAGCACGAGTTCCAGCCGAAGCCACTTGGCCAGGTCGCGGATCTCACGGTGGACGGCCGCGGCCAGCGTCTTCGAGAACGGCGCGTCCTCGTGGATCGCGTCGACGCGGAAGATCCCGGCCTTGCGGTCCGACATCGCGTCGAGCTTCCCGACCAGGCGGTCGTTGTGCAGGATCGGCAACGCGAAGTACCCCCACTTGCGTTTCGCGACCGGTTTGTACATCTCCAGCTGGTAGTCGAACTCGAAGATCTCGGCGAGCCGCTTCCGGTCGTACACCAGGCGGTCGAGCGGCGAAAGGATCGCGGTGCGCCCCGCGAACGGCAGACCGAGCAGGTCCGGGTCGACCCGCCACTCGCCGCGGACGCCGTCGACCACGACCCGCTCCCCCGCCTGGCCGGCGTCGAGCGGCTCGCCCGGGCAGGCGGGACCCTTGGCCCGCAGGATCCCCATCGACCGCAGCCGCTGCTCGTCCCGGATCCGCGCGGCCTTCGCCAACGGCACGACCGGGTCGTCGGGGTACACCCGGGAGGCCAGATCCCAGAGCCGGTCCCGTCCGTCGCGGCCGGCGATCGCGACCTCGCCACGCTGGATCATGAACTCGAGCAGCTGCGACACGTTCCGGTTGTTGGTCCAGCCGCTCGACTTCCACGGCCGCACGCAACTGTCCGGCAGCTCGCGCATCACCAGCGGACCGTCCTGGCGCAGCCGCTCGAGGATGTCGAGCCGGCATCCCTCGTTCGCCTTCACCCAGTCGTCGCGGTACCGCTGCCAGTCCAGCGGCTCGCCGTCCGCGGGCCACGCCGCCATCTGGGCCCGGAACAGCGCCAGCGTCTCCGGCAGGCGGACGAATCCGCGCAGGTCCAGCAGCTCCTGGGTCGCCAGCGCGTCCGCCAGCTCGGCAGCGTCGTACGCCGAACCCAGCCGGCTCCACATCACCAGGTCCGCGTTCGGCGCGACGTACGCCGTCTGGTCGAGCTGGAGCACGTTCAGCCCGCGCACGACCTCGAACAGATCGGCCGGCCGCTCGCTCGTCAGCAGCTGCGCCCGCACGGCCAGCCGCCTGGCATCTCGCTTCGACAACTGATGAAGGGTCACGAAGTGAGGCTAAGGCACGTCTCGCGGGACCGGGAGACGTGTCTTTGGCACCGCTAGGACAGTATTCTGGTTGGAAGGCCGAGCGAGGTGGGGACCTGGGGCTCGGGGGTCAGGGGGTTGCATCGTGGCGATACGTGGTTGGGCGCTCATGTCCGGGGCAGTGCTGCTGGCAGTCGCCGGCTGTTCGAGCGCGGAAGGTTCGAGCGGGCCGGGCTTGGCGACGTCGACGCCGTCGATCGTCCTGCCCCGGTCGACGGGGCCGCTCAAGCCTGCCGTCGACTGCACGAAATCCGCCGAGCAGCTCCCACCGGAGTCGCAGGCGGACGGCGTCGCGCTGACCGCGAGCACCGACCCGAGCCATACGTCGTTGCTGCTCAAGAACACCGGCAACATGGCGGTCATCGTGATGCCGGACGCCGGCTTCACCAGCCGGCTGATCACCGCGCCGTACGCGAACCCGAAGGACCAGGCGTCGCGGTCGGCGCTGATCGCCGTCAACAACAGCGGCGGCCTCGCCGGGGTCCTGGACATCCCGGCGTTCATGCCGAAGAGCCAGGTCATCACGCTGCCGCCGCAGTGGGCGGTCTGCGTACTGAGCGACAGCCTCAAGGAGATCGCGTCCGCGCGGTACCTGCAGGACAAGCCGACCAGCGCGCAGTACTTCGTGACAAAGGCACTCGCGGACCAGTTGCTGGTCAAGAACAGCGCGGCCAGGACGCAGCCGACGCTGATCAGGTGCGCCAAGGCCACCGTGGACGTCATGAAGGGCCATGCGACGCTGCCGGACATCGAGCAGTACGTCGCGATCCTCGGCCCCGACTCCCCCTGCCGGAACAGCTACCAGGCTCTGTTGCACAGTGACCCGGACGCAGCCGATCAGCTCGCGACCGCAGTACTGAACGAACTCCAGGCGAATCCCCGGCTGCAGGCCAGCAGCGACCTGGTCATCACCACTGCCGGCAACTGACCCAGGGTCGGATCCGGGTCCGCTCAGGGAGAACTCCACTGCCGCCGGCGCCGCCGCGGCCGGAGACTGGAGTCCTACCGTTCGACCCCTCGGAGGTCTTCAGCCATGATCGGCTTCATCATCGCCGGACTCGTCATCGGAGCGTTGGCCCGGCTCTTCACGCCCGGCAAGCAGAAGCTCGGCCTGCTCGCCACGTTGCTGCTCGGCCTGGCCGGCTCGGTGATCGGCGGCACGATCGCCGGCATCCTCGGCACCGGCAGCATCTTCGAGCTGAACGTGTTCGGCTTCATCATCGCGGTGATCTCGTCGGTGCTGCTGGTCGGCACGGCCGAGTCGCTGTCCGCCCGCCGCAAGAACTCGTCGATCAGCCGGTAAGAACCGTCAGCCGTCCTCGTTGACCGCCATCGCCGGCCGCGGCTCGCGGCCCGGCGGTTGCGGCGGCCGGGGCAGCAACGGCCGGCGCTTCTCCAGCGTCCGGACCACCGGCTGGTCTGCCCGGACGGTGATCTCCTCGCCGGCGTGCAGCAAGGTGATCGCGGAGTCCGGGCCGTTGTGCACCGTGTACTTCACCGCCACCGGATCGATCTCCACCTTCAATCGGACCCCGCGCCACCGGACCGTGAAGCTCAGCCCGCCCAGCCCGATCGGCAACGCCGGATCGAACGACAGGCGGCCGTCACGGTCCCGCAACCCACCGAAGCCGCAGACCAGCGCGCTCCAGGCGCCACCCAGCGACGCCATGTGCAGACCGTCGCCGGTGTTGTGGTGAAGGTTGCGCATGTCGATCAGCGCGGCCTCGTACGCATAGTCGTACGCCAGGTCCAGATGCCCGACCTCTGCGGCCACCACCGCCTGCACGCAGGCGGACAGCGACGAGTCCCGCACGGTCAGGCGCTCGTAGTAGTCGAAGTTGCGCGCCTTCTCCTCGTCGGTGAACGCGTCACCACACCAGAAGGTCGCCAGGATCAGGTCGGCCTGCTTGACCACCTGCGTGCGGTACAGCTGGAAGTACGGCGCGTGCAGCAGCAGCGGGTACTTGTCCTTGTAGCCCTCGAAGTCCCACACGGCGTACCCGGTGAAGCCTTCGGACTGCGGGTGTACGCCGAGCTCCGCGTCGTACGGCACGTACACAGCGGCTGCCGCGTCCCGCCAGCCGGCCTCCTCCTCGGCGTCGACGCCCAGCTCCCGGGCCGTCGTCGGCAGCTTGGCCGCCACCTCCGCGGCGAACCGCAGATTGCGGGCCGCCATCAGGTTGGTGAAAACGTTGTCGTCGGCAACGGCGCTGTACTCGTCCGGACCGGTCACGCCGGGCAGATGCCAGCGGCCGTCGCGGTCGTGGTGACCCAGTGACATCCACAGCCGGGCCGTCTCTACCAGCAGCTCGAGTCCGACCTCTTCGAGGAAGCCCTCGTCGGAGGTGGCGCGGTAGTACCGCATCACGGCCTCGGCGATGTCGGCGTTGATGTGGAACGCCGCCGTACCCGCGGGCCAGTAGCCGGAGCACTCCTGGCCGCGGATCGTCCGCCACGGGAACGCCGCGCCCTGGAAGCCCAGCACTTCGGCGCGTTCCTTCGCCAGCTTGAGCGTCGAGTGCCGCCAGCGCAGCGCATCGGCGGCCGCGTCGGGCATCGTGTAGGTCAGCACCGGCAGGACGAACCCTTCGGTGTCCCAGAAGGTGTGCCCGTCGTACCCGGCGCCGGTCAGCCCCTTCGACGGGATCGCCCGGCGCTCCGCGCGCGCACCGGCCTGCAGTACGTGGAACAGCGCGAACCGGACCGCCTGCTGCAGCTCCGGATGCCCCTCCACCTCGACGTCGGCGCCGTCCCAGAAGTCGTCCAGGAAATCGACCTGCTGCTTGGCCAGCCCGTCCCACCCGGAGAACCGCGCACTCGCGAGTGCGGCCGCGACCTGGTCCCGGATCGCCGTCTCCGAACGCAGACTGGACCAGCCGTACGCCAGGTACTTCACGACGCGCAGACTCTCGCCCGGCTGCAGGTGGGCGATCACCGTGGTCCGTGCCCAGTCCTCACGCACGTCCTGGTCCATCGCGTACCGGACCGTCGTGTCGACTTCGTGCGACATCGCCGCGGCCATCAACTGCTGGCTGCGCGTGGTCCGGTGGATCAGTACGACGCCGTGCTCACCGCCATCGTGGCTGACCGGCTTCAGCGGGTTGTCCAGCACCGCGGCCACGCGCGGATCGTCGGACAGCTTCGGCTGCGCCTCGTTGGCAACCAGCTCGGATTGGATCACGAAGCGGGCGGGCTGGTCGACGGGCTCCACGACGTACTCGATTGCGGCGACCGCGCGTTGGGTGAGCGACACCAGCCGCCGGCTGCGGACCTTGATCCGCTTGCCGCTCGGCGAGGTCCAGTCCACGTCCCGCTCGAGGACGCCGGTCCGGAAGTCCAGCGACCGCTCGTGCTTGGTCAGGTAGCCGTACCGGATGTCGAACGGCGAATCGTCGACCATCAGCCGGATCAGCTTGCCGTTCGTCACGTCGACGAGTGTCTGGCCGGACTCCGGGTAGCCGTAACCGGCTTCGGCGTACGGCAGCGGGCGCTGCTCGTAGAAGGAGTTCAGATAGGTGCCGGGGATCGCGTACGGCTCGCCTTCGTCGAGGTTGCCGCGCAGGCCGATGTGGCCGTTCGACTGGGCGAACAGTGACTCCGACTGCGCCAGCTTGTCGAGCGCCAGCCGGGTCTCCCGCAACCGCCACGGCTCGATCGGGTGATGGCCTCGGTCGATCATTCGCCCTCCCCGAGATCGGTCAGCAGGTCTGCCAGGTCGCTGACCACGACGTCGGCGCCGTGCGCCTTCAGCTCGGCGGCCTGACCGACGCGGTCCACTCCGATCACAGTCCCGAAGTGGCCCGACCGGCCGGCCGCCACGCCGGCCAGCGCGTCCTCGAACACCGCCGCCCCGGCCGGGTCGACGCCGAAGCCTTTGGCTGCGGCCAGGAACGTGTCCGGCGCCGGTTTCCCTTTGAGTCCGTCGGTCCGGATCGTCACACCGTCGACGATCTCCTCGATGTACTGCGCGAGTCCGGTGACCGCAAGCACCTCGCGGGTGTTCGCACTCGACGACACCACGGCCCGGCGGAGCCCGGCCTGCTCGGCGGCCTGGAGGTAGCGCCGCGAGCCCTCGAAGACCCGCACGCCCTTGGTCCGGATCAGCCGCTGCACGGCCTCGTTCTTCCGGTTGCCCAGACCGTTGACCGTCAGCGCGGACGGCGGATCGTCGGCTGACCCGTCAGGCAACGTGATGCCGCGCGCGGTGAGGAAGTCCCGGACTCCGTCGGCCCGCGGCTTGCCGTCGACGTACGCGTCGTACTCCGCGCGTGCGTCGAACGGCTTGAACGCTGTCCCGTGCTGCTCCGCATAGTCGCGGAGGAACAGGTCGAACATCTCTTTCCACGCGGCGGCGTGGACGGCAGCGGTATCGGTGAGCACACCGTCCAGGTCGAACAAGCAGACCCGGATTCCCGCGGGTAGTCCCAGCATGAACACCACATTAGGGGGTCAAGCGGTCCGGGAGGCCAAAGGCCGGGAAACGGGAGTAGCCGAAGGTCATGATCTCGGCGATCTTCCCGTCGTGCACCCGCAGCACGTCCAGCTTGAACGCCCGCCACACGGTGTCGCCCGGGCGCAGCAGGTACGACGCTGCCGCAGGCAACCGGTTCGCCGAGGTCGGCACCAGCCTCCACTCGCCGTCCCGGTTCGGTCCGAGCCCGCGCTCGAACAGCGGCAGGCACGCGGTCAGGCCATCGAACGACAACCGGTCGGGCGGCATCGAGATTCGCAGGTCCTCGGCCGCGATCGCGATCGCCGCGGCGGCGTCACACCGCTGGTGCGCGTCGATGAAGCGCGCCAGCACCTCCCGCTCCTGAGCAGTCGGCTGCGGCGCACTCCAGTCGGTCCGACGCACCGGCAGTCGCTGCTGCATCGTCACCCGGGCCCGTTGGAGTGCACTGTTCGCTGCGGCCACGCTGGTCTCCAGCATTCCGGCGGTCTCCGCCGCCGACCAGCCGAGTACGTCGCGAGCGATCAGGGCGGCGCGCTGTCGAGCAGGCAAGGCCTGGAGCGCGATCAGGAACGTCAGCTCGATCGTCTCCCGGTCGACTGCGACCGCGTCGGGCTGATTCGCTTGTGGAGCGATTTCGTCGAGCAACCGATCCGGGTACGGCTGCAACCACACCAGGTCTCGCGCGGTCGGCCGGCGTACGACGTCCAGGCAGATGTTCGTCGCGATCTTGTAGAGCCAGGCCCGGAAGTACGTGCGGCCGTCGTACGCGTCGCGGGCACGCCAGGCCCGCAGGAGCGTCTCCTGCACGGCGTCCTCGGCCTCGTCGTACGACCCGAGCATCCGGTAGCAGTGCACGTGAAGCTCCCGCCGGTACTGCCCGGCCAAGGCGGCGAACGCGGTCTCGTCACCCGCGAACGCCGCCTCCTCCAGTGTTGTCACGGCTTGCGTCCTACCTCCTGGACCGTCCAGCCGTTGCCGTCCGGGTCCTCGAAGGACAGGAAGGTGCCGTAGTCGGAGCGGTCGGGGTGCAGGCCGTCCTGCTTGCCCTGGGCGCCGAAGTGGAACGGTTCGCTGACCTCCACGCCGCGGTCGACCAGCTCGGCCCGTGCCGCCCCGATGTCGGTCACCACCAGGTGCGTGCCCTGGTAGCTGCCCGGCGTCGCCGTACTCAGCCCGGTGCCGATCGTGATCGAGCACGCCGACCCCGGCGGCGTCAGCTGCACGACCCGGAACGAGTCTCCGGCCCGGTGGTCGACGTCCTCGGCGAACCCGAGCTGGTCGGTGTAGAACTTCTTCGCCCGATCCACGTCCGACACCGGCACGATCACGAGCTCGAGTTTCCAGTCCATCTGCGGCCTCCCGCGGTCCCGGTCGGTCCAGTCTGACCGACATCGATGACCGTGTAACGACAGCCGCACCGAAAACTCATCGGTCTGTCGATGACCTCTTCTCGAAGATCTTCGCGAACCAGTCGAGTTGGGCCAGTTGCTGGTACGTCTGGCCGCCCTCGTGGTTGTTGTAGTGGTAGACCTCGATGTCCTTCTGGTCGCTCGCGTAGTGGTTGTACGCCGCGAAGACGGTCGACGGCGGGCAGGTGGCGTCCATCAGGGCGACCGAGAAGAGCGCGGGCGCTGTGGCCAGCCGGCCCAGGTTGACGCCGTCGAAGTAGCTCAGCGTCCGCAGCGCGGCGTCCACGTCCTGCCGGAACCCCTTCAGGTACCGCGAGATCTCGCCGTACGGGTCCTTGTCGGTGATCTGCAGCGCCCGCTCGAAGTGGCACAGGAACGGTACGTCGGGTGCGCAGCCGAGCAGCTCGATCCCGGCGATCGGTGCGAGGCCGGCCGCGGCGATCGAGATGCCGCCGCCCTGGCTGCCGCCGGTGACGATGATCTTGTCCGCGTCCACGAACGGCGACGTCCGAGCGGCTTCGAGAGCGCGGACCGCGTCGATGTACACGCGGCGGTAGTAGTAGGTCTCCGGGTCGGTGATGCCCGCGGTCATGAAGCCCGGCGTGTGGTTGAGACCGGCGTACGGCGTGTCGTCCGGCGTGCTGTCCAGGCCGCCGGCGCTGTAGCCCTGGCCGCGGGTGTCCATCACGAAGTGTGCGTAGCCGGCCTGGGCCCACAGCGTGGTCGCGTGCGGGAAGCCCCTGCCGCCGGAATACCCGTGGTACTGCACGACGGTCGGCAGCGGGCCGGTGGCACCTGCCGGGACGTGCAGCCAGCCCTTGACCGGCGTACCGCCGAAGCCGGCGTAGGTGACGTCGTAGGTGTCGATCACCGCGAGCTTGTTGTCGATCAGGGTGAACGAGGCGGACAGGTCGTCGGTGCGCGCCTTCTCGATCGAGCGGCGCCAGAAGTCGACCAGGTCGGCGGGCGCGGCCACCTCGGGCCGGTACTCGCGGAGCTTGTCGAGGGAAAGGTCGAACATGGCCATGAGCAACAAACCTACGCCCAGCGGCCGCGGTTCGGTAAACGGTGTCCAGCAGCCGAACTCTTGACGGGGTATTCCACTTGTGGTGTCCTCTCGGGTATTCCACTTGTGTCATAGGCCGGAGGCGATCATGAAGCTCGAGCACATCCTTCTCGGCGTGCTGCTGATGCGCCCCAGCACCGGGTACGACCTCAAGCGCTACATGGACGCCCGCGGGACGTTCCTGCGCCCCAACACCCAGATGAGCCAGGTCTACCGCTGCCTGTCGTCGATGGAGGATCGCGGCTGGGTCTGGCACACCGTCGAACCCCGGCCGGGTGCCCAGGACGCGAAGACCTATCGGGTCACCGACGAAGGGATCACGGTGTTCATGGACTGGCTCACGGCGCCGTACTCCCCGACCACGATCTACACCCGGGATCCCGGCTTCTACGGGCGCCTCGCGTTCTGCGGGTTCCTCCAGCCCGACCAGGTGATCGAGCTGCTGGATCGGGAGATCCTCGCCCGGCAGCTGCAGATCAAGCGCTACCGGGATCGCGACCGCACCGTCCCCGAGGAGCCGGAGCTGCCGTTCGACGCAGGCCTCCAGGCCTTCGTCGAGGAGCGGTCGCACGAGCTCGGTTCGCAGCTGATGGACCAGCACGTCGCCTGGTGCATCGAGCTCCGCGAAGAGCTGCAGAGCCGCAGCTCCCAGCGCCGCATCCGCGCGGTCGACTGACCGCGCGACCCCCGTGTAGTTGCCCTTTCAGGAGCACAGCTATGCCCACTTCCAGACCGAACGTCCTCTGGATCAGCACGCACGACATCAATCCGCACCTAGGCTGCTACACCGGGATCTGGCCCGGCGCCGAGCAGGCGTGTACGCCGCGACTCGACCAGCTGGCCGCCGACGGTCTCCGGTTCGACCGCGCGTTCTCCGCGGCCCCGGTCTGCGGCCCGTCGCGCAGTGCGATCATCACCGGCTGCTTCCCGGCGGCGATCGGCACCATGCACATGCGGACCCGCGCCACTCCTCCGCCGGCGGTGCGGCTGCTCCCGGAGTACTTTCGCGCTGCGGGCTACTGGACCGGCAACACCGCGTTCACCGACTTCCAGGTCGACGTCCCCGAGCCGGTGTACGACGAGCTCGGCGACCACGCGCACTGGCGGCTGCGGGACAATCCAGACCAGCCGTTCTTCATGGCCTTCCACAGCCTGATCACGCACGAGTCGCAGATCTACCTGGACGACGACGAGTTCGCGCGCAGGACACCTGACGCGCAGCGGGTGGAGAAGGCCGAGGTCCCGCCGTACCACCCGGACACCGAGGTGTACCGGACGTCGTGGCGGCGGTACCTCGAGCTGATCAGCCAGATGGACCACTGGGCCGGCGGGATTCTCGACCAGCTCGCAGAAGACGGCCTCGCGGACAACACGATCGTCGTCTTCTGGAGCGATCACGGGCTGGGGATGCCGCGCGGCAAGCGGTGGGCCACGGAGCTCGGGTTCCGCGAGCCGTTGATCGTCCGCTGGCCGGGGAAGATCGCCGCCGGGTCGACGTACACCGAGCCGGTCGCGCTGATGGATCTGGCGCCGACGATGCTCGCACTGTGCGGCCTCGAGGTCCCGGGCCACATGCACGGCGAGGTGATCCTCGGCGCTGATGGTAGCCCGAGGCAACGGTCGGGGTACGTCGTGAGCGCCCGGGACCGGATGGGTGAGGCCGAGGACACGTCCCGCTCGATCCGCGACCGCCGGTTCCGCTACACCCGGCACCTGCATCCGGATCGCTCGCCGATGGGGCACACGGAGTACCCGGACAACCTGTGGACCTGGAAAGAGCTGCGGCGGCTGTTCGCTCAGGAAGCACAGCAGCAGCTGGCGGTCGGCGAGCCGCCGTCGATCCTCACCGACCTGCAGCGCTCGATCGTTGCCGCCAGCAAACGTGCGCCCGAGGAACTGTACGACGTCGAGGCCGATCCGCACGAGGAACACAACCTCGCGGGTCTGCCGGAGTACGCCGACGTGCAGCAGCGGCTCACCGATGCGTTGGACTCCTGGCTGGCGCAGACCGGCGACCTCGGGCGAAGACCTGAGCGGGACCTGCTGGCCGAGTGGCATCCGGGCGGGCAGCGCCCACGGACCACCGAGCCGGCGGTCGAGCTCCGTGACGGCCTGGTGGCGATCACATGCTCGACGGACGGCTCCCTCATCGGCTGGACAACCGACCCTCCAACGGCACACAGCCGCCGTTGGCAGCTGTACACCACCCCGTTCACCCCATCCGCACCGATCTGGGTCAAGACCTGGCGGCTCGGCTTCCAGCCCAGCGCAGACATCCCGGTCGCACCACCCGCACGCTAAGGAGCCGATCATGCTCATCCGCCGCTGCAGCGCCCTGCTGGCCGCTGCCGCACTTGTCGTCGGCGCCGGTGCCTGTTCCGGCGCGGGCGCCAGTCAGTCCGCGTCCAAGACGCTGACCATCGCCGCCGTCCTGGACAACAACTCCTTCGATCCCACCCAGCTGAACATCGGCAACCAGATGCAGTACTGGTCGCCGGTCTTCGACACCTTGCTGACCCGCGACAAGGACAACAAGCTGCAGCCGTGGCTGGCGACGTCCTGGAAGTACGACGCCAAGCGCACCACGCTCAACCTCGAACTGAAGAGCGGCGTGAAGTTCACCGACGGTACGCCGTTCGACGCGACCGTGGTGAAGGACAACCTGACCAACCTTGCCGCCGGGACCGGCCAGAACTCGTACATGAGCCGGTCGATCGCGACGTACCAGATCGTGTCTCCGACCGAGCTCAACCTGAAGCTGAAGGCTCCGGATCCGGGACTGGTCGACTACCTGGCCAGCGTTGGCGGTGTGATGGCCAGCCCGAAGTCGCTCAAGTCCCCGACCGTGGCAACGGTGCCGGTCGGCAGTGGTCCGTACGAGCTGGACAAGACCGGGACCGTTGCCGGTAGCACCTACACGTACAAGCGGAATCCGGGCTACTGGAACACCGCCGCCTTCCCGTACGACAAGATCGTCATCAAGCCGATGACGGACCTGACCGCCCGGCTGAACGCGATCAAGTCCGGCCAGGTGAACGGGACGCTCACCGACACCAACTCCCTCGCCGATGCCCAACGCAGCGGCCTGACGGCCAACACCACCCCGGTGAACTGGAACGGTCTGCTGCTGATGGACCGTGACGGAAAGCTGGTCCCGGCCCTGAAGGACCTGCGCGTCCGCAAGGCGATCAACTACGCCTTCGACCGGGAGGCGATCCTCAAGAACGTCTCGCACGGGCAGGGCGCGCTGACCACCCAGATCTTCAACGCCGCGGGCGACGGGTACGACCAGGCGCTCGACAGCACCTACAACTACGACCCGGCCAAGGCCAAGCAACTGCTCGCCGAGGCGGGCTACGCGGACGGCTTCGCGATCACGATGCCGGAGTCGCCCGGGTTCGCGCAGTACAACGCGATCATCGAGCAGCAACTGGGGGCCATCGGCATCAAGGTGAAGTGGGTGAAGGTGCCGGCCAACGCGGTCATCCCGGAGATCCTGTCCGGCAAGTACCCGGTCGCGTTCATGACGCTGGGCAGCCAGTCGGCGTGGCAGGACATCCAGAAGGCGGTCACCCGTAAGTCGCCGTGGAATCCGCTCAAGGCGGGCGACCCGCAGCTCGACAAGCTGCTGGCTACCGCCCAGAACGCGCCGGAGGCCCAGCTGCCGGCCGCCATGAAGGCTGTCAGCAAGTGGCTGGTCGACAACGCCTGGTTCGACCCGTGGTACCGCGAGAACAGCGTCTACCTGAGCGACGCGAGGACCGCGGTCGCCATGCAGGCCTACAACGTGGCGCCCAGCATCAACTCGTTCTCTCCGAAGGAGTGACGGCATGTTTCGGTTCATCGGACGCCGACTGGTCGCATGCGTCGTACTGGTCGTGGTGATTGCCGGCATCACCTTCCTGCTCGCCTTCTCCGGCACAGGCAACGTCGCCCGCAATCTGCTCGGCGAGAGCGCCACACCGGACCAACTCGCCGCCAAGAACGCCGAGCTCGGACTGGACAAGCCCCTGCTTGCACAGCTCGGGACGTGGGCCGAGCACGCGCTCCACGGCGACCTGGGTATCTCCTGGTTCACCAACGAGCCGGTGGCACAGGCGATCGCCAACCGGCTGCCAGTGACGCTGTCGATGGTCGTCCTGGCTGTCGCTCTGACCGCTCTGATCAGTGTCGGGCTCGGTGTGGCCGCGGCTGTGCGCGGCGGCTGGCTGGACCGGGTCATCCAGGTGCTGAGTGTTGCCGGGTTCGCCCTGCCGAACTTCTGGGTGGCGCTGGTCCTGGTGGTGTTCTTCTCGGTCACGCTCGGAGTGCTACCGGCGACCGGCTACGTACGGCTCTCGGAGTCACCCGGCAGTTGGGCAGCGGCCCTCGTACTGCCGGTGGCGTCCCTGGTGATCGGGAGCACCGCGTCAGCTGCCCAACAGGTCCGTGGCGCGGTGATCGACGTACTGCGTCAGGACTTCGTCCGCACGCTACGGGCACGCGGTATCAGTCCGCGGTCCGTCCTGTTCCGGCACGCTCTGCGGAACGCCGCAAGCCCAGCGCTCACCGTGCTGTCCCTGCAGTTCATCGCTCTGCTCGGAGGCGCCGTGGTGATCGAGAAGGTGTTCGCGATCCCGGGTCTCGGCACGCTGACCATCAACGCGGCGCTGCAGGGCGACGTACCGGTCCTGATGGGAGTCGTGGTCACGCTGGTCGTCCTGGTCGTCATCGTCAACCTGGTCATCGACGTCATCAGCGGCTGGGTCAATCCCAAGGTGCGTGTCCAATGACAGCTCGCAAGGTCCTCCGCAACCCACTCGCGATCGCGGCGCTGGCGATCCTGCTGGTCATCGTGCTGGCGAGCATCTTCGCGCCATTGATCGCACCGCACAGCCCGACCGCGCTCCGGCTCGACAAGATCAACGCCGGTCCGGGCAGTGGCTACCTGCTGGGCGGTGACGGCGCCGGCCGGGACATCTTCAGCCGTCTGCTGTACGCCGGTCGCAACACTCTGACCGGCGCGGTCATCGCACTCGTGGTCGCTCTGGTGCTCGGGGTGATCTCGGGCCTGCTCAGCGGGTACTACGGCGGGCTGTTCGACGGCGTACTGGGTTGGGGCGCCAATCTGCTGATGGCGCTGCCGACGATGATCGTGCTGCTCGCGCTGTTCCAGGCGCTCGGGTCGTCGATCTACCTGGCGATGGTGGCGTTCGGCGTGATGCTCTCCCCCGGCTTCCACCGCCTGGTGCGGAGCCAGGTGATGGCGGTCAAGCACGAGCTGTACGTCGACGCGGCCCGGGTCTCGGGATTGAGCGATCCGCGGATCATCGGCCGGCACGTCCTGCTGGTCGTGCGCGCGCCGATCGTCATCCAGGCCTCGGTCGTAGCCGGGATCGCCATCGTCGTCCAGTCCGGTCTCGAGTTCCTCGGCCTCGGCGATCCGGGAACGCCGACCTGGGGCGGCATGCTGCAGGACGCGTTCACCAACATCTACACGTCGCCGGTCGCGATCTGGTGGCCCGGCATCACGATCGCCCTGACCGTCGCCTCGCTCGTCCTGCTGGGCAATGCGATTCGCGACGTCATCCAGCGCACCGACCGGCCGCGCAAGCCCCCGAAAGCGCCGAAGCTCGCTCCCGCGACCCCGGACACCGACGAGCTGCCGCTGCTGCGGATCACGGATCTGTCGGTCGGGTACCCGAGCGGTGACGGCTACCGCGAGGTCGTGCACGGCATCGACCTCGACGTCCGGCACGGAGAGGTGATGGGCCTGGTCGGCGAATCCGGGTCCGGCAAGACCCAGACTGCGTTCTCGGTCCTGGGTCTGCTGTCGCCGGGCGGCACGTTGCTGGGTCACAGCAGTATCCGGTTCGACGGCCGCGAGTTGTCCGGCCTTCCCGAGAGCGAACGCCGGGCCCTGCGTGGCCAGCGGATCGGGTACATCCCGCAGGAGCCGATGTCGAACCTCGACCCGTGCTTCCGGGTGGGTGAACAGTTGGTCGAGCCGTTGCGCGCGGTGAGCGGTCTGTCCAAGCGGGCGGCCGTCGCGGAGGCGCTGCACCTGCTGGAGCGAGTCGGCATCCCCGAGCCCCGGCGTACGTTCGCCGCCTACCCGCACGAGATCTCCGGAGGTATGGCGCAACGGGTGCTGATCGCCGGTGCGGTGTCGGGCAAGCCGGATCTGCTGATCGCGGACGAGCCGACGACCGCGCTGGACGTGACCGTGCAGGCCGACGTACTCGACCTGCTGCGCGGTCTGCAGACCGAGTTCGGGATGGCGATGCTGCTGGTCACGCACAACTTCGGCGTGGTCGCGGACATCTGCGACCGGGTGGCCGTGATGCAGGACGGGCGGATCGTCGAGGTCAACGACGTCCGGCCGTTGTTCGTGAGTCCCCAGCATCCCTACACGCAGACGCTGCTCGGCTCGACGCTCGAGGACAGCGCACCACGCACCCGACTCGAGGTGAATCATGCTTGAGGCCAGCAACGTTGTCGTCGAGTACGCCGGGCGCAGCCGGCGGACGAAGGGCTTCCGGGCCTTGCACGAAGTGTCGTTCGACATCAAGCCGCACGAGACGCTCGGACTGGTCGGTGAGTCCGGGTCCGGCAAGACCACGATCGGGCGGGCCGTCCTCGGCCTGGTCCCGGTCAGCTCCGGCTCGATCCGGTTCGACGGGCAGGAGCTGGTCGGGATGTCGCGCCGGGAGCGCCGGCGGCTGAGTGACGACATCCAGGTCGTGTTCCAGGATCCGTACAGCTCGCTGAACCCGTCGATGACCGTCGAGGACATCCTGGTCGAACCGCTGGTCGCCCGTGGTTCGCTCGGTCGCAGTACGGCGAGTGAGCGGGTCCGCACCTTGCTCGACCAGGTCGCTCTGCCACAGGACGCGGTAGGCCGGTTGCCACGGGAGTTCTCCGGCGGTCAGCGGCAGCGCATCGCGATCGCCCGGGCGCTGGCGCTGCGGCCCAAACTCATAGTCTGCGACGAACCCGTGTCCGCGCTGGACCTGTCCACGCAGGCGCGGGTACTCGACCTGTTCATCTCGATCCAGGAGGAGACCGGCGTGGCCTACCTGTTCATCTCGCACGACCTCGCGGTCGTCCGGCACATCAGCCACCGGGTCGCGGTCCTGTACCGCGGCGACATCGTCGAGTCCGGCGACGCGGGCGACGTGACCGAGCGGCCCGAACACCCTTACACGCAACGCCTCCTGATGGCCGCACCCATCCCGGACCCGGACCGGCAGGCGGTACGCCGGGAGGAACGGCGTGAGCTGCTGGCCAGTGAGGCGGCCGGATGAAGCGCGCAGTCATGGTCATGTACGACTCGCTCAACCGGCGGATGCTGCCGCCGTACGGCGCGGAGAACGTCCACGCACCGAACTTCAGCCGGCTGGCCGGCCACACCGTGCTGTTCGAGAACTGCTACGCCGGGAGCATGCCCTGCATGCCGGCACGGCGTGAGCTGCACACCGGGCGGTACAACTTCCTGCACCGGTCGTGGGGGCCGCTGGAGCCGTTCGACGACTCGATGCCGGAGCTGTTGCGGCAGCACGGCGTACACACGCATCTGGCGACCGATCACCAGCACTACTGGGAGGACGGCGGTGCGACGTACCACAACAGGTACTCGACGTACGAGTTCTTCCGCGGTCAGGAGGGCGATCGGTGGAAGGGACAGGTCGGTGAGCCCGACGTGCCGGAGACGTTGAACGGTACGACGTTCCTCAGCCGGCAGGACTGGGTGAACCGGCAGCACCTGCAGGACGAGTCACAGCACAGTCAGACGCTGACGTTCGACGCCGGGATCGAGTTCATCGAGACGAACCTCGCCGAGGACCAGTGGTTCGTGCAGATCGAGACGTTCGACCCGCACGAGCCGTTCTTCAGCTACGAGCAGTACCGGCGGTTGCTCGGGGTCGACACGGAGCAGCCGGTGTTCGACTGGCCGTCGTACCGGCGGGTGATCGAGACGCCGGAGGAGGTGGAGCGGGCACGCGGTGAGTACCTGTCGTTGCTGGCGATGTGTGACCGTTCGCTGGGCCGGGTGCTCGATCTGTTCGACCAGCACGGGTTGTGGGACGACACGATGCTGATCGTCTGTACCGACCACGGATTCCTGCTCGGTGAGCGGGGGTGGTGGGGCAAGAGCGTGCAGCCGTGGTTCGACGAGACGATCCACACCCCCTTGTTCGTCTGGGATCCACGCGACCGGGCGGCCGGCGTACGGCGGGACTCGTTGGTGCAGACGATCGACATCGCACCGACGCTTCTCGACTACTTCACCGTCGACGCTCCGGCGGACCTGCACGGCTTGCCACTGTCCGGCGGCCGGGAGCGTACGGGTGCGCTCTTCGGCGCCCACGGTGGCCATGTCAACGTGACGGACGGCCGCTACGTCTACATGCGGGCCTGCGCGGATCCGTCGAACGCGCCGCTCTACAACTACACGCTGATGCCGACCCACATGCGAGCCCGCTTCAGCACCGCGGACCTTCGTCAGGCGACTCTGGTCGACGGGTTCGGATTCACGAAGGGTGTACCTCTCCTCCGTGTTCCAGGCCCACCGGTCGGGAATCCCTGGTGGCACGGCTCGTTGCTGTTCGATCTGCAGACCGATCCGCAGCAGCAGAATCCTCTGCACGACGACGAACTCGAACTGCGCCTGTGCAACCTGATGGTCCAATTGATGCGCGACAACGACGCACCGGCCGAGCAGTACGAACGCCTGGGTCTCCCGGCCGAAGGGCAAGTGCTGACTGAGCATCTGCTGATCGGGCACCAGTGGGATCAGGTGCAACAAGCACTCCAGCCCTCAGTACGCCAGACCGATCTGGAAGAGGATTCTCCGCTGCGAACGCTGACCCTGACCGACGTACTGGATCGCTGCCCGGACCTGCTGCCCGGTCACATCCTCGCCGGGCTCGAGGGGATGCGCCGGCTGAACCCGTCCGCTCCCCTGCTCGAGGTCTTCGCCGCGCATCCGGGCGTGACCGCAGAAATGATGCTGGCGCTCGACGCCGCCCTCGCCACCCGAAAGGTGAGTTGATGCCACGCCCGAACATTGTCTTCGTCATGTCCGACGACCACGCCGCGCACGCGATCTCGGCGTACGGGAGCAAGGTCAACAGCACGCCGCAGCTGGACCGGCTGGCCCAGGACGGGGTGCGGATGGATGCGACGTACTGCACGAACTCGATCTGCTCGCCGTCGCGGGCGTCGATCCTGACCGGTACCTACAGCCACGTGAACGGGGTCGCGTCGATCTTCACCGAGATCGACTACCGCGTCCCGACGTTCGCCGAGGTGCTGAAGGACGCCGGCTACCAGACGGCTCTGTTCGGCAAGTGGCATCTCGGTGAGCGGCCCGAGTCGGCGCCGCGGCACTTCGACGCGTGGCGGGTCTTCCCCGGTCAGGGCGAGTACGTCGACCCGCTGATGCTCGGGCTGGACGGAGCCGAGACCGTGCCCGGGTACGCCACCGACATCGTCACCGACCAGAGCATCGACTGGATCCGCCAGCGGGACCCGGAGCGGCCGTTCCTGCTGCTGGTGCACCACAAGGCACCGCACCGGCCGTGGGTGCCGGACGAGAAGCACAAGGACCTCTATCCAGTCGGATCGATCCCGGAGCCGAGCACTCTGTTCGACGACCACAGCACGCGCAGCCAGGCGGTCCGCGGCGTCCGCATGTCCGTTGCGGACGACCTTGGCGCGGACGAGCTCGGTGAGGACCTGCCGGACGAGCTACGCGGTCCAGAGAACCGGGAGGCGCGGATGCGGTGGAAGTACCAGCGCTATCTGCGTGACTACCTGCAGTGCGTGCAGTCGATCGACGACAACGTCGGGCGACTCCTCGACGTACTGGACGACGAAGGGCTCGGGGAGAACACGGTTGTCGTCTACACCTCCGACCAGGGGTTCTTCCTCGGGGATCACGGGTGGTTCGACAAGCGGCTGATGTTCGACGAGTCGCTGCAGATGCCGATGATGATCCGGTGGCCGGCGGTGATCCCGGCCGGTGGCACGTGCGACGCGATGGTCACCAACGTGGACTTCGCGGCCACGTTCCTCGACATGGCCGGGCTGGACGACATGCCCACCTCACAGGGCCGGAGCTTCCTGCCGGTACTACGTGGTGAGGAGGTCCCGGATTGGCCGGACGCGATCTACTACCGGTACTGGGAGCACGATGACCCGATCCACCACGCTCCGGCGCACTACGGCGTGCGGACGAAGGAGTACAAGCTGATCCACTACTACGGCGCCGGTCTCGGCGTACCGGGGTCGTCGGAGCGGCTCTTCGAGTCGGAGTGGGAGCTGTACGACCTGCGCAAGGACCCGGAGGAGCTGGTCAACGTCGCCGACGATCCGGCGTACGCCGAGACTCGCGCAGCGCTGACCGCACAGCTGGCCGAGATGCAAGCCCACTACGCGGACACGCCGTACAGCGGTCCGGAGACACGGCGACCCGAGTGGTCGTGGGCGGACGAGAAGTCGCTACGCCAGGTCGCGGAGTACACGAAGCGTCTCAACCAGGAGGCATGACCTGGGCGAGCTGGCTGCGCGACGTGATGTTCAGCTTCGAGAAGACCTTGCGGAGGTGGTACTGAACGGTGCGGGCGCTGATGAACAGGCGGGTCGCGATCTCCGGGTTGGAGAGACCGTCGCGAGCCATGCGGGCGATCTGTGCCTCCTGGGCGGTCAGCTCGCTCTGCGTGGGTACCACGCGCTTGCGGGCGGTGCCACCGGCCGCCTGCAGTTCTCGTCGCGCGCGCTCCGCGAACCCGGTCAGGCCCATCGCTTCGAAGCCGGCGTGCGCCGTACGGAGGTGCTCACGTGCATCCGTACGGCGTCGCTCGCGCCGCAGCCACTCGCCGTACACCAGCTCGGCCCGGGCGAGCTCAACCTTCAGCCTGGTCTTCTCCAGGTGCCCGATCGCCTCCTTGTACAGGCGTTCGGCCGTGTCGCCCGCACTGATCATCGCCCGGGACCGTGCGTACACGCCGAGCGCCCAGTCGGTGCCGGTCGCGTTCGCCATGTCGCCGAGGACCTGGCAGGCGCGGTGCGCGGTGTCGATCGCCCCGATCCGTACTGCGGCTTCGACCAGCTCACTCGGCACCAGCATCATCGACAACCGGTCGATGGGATCCCGGAACGCCCGCTCCGCCGCGTCGGCCGCGTCCTGGTAGCGGCCGAGTCCGTTGGCCAGGACAGCGGCCGCCCAGTCCGCGAAGGCCAGCCCGATCCCCTCGCCCCGCCGGGTCCCGTCCTGCTCGGTCGCCGCGACCAGCGCGAGTGTCTCGTCCCGATCACCACGGAACGCGGCCAGCGCCAGGAGGCCGTACGGCGCCAGGTTGCCGCCGGTCACCTCGTTCGCCGCCCGAGCCTCGTCGGTGAGCGTCGCGGCCGCCGACAGGTCACCAGCGAACACACTCACATAAGCCAGCGAAGTCAGCGCCAGCGCGACGTTGCTGAGTACGCCGGTCTCGCGCACGAGCTGCAGGTGCCGGCGGGACAGCTGCTCCCAACGATCGGCGTCCCAGAGCCTCAGTGCGGAAGTCGTTGCCATCCACAACAACTGCAGCTCTTCCTCGACGGTCGTCCCGTCGCCGACTCCGGCCAGTGCCTTGTGCAGCGTCTCCGCGCCCGCGGCGTAACCGTCCCGGTAATGCGATGCGTTGCCGTCCAGCAGGAGATCCGCCGGCCCGACCACTGCCGGCCGTGGTGCCGCGGCCGCCGCTCGCGCCACCTCACGCACGTCGCCGCCAGGCTTGGCCAGTCGTCCCGCGAAGATCGCCGCTGACAACGCATCAAGGTACGTCGCTCGCGCGAGGGAGACATCGACTGTCTCGAGCCGCTTCGCCGCCTTCAGCATCAGCTGCGGCGCATCGTTGCCCCGATTGGTCAGGAAGGCGAGCTGTGCATGCACCAGGTCGGCCCGAGCGCGTTGCAGCTCGCTGAGCTGCTCCGCCTCGGCCATCGTCAGCAAGTCGGCCGCCGAATCGAACGCACCGGTCTGCAGCTCGGCCTGTGCAGCGGCCAGCGCCCGCCCTGCTCGCTTCACCGGGTCGATCGTGAGGGCAGCCGACCGGAGCAAGAAGGCAGCCGTCGCGGCGAACCCACTCCGTGCCTGCGCTCGTCCAGCTGATCGCTCCAGCTCGTCCGCGATCTCCTCGTCCGGGCCAGCCGCTCCCTGAGCCCGGTGCCACGCCCGGCGGTCCGGGTCGGCTTCGGCGTCCGTCACCGCGGCCAGTGCCTGATGCACCTCACGCCGTTCGGCCGGTGACGCCGAGCAGTACGCCGCCGACCGCACCAATGGGTGCCGGAAGCGGATGCGGGTCGCGAACTCCGCGAGTCCCGCATCGCTCGCCGGTACTGCGGCCTGGAGGTGCAGATCGAGTAGTCCGGCAGCGCGGCGTACCAGAGCGTCGTTGCCGGAGGGCTCTGCTGCCGCGAGGACGAGGAGTCGGCGGGTCTCGTCGGGCATGGCGTTCACCCGTCGGACAAAGCTCTCCTCGATGCCCACTGCACCGGGGACTCCGAAGCCTCCGGCCGACTGCAGACCGCGCGGCAGCTCCAGCAACGCCAGCGGGTTGCCGTGTGCCTCCGCCACCAATTGGTCGCGCACCTGCGCGTCGATCGGCGACGTGAGTACGGCGTCCAGTAGCGAGTGGGCGTCAGCGTCGCGGAGTCCACCGATCGAGTACTCCGGCAGTCCGGACAGCACCTGGCTGACCTGACGAGTCGCAAAGACCAGACCGACCGACTCTGCATCGAGCCGACGAGCCACGAAGGACAGGATCTGTGCGGAGCAGCGGTCCAGCCACTGCTGGTCGTCGACCAGACAGATCAGCGGCTGCTGCTCCGCGGCCTCGGCCAGCAGGCTCAGCACGCCCAGTCCGATCAGGAACATGTCAGGCGGCGGCCCAGCGCTGATGCCGAACACAGTCTGTAATGCCTCGCACTGCGGCGCGGGCAGGCTAGCGAGCAGGTCCAGCACGGGCGCACACAACTGGTGCAGACCGGCGAACGCCAGCTCCATCTCGGACTGCACCCCGGAGGTCCGCATCACCCGGCACCCGTCAGCATGACCGGCCAGGTAGTCGAGCAGCGCGGTCTTGCCGACCCCTGCCTCTCCCGACAGCACCAGGGCGCGGCTCTCTCCGGTCCGCACGGCCGTGACCAGCTGTCCGAGCGCACCGCACTCCGCAAGTCGACCGGTCAGTTCCACAGCCACAAGCTATCCCTGTAGGCCAGCCAGTGGCGGATGCGAATACGTACGCCGTTCGTGTTCCGTAAGCGTCATGACACTCGACGGCAAGACAGTCCTGGTGATCGGACGCGGTGGCGGCATCGCCCAGGCGGTGACCCTGGCCGTCCGGGATGCGGGCGCGCAGGTGGTCGCCGCCGGCCGCAGCCAGGACAAGCTGAAGGCGGCGTACGACGGGGAGCCCGGGATCAGCACCGAGTACGTCGACCTGACCGACGAGGCCTCGATCGCGGCGCTCGGCGAGCGGCTCGGGACCATCGACCACATCGTCTCGACCGCGTCGGCCCGGGCCCGCGGGAAGATCGCGGACCTCGACCGGGACGCCGTCCGGGCGTCGTTCGACACCAAGGTGATCGGCCCGCTGATGCTGGCCAAGCACCTCGCGCCCCGGATCAACGCGGGCGGCTCGCTGACGCTCTTCTCCGGTGTCGCGGCCGCGAAGATCGCCGTCGGCACCCTCGCCGTGGCGATCACGAACGGCGCGGCCGACGTACTGGCCCGGTCGCTGGCGCTGGAGCTGGCGCCGATCCGGGTGAACGCGGTCTCCCCGGGTGTCATCGACACCGGCGCCTGGGACGGGCTCGGTGCCGGCCGGGACGACTACTTCCGGGACATCAGCGAGCGCAACCCGGCCCGGCGGATCGGTACTGCGGACGACGTCGCGCAGACCGTCCTGTTCGCGCTGACCAATTCCTTCGTGACCGGTACGACGCTGCGGGTCGACGGCGGCGAACCGCTGATCTGAAAGGAGCAGGGCGATGGGTCTGGCATGGCAACAAGGTCCTTTAGGGGTAGGGGCGATCGGGCGGTTCCTGGTACCGGTCGAACTGCCGGAGCGGCTGCTGTTCG
The DNA here is from genome assembly GCF_036226565.1 of Kribbella sp. NBC_00709. Classification (GTDB taxonomy): domain Bacteria; phylum Actinomycetota; class Actinomycetes; order Propionibacteriales; family Kribbellaceae; genus Kribbella. The sequence continues at coordinate 8,374,154 of NZ_CP108996.1, forward strand.
CGGAGCCGTTGCGCCGGCGGATGCGAGTGCGATTCGGCGACAACTGGATCGCGGACAGTGAGGACGTCGTACTGCTGCATGAGCCGGGCCGGTACCCGGTGGCGTACTTCCCGCTGGCGGACGTCGTGGCCGACGTACTGCAGGCAGAGGACCGTACGACGCGGCACAAGGACCTGGGCGAGACGTCCTGGTACACCGTGACGGCCGGCAAGTCGCAGAAGGCGCGGGCAGCGTGGCAGCACACCGGCCTGCCGGACTACGCGAGTGACCTGAAAGGACGGGTCGCGTTCGCGTGGCGGGCCATGGACGCGTTCTACGAAGAGGACGAGCGGATCGTCGGTCACGCGGCGGACGCGTACCACCGGATCGACATCCGGCAGACCAGCCGCCACCTGATCGTCCGGGACGGCTACCGGATCGTGGCGGACTCGTCGCGTCCCCTGGTGCTGTACGAGTCGGGCTTCGCGCCGCGCTGGTACGTGCCGCGGGAGGACGTCGACGAGACTGCGCTGACACCCGTCGAAGGCCAGACGTTCTGTCCGTACAAGGGCCTGTGCAGCTACTACGCGGACCGCGCCGCGTGGTCGTACGAGGACGCGTGGACCGAGGTACGCCGGATCTCCGGGATGGTGTCGTTCGAGCCGGACAAGCTCGAGGTGGAGCTGGACGGGAAGCGGCTTCGGCTGGAGCCTGGTCAGAGTGTCGTGTCGCACGGCGTCGACCGTGATCTGACTGTGGAGGAGCTGTCCGGATGAGCCCAGCCAGTGTGTTGTCGGTCAACGTCGGTCTGCCGAAGGACGTCGAGTGGAACGGGAAGACCGTCCACACCGGCGTCTGGAAGGAGTCGGTCGACGGACCGGTGATGGTACGGCGGCTGAACCTCGACGGTGACGGACAGGGCGACCTGGGCGGGCACGGCGGCGAGCAACGCGCGGTGATGGTGTACCAGATCGACTCCTACCGCCACTGGGAGCAGCACTTCGGGCGAGACGACTTCGTCTACGGGCAGTTCGGCGAGAACCTGACGATCGACGGGCTGCCCGACGACGAGGTCTGCGTCGGGGACCGGTACCGGATCGGCGGCGCCGTACTAGAGGTCACGCAGCCGCGGGTCACCTGCTACCGGGTCGGCCTGCGGATGGGCGAGCCGGAGCTACCCGCTTTGCTCGTCAGCCACCACCGGCCGGGCTTCTACTGCCGCGTGATCACCGAAGGCGAGATCACGGCAGGCGACCCGATCGTAAAGACGTCGACAGGCCCGGGCGCGTTGACCGTTGCCGACATCGACGCATTGCTCTACCTGCCGGACCGTGACCTCGACGCAGTACGCCGTGCGCTGCAGATCCCCGCCCTGAGCCCCGGGTGGCAGGGGTCGTTCCGTGAACTCCTCGATGCCGAGGACCGTCCGGGCACCTTCTCGGCGGCGGGGGCGTCCGTGGCGACTCCGCCGGCTTGGGACGGCTTCCGGGCACTCCGGGTCAGCAGCGTGGTCGCTGAGACTCCGAGCGTCTCGTCGATCAGCTTGGAGGCAGCGGACGGCGGCGCGCTGCCGCCTGCGCGTCCAGGGCAGTACCTCACGTTCCGGCTGCCGGACGCCGGTCAGCCGATCCCCCTGCGCAGCTACTCGCTGTCCACCTCGCCCGGTTACCGCGTGAGCGTCAAGCACGAGCCGCACGGCGTCGGGAGCGGCTACATGACCACCATGCTGCACCCCGGAGACGTGCTGGACGTAGCGGCGCCACGCGGCGAGTTCGTGCTCGACGACGCAGACACCCCTGTGGTGCTGCTGTCGGCCGGCATCGGCGTGACCCCGGTTCTGGCGATGCTGCATGCACTCAGTGCTGCCGGCAGCCAGCGTGAGATCTGGTGGATCCACAGCGCTCGTGCTCCAGAAGAGCATCCCCTAGCCGCCGAAGCGGATGAGCTGCTGAGCAAGCTGCCCCACACCAGAGAGCGCATCTTCTACAGCTCCCGTGACGGCCGCCTGACCAAGGACAAGCTGGCCGATCTGGCCCTCCCGTCCGACGCCTCGGCATACATCTGTGGACCGGAGTCCTTCATGGCGGACATGAGGGAAGCACTCGCCGCCGTCGGCGTGACCAAGATCCACACGGAGCTGTTCGGTGCGCTGTCGTCGATCAACCCGGGTATCACCGACCAGACCGTTCGTCCGCCACACCAACCTGCCGTGCTCGGCAACGGGCCGCTGGTGACGTTCGCCCGGAGCGGCATCTCGACGCCGAGTGGTGACGACAGCCTGCTCGACCTGGCCGACGCGTGCGACGTTCCGACCCGCTGGAGCTGTCGCAGCGGCGTCTGCCATACCTGCCTGACGCCGCTGCTGTCCGGCGAGGTCACGTACTCCCCCACGCCGCTCGAACCGCCCCCTGACGGGCAGGTGCTGATCTGCTGCGCCCGCCCGACCACCGACCTAGCCCTGGACATGTGATGGAACTCAAGCTCGAAGTCGTCACTCTGGCCGTCCGCGATGTCGACGCGGCCCTGGCCTTCTACACGTCGCTGGGCTTCACGCTCGACGTCGACTACCACCCGCGCGAGGATTTCCGCGTCGTACAGCTGACACCGCCCGGGTCGGCCTGCTCGATCCAGTTCGGCGAGGGGCTGACCGACGCGGCGCCCGGATCCGCCCGCGCCAACTACCTCGTCGTGGCGGACCTCGAGGCCGCGCACGAGGAGTTGGTTGCCCGAGGCATCAAGGTTGGCGACATCCGGCACAAGACGCCGATCGACACCTGGGCCGGCGACTTCGCCCCCGGGCCCGACCCGGACCACCGCCCCTACGCCACCATGGCCGACCTGGCCGACCCGGACGGAAACACATGGACACTGCAGGAGATCCGCCATTGACGAACCAGCTGGACCCGAGCGGGATGTCGATGACCGGCCCCGCGACCAGCCCGCTCCGCGCGTTCCTGCGCACCGAGGCAGCCAGCGCCGCCGTCCTCGTCGCCGCGATCGCCCTGGCACTGATCTGGGCGAACCTCACGAGCACCGGGTACGACGACTTCTGGACCAGGGAACTGCCGGTCCGGATCGGCCCACTGTCGGCGAACCTGGATCTGCGCACCTGGGTGAACAGCGGCCTGATGACGTTGTTCTTCCTGGTCGTCGGACTGGAGGCACGCCGGGAGTTCGACCTGGGTGAGCTCCGCGAACGACGGCGGCTGATCCTCCCGGTCGCGGCCGGACTGGCCGGCATGGTCGTGCCGGTGCTGATCTACCTGGCGTTCAACCACTCCGGCGCGGGCCTGCACGGCTGGGGCGCTGCGATGTCGACCGACACCGCTCTGGCCCTGGGTGCGCTGGCGGTCGCCGGCAAGCTCGTACCGGATCGGGTCCGGACCTTCCTGCTCACGGTGTTCGTGGTCGACGATGTGGTCGCGCTGGTGGTCATCGCAGTCGCTTACACGAGTCAGGTGCATGTGACCGGGCTGCTGGTCGCCGTCACGTCGTACGCCGGGCTGCTGGCCAGCACACGGTTGCGGTACAACCGTCGCAAGCCGGTGTTCATCGCGCTCGCGGTGATCCTCTGGTGCGCGTTGCTGGCCAGCGGTATCGATCCGGTCGTCGCGGGGCTCGCGGTCGGGCTGGCGACCTCGGCGTACGTGCCGCGACGGGACGAGCTGGAGGAGGCGACCACGCTGGTCCGGCTGTTCCGGGAGCAACCCACACCGGAGCTGGCGCGGGCCGCGACACGTGGTCTGACCGGGACGCTGTCGGCGAATGCGCGGCTGCAGCACACGTACCACCGCGTGACCAGCTATGTGATCGTCCCGCTGTTCGCGTTGGCGAACGCCGGGATCGCTCTGGACCCGGCGCTCTTCAAGGTGACACCGGTGATGGCCGGGATCTTCGTCGCGTTCGTGGTCGGGAAGCCGGTCGCGGTTGGTGCGACGTCGTGGCTGCTCACCCGGACCAGCCACGGCGCGGTCCGGCCGTCGGTCGGCTGGGCGGGCGTCGTCGGCAGCGGGACCATCGCCGGCGTACCGTTCACGGTCTCGCTGCTGATCGCGAACCTCGCCTTCACCGGGAACATGCTGGCCGAGGCGAAGCTCGGCGTGCTCGCCGCCGCTGTTGCCGCGGCCGCGATCACGCTCGTCTTCTACCGTGTGATCGCGCTGATGCCGATCCGCGCCCGGACACGGGCACTGCTCGGAGCCGGTCATCAGCTGAGCGACCTCGCCGCTCCGGTCGATCCGGAGCGCGACCATATTCGTGGTCCGGCGGACGCGGCCGTCACGGTCGTCGAGTACGGCGACTTCGAGTGCCCGTGGACGCAGATGGCGGCGCCGACAGCTCGCGAGCTGATCGCGTCGAACTCCGATATCCGTTACGTCTGGCGGCACCTACCGCTGGACGACGTCCATCCGCACGCCCGGCTTGCCTCCGAAGCCGCCGAGGCGGCCGGCCGGCAGGGGAAGTTCTGGCAGCTGCACGACCTGCTCCTGCTCAACCAGGACAACCTCGAGCTCGACGCGATCCTGTCGTACGCCGCGTCGCTCGACCTCGACCTGGATCGCTTCCGGGCGGACCTCACGACCCACGAGTTCGCCGGCCGGATCGCCCACGACATCGACTCCGCCGACCGCAGCGGCGTCGCCGGGACGCCGACGTTCTTCATCAACAGCCGCCGCCACGACGGCCCGCAAGATCTGCCGACGTTGACCGCCGCGATCCGGCTGGCGCTCGTGACGGCGGTTGCCTAGAGCTCCAGGCCGAAGCCGGGCTGGTCGGACAGGACGACGTACCCGTCCTCGACGATGTAGGGGCCGGGGCCCGGGACGCCTTCGACGATCGGGACGTTGCCGAGGCCGGCGGCGAGGTGGGCGGCGTACAAGGTCTTGAGGGGCACTCCCCAGGCATGCGGTGAGGCCTCGGCGGCGAGTTGCGGCATCGTCTGCCGCCAGGCGGTGAGGCCGTGGCCGATGACGTCCATCAGGGCCACGTCGACGAGACCTTCGCGGGCCAGGCGGAGAACGTGGTCGACGTTCGGCTCGTACTCGCCGTCCGCGATCTTCGGCCGGTTCGTCATGGTCTGCAGGTGTTCGCGGAGCGCCTGCAGGTCGGGCCGTCGCTCCAGGAACGGTTCCTCGATCCAGTACAGGTCGCAGTCGGCGACGCCGTCGAGGTACTCGAGCAGTCCGTTCAGGGTGAAGCCGTCGTTGCCGTCCACCAGGATCCCGGCGTCCGGATACAGCTCGCGCGCCAGCCGGGTCACCTCGATGTCGCGCGCCAGGCCGGCCAACGGATCCATCCACCGGTGGCCGCGGCCGATCTTCAGCTTGAAGTCGCGGAAGCCGAAGGCGTGGTCCTGCGCGAGGTTCGCCCGGATCCCGTCCAGCCCGTGATCGAGGTCGTCGAAGTAGATCCCGCCGCTGTAGCACCGCACCCGGGTCGGCCCGTGGCCGCCGAGCATCGCGTAGACCGGCACCTCGAGGATCCGGGCCGCCAGGTCGTGCAGCGGGTAGTCCAGGAACTCCGCCGCCGGGTCGATCACGCCACGGTCCGGATCGATCAGCTCGGCCAGGTTCCTCCCGATCAGCGAGCGCGCGTCGTCCGGAGCGTCGTACAGCGGCAGGCCCCATCCGGTCGCGCCGCGGTCGGTCTCCACGACGTACACCGTTTGCTTCCCGCCGCTCCCGTGGCTGCCGAGGAACGAGTTGCGGCCGATCGTGCGGAGGTAGTCGAAATGGTGCTCGGCAGTCGTGACGGAGCGGATGACGTGGCGGGCGATCTGGCTGGCGGGAGTCATTGTTCAACGATAGACATCGAGGAACTTCCGGTACGCCGCCGGATTGCTGAGTACGTCGGTGTTGTCGGCGAACTGGTCGATCGACCCGATCAGCCCGCAGCGCGCCACCGCCTCGTCGGTGACGGTCGCCAGGCACGCCTGCACGAAGCGCCCGGCGTCGATGACCTGAGCGGGCCGGGTGAAGTACGGCCGCGGCGCCGGGTCGATCGCCGCGGTGATCCCGAGCGCGTTGTGGCGGCGTGCGATCAGCTCGTACGCCGTGACGAGGGCCTGCTCGCGGTCCTCGAAGCGGACGGCTGCTGTCGCGTCGGCGAGCGCCCGGTCCAGGCCGTCAGCATGCCCCAGCCGCGCGAACGCCGTACCCAGCCATTTGGTGTACGGCGCATAGGTCCGCGACTGCAGCAGCGCCAAGCGCATCACGTCACGCACCAGGCGAGCGGTGACCACCCGCGAGCCGAGCTCGTCACCCACCTCGTACGTGCGCTGGACGAACGCCTCCTCCTGCGCGATCCGCGACCACTGGCAGCCGAGCATCCACCGCCACACCTGGTCCGGGTACCAGGCGAGAGCGTCGCGTACTGCGGCCAGCCGCCCGTCGTCGGCGTACACCTGGCCGGCCACCACTCCGAGGAGTTGCTGCTGCGGCGTGACCAGCCAGTCGGCGAGCCCGATGCCGTGCGACGCGTCGAACCCGAGGTGGCCCTGCAGCCAGTCCCCCAGGGTCGCGATCGTGACATGGTCCACCGCCTCCTGGGAGTCCCATCCAAAGCGCACCGCGTACCCGTCGTACTCCTCCGGCAGACCGTCCTCGACGGCCTTCCGAACCCGCTCGACCTCGTCGGCATCGACCAGAACCACAACCCGCGGACCCCAGCCGTGGTCCGTCGAGCGGGCGGTGTCGTACCCGAGTACGTCCGATCCCCACCCCAGTAAGCCGGCCGCATACCCGATGTCCCCCACCAGAGGTGCGATCACCTCAGCGTGGAACCCGACTCCGAGGTCAGCTGCACTCCGGAACTCGGTCATGCCGCCTCCCCTCGACGGAGCACGGCCCACAAACCCCAGCCGGCATGGGACAGGACGGCAGACCAGGCCGAGCCGGACGCCTTCTCCAGTGCGGCCAGCACGGTGTCGATCGGCACGTGGTGCGGTGCGTCCTCACCGAGCGCGTTGGACCACACGACCACGCCGTCCGGCGTCAGCGTGCGCACAACCTCGTCAGCGAAGAGAGGTACGTCGGCCAGCACAACTGCCTGCGCCGACGCGTCACCGGCGGGCAGCTGCGACGCGTCACCCAGAACGCGCCACGGCGCAGGTGAGCGGCTCAGCATCGCCCAGGTGAGGTCGAGACTAACCACGTTCGGCCAGACGTCCTGGATGAGTGCGGAGAGCAGTCCGGTCCCGCAGCCGACCTCCAAGCACACACCCGTAGGCCATGGACCACCTCGCTGCAGTGCGTCGGCCAGCGGGACGGAGCGGTAGCCACCGCGGTCACCGTCCCAGTCCGGAGCCAGCTCGGTGTACCGGCGTACGACCTGCTCGGCCTGCTCGTGAGACCACGTCGTGGGGTGCTCGGCGAGCTCGCGCGAGGCCTGCTGGCTGGCCGCTGCCTCCGGACGAACCGGCTTGCCGGGGTCTGCCGGTACGACCCGCGTCAGCTCCGTGATCTGACCCACTACGTCACCTTTCCGCTCCGAGGGGCCCGTTTACAGTTACCCGGTGAAGGCTTCGCATGTGGTGTGGGACTGGAACGGGACGCTACTCAATGACAATCACGCCGTACTAGCTGCGGTCAACGAGGTTTGTACCGGGTTCGGTCGGCCGGAGCTCAGTTGGGGTGAGTGGCAGGCGGCGTACGCCCGGCCGATGCGGCTCTCGTACGAGCAGATCCTGCAGCGCGCGCTCGACGAGGAGGAGTGGGCGCGGGTCGACAAGCTCTACCACGAGCGGTACGACGCGCTCCTGCACACCTGCGAGCTCGCAGCCGGCACCCTCGACGTACTCCGGGAGTGGACCGGCAGCGGACGGACCCAGTCGTTGCTGTCGATGTGGTTCCACGCGCGGCTGACTCCGACGATCGAGCAGTACGGCCTGACGTCGTACTTCACCCGCGTCGACGGCCTGCCCGGTGAGGTCGGCGGTGGGTCGAAGGCCGACAGCCTCATCCGCCACCTCGAAGCACAGCAGCTCGACCCGGCGAACGTCGTACTCATCGGCGATGTCGTCGACGACGGCGACGCAGCCCGAGCAGCCGGAACCCAGTGCATCCTCGTGTCGACCGGAGCCATGACACGCGAGTCCCTGGAAGCCACCGGCGCCCCGGTCACCGCCTCGATCGCCGAGGCACTCCGCCTGGTCCGCTGAACGAGCTTATTCGCCGACCTTCTTCGAGCGGAGAATGATTTTGGTGTCGGCGGGTGCGTGGGTTCCGCCGGCCGGTTGTTGTGAGACGACCACCCAGTTGCGGTCGTTGATCAGGAGCCGGCCCTGGCCGGTGGCGTCCGCTTCGGTCAGGTAGTAGAAGCCGGCCGCCTGCATGGTGTCCTGAGCCAGCTGATGGTTCAGCCCGACCACGTTCGGCACGACACCGGATTGCACGGACGGGGGCGCGGTCGAGGGCGGGGCGCTGCTTGGCGGCGCGGTCACGGTCTGTGTGACTGTCACGGTGGTCGTGGGCTGGGCTCCGGCCGTGCCTGCGCCTCCGCACGCCGTCAGCAAGCACAGCGAGCCGAGAGCAACTACGAACCATCCCCGAGCCACGTCTTGCCAATACCCAATCCGCCGGTGGACCTAACTGTCCGTGTGGAGCCAGCAACGCGACCAATGGCCGTTGGCGAAGGTGGTCGTCGGCGGCGGCTGCTCCGTGCACACCGGCATCGCGTGCGGGCACCGGGCCGCGAACGGGCATCCGGCCAGCTCCTGCTCCCGGTCGACGGGCTCGTTCGACGCGTCGACGATGGGCAGGGTACTGCGCTCGCCGACGCGGTCCGGGTCCGGCGACGACTCCAGGAGCAGCTGCGTGTACGGGTGTCGCGGCCGCTGGGTCACCTCCTCGGCCGGTCCGCCCTCGACCATCCGGGCCGCGTAGATCACGTTGATCTCGTCGGCGAAGTACCGCGCGCTCGCGATGTCGTGGGTGATGTACAGCATCGCCAGCCCGTCCCCGGCGCACAGGTCCGCGAACAGCCGCAGTACGTCGAGCCGGATCGACACGTCCAGCATCGACACCGGCTCGTCGCCGATCAGCACGACGGGGTCCGCGGCCAGCGCGCGGGCGATCGCGACTCGTTGCCGCTGGCCACCGGACAACTCGTGCGGGTACTTGTCGATGTACTGCTCCCCCGGCGTCAGGTTCACGCGCTCGAGCAGGTCGATGATCCGCTTGGTCAGGTCGCCGCCCGCGCCGAAGTTCCGCAGCGGGCGGCTGAGGATGTAGCGCACCCGGTGCAGCTGGTTCAGCGAGGCGAACGGGTCCTGCATGATCAGCTGGACCTGACCGAAGTGTGCCTGCCGGTCGGCGCGGCGCCGCAGACTGACTTCCTTGCCGGCGAGGCGAATGGTGCCGGAGGACGGCTCGTCCCCGAGCGTGAGGATCCGGGCCAGGGTGCTCTTGCCCGAACCGCTCTCGCCGACCAACGCCAGTACCTTGCCGGCCTCCAGCTCGAGCGACGCCGAGTCGACAGCGGTGAACCATTGCCCACGGCGACGACCGTGCAGGGGCATCCGCTTCGTGATGTCAACGGCTTCCAGCATGTCGGACCTCCTGCCGGTCGAGCAGCAGACAGGCTGCCTGGGTACGGTCGCGTTCGATCAGCGCCGGCAGCGTCTCCCGGCAGTCGTCGACGCGTTGCGGACACCTGGGTTCGAAGGCGCATCCAGCCGGCAGCCGCCTGAGGTCCGGCGGCGCGCCACCGATCCCGCGGAGCTCACGCCGCGGCCCGTGCAGCGAGGGGAACGAGTCCCGCAATCCCTGTGTGTACGGGTGTTGCGGGTCGCGGTAGATGTCGCCGGCGGATGCGATCTCCACGGCGCGGCCGGCGTACATGACCATGATCCGGTCGGCCAGCTCGACGAGCAGGGACAGGTCGTGCGTGACGAACAGGACCGAGAAGCCGAAGGTGGCCTGCAGTTCCTTCAGGTTGTCGAGGATCTGGCGCTGCATCACCACGTCGACCGCGGTGGTGGGCTCGTCCATCACGACGAGATCCGGTTCGCAGGCGAGCGACAAGGCGATCGCGGCGCGCTGCCGCATCCCGCCGGACAGCTCGTGTGGGTAACTGCGGACCCGGTCGCGCGGGATGCCGACGAGCTCCAGCAGCTCCGAGGCCCGGTCCCACGCCTCGGACCGCTTCATCGACCGATGGGCCCGGATCGCGTCGGCGAACTGGGTGCCGACCCGCATCACCGGATTCAGCGAGCTCATCGCGCTCTGGAACACCACGGCCATCCGTTCCCAGCGCAGCTCGCGCAACTGCTTGGGAGTACAGCCGACCAGCTCCACCGGCGTACCGTCCGCCGGCCGGTAGGTCACCGTGCCACCGGCGATCCGGGCCGGCGGGCGTTGCAGCCGGGTGATCGCCGTCATCAGCGTCGTCTTCCCGCTGCCGCTCTCTCCGAGCACGCCGAAGATCTCTCCGCGCCCGACGTCGAACGACACCCTGTCGACCGCCCGTACCGCGGGATCGGTGCCGTACTCGACCACCAGGTCGCGCACCTCGAGCAACGTCATGCCGCCACCTCCGTACGGCGAACCTTCCGCCGCTTCGACCGCTTCGACTGCGAGCCGGTCCGGAGGGTACGACGACGTGGATCGGACAACTCGTCGATCCCGAAGTTCACCAGTCCGGCCGCCGTACCGACCAGGGCGATGCCGAGTCCCGGCGGCAGGAACCACCACCACGCACCGCTCTGCAACGCGCCCTGCGACTGCGCCCAGTAGAGCATCGTGCCCCAGCTGACGGTGTTCGTGTTGCCGGCGCCGATGAAGTCCAGGCCGGCCTCGGCGGCGATCGATCCGACGACCGCGAACAGGAACGTCGAAGCGATCACCGGTGCGAGGTGCGGAACGACCTCCATGAACAGCACCCGGGACTGCTTGTCCCCGCTGTACCGCGCCGCGGCAACGAAGTCGCGATTGCGCAGCGAGAGTGTCTGCGCCCGCTTGACGCGCGCACCACCCGCCCAACTGGTCAGACCGATGATCAGCGCCACGGCCGCCCAGCCGCCCCGGCCCCGGGTGTAGCTGGCGATCAGGAGCAGCAGCGGCAGTCCTGGGATGACCAGGAAGATGTTGACGAACCCGGTCAGCGCGGCACCGGTCCGACCAGTGTGATAGCCGCTGACCAGCCCGAACAGTACGGCGAGGAACGTCGAGATCGTCCCGCCGACAAGACCGACGAACACCGAGACCCGGGTCCCGGTGATGAACTGCGCGAAGACGTCGACACCGGACGACGTCGTACCCAGCCAATGATCACCGGACGGCCCGGCCAGCGCCGGACCCGCGTGCAGCTTGGTCGGTGATTGGCCGAGCAGCGAGCTGACAACCACTGGTCCGACCAGTGCGATCAGCAGCATCGCCGCCAGGATCGTCAGCCCGAGAATCACCTTCCGGTCGCCCCCGGCCACCAGTCGTCGCATCACGCGGCCTCCCTTGTGCGCGGGTCGATCAGCACGTACAGCGAGTCGACCACGAAGTTCGCCGCCAGCACGGTCAGCGAGATGATCAGGAACAGTCCCTGCATCAGCGGGTAGTCGACGTTGACGATCGCCTGGTTCAGCAGGCTGCCGAGACCGGGATAGTTGAACACCATCTCGGTCAGCAGCGACCCGCCGACGACCATCCCGATCGACACCGCGAACCCGCTGATACTGGGCAGCACCGCGTTCCGCGCGGCGTACGAGAACACGACCCGGTGACCGGGCAGGCCCTTCGCCTGCGCGAGCAGCACGTAGTCCTCGTTCACCACCGAGGCCATCATGTTGCGCATGTGGATCATCCACCCGCTGACCGACGTCAGCACGATGGTTGCGGCCGGCAACATCGCGTGCCGGACCGCGCTGTTCAGGAAGTCCGGGGTGAATCCCGGCACGACTCCGATGTCGGCGCCGCCGGACAGCGGGAACCAGCCGAGCGTGAACGAGAACACGTAGACCAGGATCAGCGCCACCCAGAAGTACGGCAGCGAGTGCAGGAAGATCGACGTGAGGCTGCCGACCGAGTCCAGCGCCCGGCCCGGCCGCCAGCCGGCCACGATCCCGAGGCCGGTGCCGAGCACGAACGCGATCACGGTCGCGCTGCCGACCAGCAGCAGCGTCCACAGGAAGCCCGACTTCACCACCGCCGAGACGGTCGCCGGGTAGAACGAGATCGACCGGCCGAAGTCCAGGTGGACGATCCCGTTCAGGTAGCCGACGTACTCGTGCCACCAGGACTGACCGCGGGCCCCGCCGAACAGCCGGTGCACCAGCTCCTCCTGCTGCTCCGAGACCGGGCCGAGCTCGGACATCTTGAACAGGATCGCCGACGCCGGATCGCCCGGCATCAACCGTGGCAGCACGAAGTTGATCGTGACGGCGGACCACGCGGCCAGCACGTAGAAGCCGATCCGCTGGACGAACGGCGTACCCAGGAGTCGCGTCATGCCGGCTTGAGAGACAGGAACAGCTTGGCCGCGTACACCCCGCTGATCGCACCCGGATCCGGCGTCGTGTACGGATTCTCGGCACTCGGCCAGCCGGTCCAGTGCTCGGTGTTGTACATGTACGGCGTACCTTTCACCGCGACCGGGATCACCGGGAGCTGGTTCAGCATGATCTGCTGCAACGGCTTGGCCGCCGCCGGTTGCGCATCGGGCGCGGCCTGCGCGAGGGCGCCCAGCGCGGACTCGGTGGCCGGGTCGTCCCAGCCCACGACGTTGGTCTTCGACTTCGCCGAGAGCATCTTGCTGTAGAACGTGTACGGGTTGGTGCCGAAGGTGAACGCGTCGCCGTAGATCGCGTCGAAGTCGCGCTTGTCCTCGTCACCGGTGTACGCCGCCGACGGTACGCCGTTCACCGCGGCGTCGATGCCCAGCGCGGCGAGCTGCCCGGCCAGCTCCTGCGAGTACGCCATCCCGTCGGCGAACGCGCTGACGGTGAGGATCCGCAGCTTCAACTGCTTGCCGTCGGCACCTATCAGCTTGCCGCCCTGTTGCTTGTACCCGGCCTGGGCGAACTCGGCCAGCGCGGCCGCCTTGTCCGGCTTCACCGGGTCGCGGTCGGTGGGTGCGATCCAGGACGCCCAGGTCCCCTGGTACAGCCCGGTCGGTCCCACCGGCGCGTAGACGCCCGGGTTGTACGCGTCGGTGACCGCCTGCCGGTCGATGGCCAGCGCCAGGCCCTTGCGGACGTGCACGTTGTCGAACGGCTTGCGCTTCAGGTTCAGCATCAGCGGCTTCATGCTCGCGTAGATCGGCCACAGGTGGTTCTGGGCCGGAGCGCGCTGGACGAACTGGTTCTTCACGTCCGGGATCCCGGCGTACGCCAGGTCGATCTCGTGCCGGACCAGCTGCTGGGTGAGCAGGTTGGTGCTGCTGGTGGTCACGTAGGTGATCTGCGGTACCGGCACCTTCTGCTTCCAGTAGTCGGAGCGCGCCGTGAACGTCGCCTGCTGCCCGGTCACCTGCCCGAGCGAGTACGGGCCGCTGCCCATCGGCTTCAGGTTGGTGTCGGTGTCGGGATCCTTGGTCGCCCAGATCTTCTTCGGCACGATCACCGTCCGGCCCAGGTCCTGGATCGCGGCGTACGCCGGTTTGGTGAAGGTCAGGTGGACGCCGTCCGCAGTCTTGGTTACCTGATCGACCGGTAACGCCTGCAACTGATGCTGCTTCAGGTAGCCGAAGGTGAAGATCACGTCGTCCGCGGTCAGCGCGCTGCCGTCGGACCACTTCGCCCGGTTGTCCAGGGCGAGGTCGATCGCCTTCCCACCGGCCGCCCAGGTGTACTTCGTGACCAGGCTCGGCATGAACTCGTTCTGGTGCGCGGTGTTGAAGTCGAACAGCTGCTCGTAGATCAGCCCGATGGTGCCGCGCAGCGCATTCACCGAGAACGGGTTGAAATTCGGCTGCAGGGTCGGCTGCGAGTACGCCGCCACGGTCAACGGCGGCGTACTCCCGGCGGCGCCGGCCGCACCACCGCTCGAACAGGCCGTCAGCCCGGACAGCACGGCCAGACCGGCCACTACCGCTGTCAGTTTCATCCTCGAGCGCACGGGATCTCCCTTCGATCCGCGGCCGGACCGGCCGGGGTGAGACGAGACTGCCAACGTTTGCAGCAAGAGTCAACGGTTTGCAGTGGAAAGCCGTCCAAGTGGTTACAATCAAGCTCAAGAGTCACGGCAATCGTTTGCGCTACGATGCCACTGACGCATCCACGACGACCCGGGGAGCTGCATTGGCTGTCACGCTGGCGGAGGTGGCCGCGGCCTGCAACGTGTCGACCTCGACCGTGTCACGCGCGCTCACCGATCCGGAGAAGGTCAACGCCGAGACCCGGACCCGGATCGAGCGCGTCGCCCGCCAGCTCGGGTACGCCCCGAGCCGGGCCGGCCGCTCGCTGGTCTCCGGCCGGACCGACACCATCGGACTGGTCGTCCCGGACATCGCGAACCCGTTCTTCCCGCCGATCATCAAGTCGGTCCAGGCCCGCGCCCGCGACAAGCGGTACGCCGTGCTGATCGCCGACACCGACGAGCATGTTGCCGACGAGCTCGAGCTGGCGCGCGGGCTGAGCCGGCAGGTCGACGGCCTGATCCTCGCCTCGCCGCGGACCGATCCGGCCGAGCTGACCCGGCTCGCCCAGCAGCTGCCGGTCGTCTTCGTGAACCGTGAGGTCGAGGGTGCGGGCAGCGCCGTGATCGACGAGGCCGAGGGGATGCAGGAGGCCGTCGAGCACCTGGTCTCGCTCGGCCACCGGCGGATCTGCTACCTGGCCGGGCCGCGGCGTTCGTGGTCCAACCAGCAGCGCCGGGATGCACTCGCCGCTGCGTGCGCGCAGCACGACATCGAGTTGCGCGAGCTCGGCCCGTTCGAGCCGCAGATCCAGGCCGGCATGCGAGCCGCCGACCTGCTGCAGTCGTCCGAGGTCGCGGCCGCGATCGCGTACGACGACCTGATCGCCCTGGGCGTGATGTCCCGCCTCACCGAGCGAGGCATGCACGTCGGCCGCGAAATCAGCGTCATCGGCATCGACGACAGTCCGCTGTCGACAGTCACCCACCCCATGCTCACGTCGATCCACGTCCCCGCCGCCGAGCTCGGCTCAGCGGCAGTAGACCTCCTGCTCGACCAACTCCGCGACGGCGAAACCTCCGGCCCACCAACCACAGTCCGCCTGGAAACCCGCCTGGTAATCCGAGGCTCAACCGGCGTAGCCCCAGCCAACCTGCGATAGGCGAGAAGTAAGAGCGCGCGAGGCGGCGCGTGGGCGAACCACAGCCGCCGCCTGCGGGTGTGCGCTCGTTAACCTCGCTTGAGTACCAGGCCGGTGTTGGCGGGTACTGTGATCAGGCCTGAGTACTTCGTGCCGTGCAGGTCGGTGAATCTGCCTGGTAGCAGCAGTCGGGAAGACTTCGTCGAGGACGGGTTCACCACGACCATCCCGTCGCGGTACAGGCGTGTCCAGAGCACCGGACCACGGCGTACCGGTGGTGTGATCGCCGTACCCAGGTCGGCCGCCATCTCCGGGATCTCGTTGAAGGCCGCGTAGTCCTTGCTCCCGGTGCTCTCCAGCATCGCCGGCGCCTCGCGGTACAGCAGGTAGTTCGCCACGACCCACTGCCGTTGCTCAGGGGTGGCTTCGTTCCAGTAGCTGGTGGGCAGCTTGTTCATCACCACGGACGGCTTGCAGCGGTGCCGGCGGAGCAGGTCGAACATCAGCTGCCACTCGTCGTCGGTGACGTTCTCGACGCGGTGCACGGTGAATCCCTGCTCGTTCAGCCAGATGTCGGAGATATCGATCATCTGGTCGAGCGCAGCGATGTACTCCGGTGACTTGTCCTGGAACTCGTCGTGCAGACTGCCGTTGAAGGTCAGGTTGAACGCGACCGCGACGCCGCGGGCATGCGCGTAGTCCCGCAGGTACCGCAGCCAGTCGAGCACGTCCGCGACCCACGCCGGGTCCTTCGGATCGGCACCGAACTGCTGCACCCATTGACCGTTCGCGTCGTAGTGACCGCTGACCTTGAAGTCGTTCCGTACGCCGATGTTGTCGACAGCAATCACCTTGAACCCGGCGGCGATCGCCGGGTCGATCAGCGTGCTGGTGTACCACTGCCGGACCGCGGGGTTGCTGATGTCGATCGGCGTGTAGACCTGGTTGCTGAACTCCCACGCGGGCGTGGTGCGGTCGGCGGTGTACTCGATCCAGTCCGGGTGGTTCGTCTTGAACCACTCCGGCGTGTACTCCCGGGCCGGCGCGTTGCGGAACGCGGTGACGTACGAGCTGGCCAGCACACCTTGCGGCTGTGGCGCCTGCAACGCAGCCCAGACGAAGCCGACGCGTCCCGCATACACGGCAGGATCAGGCACCTGCCGGTCGAACACCTGCGCCTGCAGTACGCCGTGATCGCGGGTGACCGGCAACGGAACACCTGCGGGTGCCGGTGGACAAACACCCCCAGCGGGGCTCGCGGCCTGACTGGGCGCATCGGCTTGCGCAGTGGGCGTCAGCAGCCCTAGACCGGCGGCAAGAATCACCGCGACCGAGGACATTCGGCGGAGTCTCATGGACATTCCTCTCATGGGTTCAGTTCGCCAGCACGCTGCCCGTGTTGGGCGGCATCGACAGTTGGCCGGAGACCGTGGCGCCGTGCAGATCGGTCCACGTCCCGGCGGGCAGGCTGACCACAGCCGTAGCCGTGGAGGACTTGTTCACCAGCGTCATCCCGTGCTGGTACCGGCGGGTGTACGCGCCGGACGCGTCGACAACCGGCGCCGCAGAAGGCGTTCCGATGTCGGTGTGCAGCTGCGGACAGTCGACGAAGACGTGATACTCGCCGACGCCGCAGAGCGCCATCATGCTCTTCTGCTCGCGGTACAGCAGGTAGTTCGCGACGGCCCAGTCGATCTGCGCCTGGGTCGCGGTCGCGAGCGTTTCCTCGGTGGTCTGGTTGATCGCCAGGTGCAACGTCTGCGCAGCGATCTGCCGGGTGAAGTTGTACTTGTTGTCCCAGGCCGTGTCGTTGTAGTTCTCCGGCCGATGGACGGTGAAGCCCTGCTCGTCGACGTACACATCGACCAGGCCGACCGCGGCCAGCATGTCGGCGACCTTCACCGAGGCGTTCCAGGTGATGTTCGCGGCCATACCGATCCCGGCCGCGTGCAGGCGCTGGGACAGGTACGACATCCAGTCCAGCACCGCCGCGGACCAGGTGTCGTCGACCCGGTCACCGGAGTACTGCGGAACCCACTGGGTGCCGTTGTGGTGGCCGGCGTTCCCGTACCCGTTGAAGGTCGTGACGTTGTCGAAGGCAATGATCGGGTAGCCGGCGTCGATCTTCGGCTGGACGAACGAGTTCCAGTAGAAGGTCCGGACGTCCGGGTTCTGGAAGTCGATCGGCACGTACGTCGTGTTGCCGAACTCCCAGGCCACCGTGCTGCCGTCGGACTTGTACACGATCCAGTCCGGATGGTTGGCCTGGTACCAGGCGAGCGTGTGGGTCTGGTCGAAATCGCGGAACGCCGGCATGTACGCCGACGGAACCGCGCCGGCCGGCTGGTCCAGGCTCGACGCGCCCCAGACGAACGAGACGAGACCGGCGTACACCGAGCGGTCCGGGATCTGGTTGTCGAACACCTGGCCACGGGCGATCCCGCCGGCCGGCGGGTTCGGGAGGGTGAGGGCTGCGGTTCCGGACGGCGTGGCGCGGGCCGACGTCGTCATACCTGCGGTCAGGGCGGCGGCTGCCGTCCCGGCCAGCAGACTGCGGCGGGTGATTCCGTGGTTGATTCGGTGGTTGTCAGTCATGGGCGGACTCCTCTGCGACGGAGGGGGTGCGCTGGACGATACGGACTGCAAACGTTTGTCGCAATAGCAGAGAATCTTGCTATCGTGTCCGCCATGGCGAACAGCACCGAGGCCGTCGCGGCCGCCCTGCAGTCGAGCGACCCGATCCGCTGGTCCACGATCGGCGACAGCATCGCCCAGGGCGCGCACTGGACCGGCGCCGAGCGCGACTACGTCCAACTGCTCGAGGAGCGGGTCCGCTACGAGCTCACCCGGTACGGCGACTCGTTCGTCCGCTGGGCCGTCTCCGGCGCCACCACCGAGGACACCCTCGGCCGGCTCCCCGCCGCCCTGGCCCTCTCCCCCGATCTCGTCCTGATCGGCGTCGGCACGAACGACGCGAAGGCCGGGCCGGACGGCCTGGAGAGGTTCGGGCAGCGCTACGACACGCTGTTGACCACGATCCTCGAGACCGGCGCGATCGTGATCGCGCAGACGCCGACCGCGGTACTGCGGACTTGTCGATACGACCTCGGCGACCACCTCCCGGCGTACGCCGAGACGATCCGCACCGTGGCCGCGCGGCGCGACGTGCTGCTCGTCGACCACTTCGCGCGCTGGACCGCGGCCGGCAGCGACTGGGCGCCGGCCGAGTGGATGGCCGACCCGACCCACCCCGGCGGCCGCGGTCACCGGGTGATCGCGCGAACCTTGTTCGAGAGCCTTGGACTGTTCGCGGCCGACAGCGCCTGCTGCCGGCTGCTCGACTGAAGGAGCGCCTGATGTCCTCGATCCGCCGGTACGCCGTCTGCGGGCTGTCCGCTCGCGGGCTGGCCAGCTTCGTCCTGCCGATCCTCGGGCTGACCGATCGCACCGCCGACGGCGGATTCGGGTACGGCAGCGACGAGGACGACCTGTCCGGGTACGCCGAGGTGGTCGCGATCATCGACACCGACGCGGACCGGGTCGCCGAGTTCAACCAGGCGCTGCAACGCCTGGGCCGCGCTCCGATCCCGTTCTTCGCCCAGACGCAGTACGACGAGATGCTCGCGACTGTCGGTCCGGACGCGGTGATCGTCACGTCGCCCGACCACACCCACGAGCAGTACATCCTCGGCGCCTTGCGGAACGACGTGGACGTGATCACCGAGAAGCCGATGGTCAGCACTGCCGCGGCCGCCCGCGCAGTGCTCGCCGCCGAGCGGAAGTCGGCCGGGACCGTGCAGGTCAGCCACAACTTCCGGTACCCGGCCGCGCATCGCGAGGTGAAGCGGCTGATCCTGGCCGGCACGATCGGGCGGGCCACCCGGGTGGTGATGGACTACCACGTCGACCTGCGGCACGGGGCAAGCTACTTCCTCCGCTGGAACCGGCGCCGGGAGCTGTCCGGCGGCCTGCAGGTGCACAAGTCGTCGCACCACTTCGACCTGCTCAACTGGTGGATCGGCTCCACACCCGAGGAGATCTTCGGGTACGGCGCTTCGAACTACTACGGCCCTTCGAGCCCGCATCGCCCTGCCGGCGAACTGTCCGTCGACGAGCTGCGATCCAAGGACCCGTACTTCCTTGCCCAGCAGGCATCCGGGGTGTTCCCGACCGACGACGGCACGGCCCGCGCAGGTCTGTTCGGACTCCATTACCCGGAGCAGTATCCGGCGTCGCAGCCGCTCTATCTGTACGACGCCGAGATCGACATCGAGGACACGTACAGTGCGATCGCCCGCTACCCGTCCGGCGCGAATCTCACGTACTCGGTGGACTTCTCCAGCACCTGGGAGGGGTACCGCGTCAGCATCGGCGGAACGCACGGCTCCATCGAACTACGCCATGGCCGGACCGTCGACGGAACACCGTTGCCCGACTCCGACCAGATCACCGTCGCCGAACTCTTCGGCCCGAGCCGGGTTGTCGAGGTGATTGCGGAGACGGGCGGTCACGGCGGCGCGGACCCGCTGATGCGCCACGACCTCTTCGCCGGCCCGACACCCGAGTCGATCGAGCTCGGCCTGATGGCAACCAGCACAGAAGCGGCGTACGCCGTGGCGATGGGCGACGGCCTCACCCGATCCATCGCCACTCACCAGCCCGTCAATCTCCGCGACCTACTGGCACTGGAGTAGCTGGGCGGGTGGCGTGCAGGCCTGTCCAGCCTGCACGCCATTCGTCGGTCAGGCGTTGGTGGGAAGCAGATCGAGGGAATCGGAGGCCGAGGAGGCGTCCAGGTAGAGGGTCGCGTGCGGGGTACGGCGGAGGATCGTGGACGGGCAGCCGGCATCCACCGGGAGGGTCAGGGTGTTGCGAACCGCGGCTGCTTTGCGTTGCTCGGGGGCGACGACCTGGACAGAGCGTGCACTGAGCAGGGCCGGGACGGTCAGCGAGATCGCCGTCGGCGGCACCGCGTCGACGTCCGGGAAGTGGCCCTCGCCGACCTGCTGATGCAGCGACTCGGACGTCAGGCTGATCTGCCGGACCCAGCGCTCGTCGCCGAAGTCGGCCTGTCCGGGCTCGTTGAAGGCGAGGTGGCCGTTCTCGCCGATCCCCATGCAGGTCAGGTCGATCGGGGCCGCTCGCAGCAGCGCCTCGTACCGCGCACACTCGGCCTCCACGTCCGGCGCCTCGCCGTCGATGTACTCGACCCGGGCCGGTCCGAACGGCGCCGCGATCCGCTCCCGGATCCAGCGCCGGAACGACGCCGGGTGGGCCGCGTCGATGCCGACGTACTCGTCCATGTGGAAAACGGTGACCTCCGGCCACGGGACGTCGTACCCGGCGAGAGCGGAGACGAAGGCGAGTTGCGAGTTGCCGGTGGCGATCACGACGCGCGCCGCGCCGCGCTCGGCCACCGCGCGGGTGAGCACCTCGGCGGTGCCGGCAGCGGCCGCAGCGGCCATGTCCGCGGTGGCGGCGAAGACTTCGAGGCGGAGGTCCTCGATCTGGGTCCGGGTGTCGAGCACGGTGCACTCCTCGGGACGGATAGACTACAAACGTTTGCAGCAAACTAGCATGTCTTGCTGCTGGACCCAAGATGTAGTTGTGTCGTCCCAGCACCGGAGCCGAGGAGGAAGCCCAGCATGAGCGAGGTCCTGGAAGGTCGTACCGCTGCCGGTCGGGGCGTGCGGGTGCGGTACTCCGCCGACGGGATCGAGGAGATCGCCGACTACCCCGCGGCTCCGGACCTGCTGCTGATCCCCGGGCTGATCGATATCCAGCTCAACGGGTACGGCGGTTTGGATGTGAACGATCCCGCCCGGCCGGCGAGCGAACTGTCCGAGCTTGTGCGCGTGCTGTGGCGGCAGGGGGTGACCACGGTCCTCCCGACGATCATCTCCGCGGACGATGCGACCACGACCGCCCTCGTCAAACGAGCCGCTGCGGTGCGGGCCTCCGACTCGGTGGTGGCGTACGGCGTACCGGGGCTGCATCTGGAAGGTCCGTACATTTCGGCGGCGGAGGGTGCTCGCGGCGCGCACGATCCGGCGGTGATCCGGGATCCGGACCCGGACGAGTTCGACCGCTGGCAGGCCGCGGCGGACGGTGCGATCGCCATCATGACGCTCGCACCGGAGCGCTCGGGTGCCCTCGAGTTCACCCGCCATCTCGCGAATCAGCGTTCGGGTGGCCGGCGGCCGGCCGGCGTACTCCCGTCGGTCGGTCATTCGCTCGCGACGGCCGATGACATTCACGCCTTCGCGGCCGCGGGCGGGCGGCTCTCGACCCATCTCGGGAACGGGTTGCCGGCACAGATCGCCCGGCATCAGAACCCGATCTGGCCTCAGTTGACCGAGGACGCCCTGACCGCCGGACTGATTGCTGACGGCCATCATCTTCCGGCCGACACGTTCGCCGCTCTGGTCCGCGCCAAGGGCGCGACTCGTTGCGTCCTCACCAGCGACGCGGCTGCACTGGCGGGGTGCGCTCCTGGCGACTACGAGACCGCGGTCGGAGGTGCGGTCACCGTCGGCCCCGACGGCAGCCTTCGCCTGCAAGGCACGCCGTACCTGGCCGGCAGCGGCGCATCCCTCCTCGACTGCCTCCGCTGGGCGACCGGTCCCGGCGGCCTCTCCCTCGAAGCCGCCGTCACCATGGCCACCACCACGCCCGCCGACCTCCTCGGTCTCCACGACCGCGGCCGCCTCGAGGCCGGCGCCCGCGCAGACCTCGTCCAGCTCACCCGCACCGCGGACGGCGGCATCGGCGAGGTAGTCACCGTCGTGGTCGACGGCACGATCCGCAACCAGCCCTGACCCGCCCCACCTGGCTCCTGTTGCCTGGGGCAACTGTTAAGTGGTCAATTGTGCAGTTTGCAAGTACCTGCAACGCACGCGCAAATGCTTGCCCGTGAACCGGATCATCCCGTATAAGAAGCGTGATGACAGCGATCCGGCTTGACGGCGTCTCGAAGGTGTTCGAGGGGGAACACCTGGCTGTGGACGAGCTGTCCCTGGACATCGGCGACGGCGAGTTCATGGTGCTGCTCGGGCCGTCGGGGTGCGGGAAGACGACGCTGCTGCGAATGATCGCGGGGCTCGAGCGGGTGACGGCCGGGGACGTCTGGTTCGGCCGGACCAACGGCACCCGGCTCCCGCCGAAGGACCGCCAGGTGGCGATGGTGTTCCAGACCG
Source organism: Kribbella sp. NBC_00709 (assembly GCF_036226565.1). Taxonomy (GTDB): domain Bacteria; phylum Actinomycetota; class Actinomycetes; order Propionibacteriales; family Kribbellaceae; genus Kribbella. The sequence continues at coordinate 8,396,534 of NZ_CP108996.1, forward strand.
GCGCGCTGTACCCGAACCGGACCGTCCGCGAGAACATCATGTTCCCGCTCCAGATCGCCGGGCAGGACGACCACGACGCGAGCTCGACCGCCGCCGGCCTGGCGCAGATCCTCAGCATCGGTTCGGTGCTCGACCGGATGCCACGCACGCTGTCCGGTGGGCAGCGGCAGCGCGTCGCGATCGGGCGTGCGCTCGTCCGCCGGCCGAACGTGTTCCTCCTGGACGAGCCGCTGTCGAACCTGGACGCGACGATGCGCACCGAGCTGCGCCAGGAGATCGGCGCGATGACCAGGGACCTGAACGTCACCACGCTGTACGTCACCCACGACCAGGTCGAGGCACTCACGCTGGCCGACCGGATCGCCGTGATGCGCGAGGGCCGGATCGAGGACGTCGGTACGCCGGCGCAGGTGTACAACGATCCCGCGACCGCGTTCGTCGCCGGGTTCCTGGGCTCCCCCAGGATCAACCTGCTGGCCGCGACCGTCCGCGTCACCCAGCACCATCGGGTCGCGCTCGACTTCGGCGCCCAGTCGGTCGGCCTGTCCCCGACCGACCGCCGGTCGTTGATCCTGCGGCACCACGACGGCGCCCAGGTCATCGTCGGTGCCCGCTCGAACGCCTTCCGCGTCATCACCCACGAGGACGTCGCGAACCAGCTGTCCGGGACCCTGCGGGCGTTCGAGTTCCACGGCCAGCAGTCGATCGCGTTCGTCGAGTGCGGCATCGAGGTCGTCGACCCCGACCGCGTCGGAATCGCCACACCGATGCACGCGACGCCCGATCAGGACACCGCGCCACCAGCCTCACTGATGACCAGAGTCCTCTCCCGCGTCCGGTCCGCCCGCACACCCCGCCCCGCCGTACTGCCCCCGCCCACCCACCGCCGAGCCGATCTCGTCATCGAGATCCCCGCCGAAGCGGACCTCCAACGCGGCGCCCGCATCCACCTGGCCCTGGACACCTCCCGAATCCACATCTTCGACCAAACCGGCCGCCGAGTAGACCGAATCACCCGCTGACCCCGCCCACCAACCCCGTCGCGCGCCGGCCCGCAGTAGGCCGTCCCGGCGCCAGGCGCAGTACGCCGTCGCCCCACCACCCGCAGCCCAGCCAACCACGACTATCTCAGGGGCCAACCCCTCAGCTTGCCGGTTGCACACCCCGCATTCAGCCGGTCAACCGACCAGCTCGGGGGTTGACCCCTCAGATGGCCCGGAGACGAGACCGGGCAGCACCCAGCACCCTTCGACGTCGATCACCTGGGCCTGACCGTGACCTCAGCAACCGCTCCGCGAGGCTGGGAACGGTTGCCCACGGCCACGATCTTGGCGCGATCCATACGACGACAGCGTCCTCGATGACTCGTCCCGTGAGCGGATCGAGCACCGTGCCGTTCTCGATCACCACGGGCGGCGGCACGGGCGGGCGACTGCATGCCTCAGCTGAGGCCTACCCGCGGAGGTGGTTGGCGAGCTCGGTCCGGGTCCGGACCGAGAGTTTGCGATAGATCCTGGTGAGGTTGGCTTCCACGGTTTTGACGGACAGGAACAGCTCCGCGGCGACCCCCTGGTTCGAGCGGCCCGAGGCGACGAGTTCGGCGACCCGGTGCTCGATCTCGGTCAGGGTGTGGTCGTGGACGGGTACAGGCCGACGCGGCCGGCTTCGTCGCGGCTCGTTCGGCCCATCGCGGTACGCCGAGTTCGTCGAACGCGACGCCGCCGTAGAGAACGCCTCAGCGGCCGTGGTCCTGCGGCCGGCCCGACGAGCGACCTGCCCGAGCGCCAACCGGGATCGCGCCAGCTCGAACGGGCACTCGGCTCCGACCAGGTCGACGACTCGGTGCAGTTCGGTCAGCCTTATCGACCTCTCCGCGGGCGGCGTAGCAGAGCGATCGCGATCTCGACCTCGGGCAGCGCGCCGACCTGCAGTGCCGCGTCGGCATAGTCGACCGGCCACAACAACTGTTCCAGGTCGATCATTTTCGTACTCGTGAAGATCTGTGCGAGTTCGCGCAGGGGCGCCAGTGCGGCTTGCCAGTTCCGGGCCGAGGTCTCGATGAACCCGAGCTGGGCGAGGAATCCGGCCAGCCAGTAGGTGAATCCAACGGTTCTCGCCCCGGAGACCTTAGTGCAGGGTGTAGCCGCCGTCGATCACCACTACTGAGCCGGTCATGAAGCTGGAGGCGTCGGAGGCGAGGAAGACGACGGTCGGCGCGATCTCCTCGGGTACGGCGTAGCGCTGCATCGGGGCGTCGTCGATCCAGCGGGCCTTGAACTGTGGCTCGTCGACCGGCGCCATCTCGGTCTTCACGTACCCCGGGGCGACCGCGTTGACCCGGATGTTCAACGGCGCCCACTCGGCCGCCAGCGACTTGGTCAGCTGATGGACCGCGGCCTTGGACGCGTTGTACGCCGGCTGCCACTGCGGGCGGTTGACGATCTGCGCCGAGATCGATCCGATGTTGACGATGGTGCCGCCGCCGACCGTGGTGAAGTGGCGCGCGGCCGTCTGGCTGAGCTTCCACAGACCGTCGACGTTCGTCGAGAACACCTCATCCCATTCCTCATCCGGGATGTCGAGGGACGGGCGATGGACGCAGGTACCGGCGTTGTTCACCAGAATGTCGAGCCGCCCGGTCGACGCCAGCGCGGCGTCGACCGCAGCCTGACCCGACGCCCGGTCGTTCACGTCGAGGCCGACGCCGATCACCGTCCGCCCGGTTGCCGCGGCTAGCCGCCCGGCCGCCTCCTCGGACGCCGCGGCATCGCGCGCCCCGATCACCACATCCGCCCCGGCCTCGGCCAATCCGGTCGCGAACGCCAGCCCGAGGCCCCGATAACCACCGGTCACCAACGCCGTCCGCCCGGCCAACGAGAACTTGTCAAGAACGCTCATCGCCCCATTGTCCCTGGTACGCCGCAGACGCGAGTTGCATCATGGAGAGGTGGATGAGTCCGCGCTGCGCGACCGCGACCAAGTCGCCGCGACGTTTGCCCGGCTGGCTGTGGAGATGCACGACGCGGGCGGGGTGGAGGAGACGGTTCAGGCTGTCGTGGAGTTCGCTCTGCATGCCGTCGGCTGTCAGTACGCGGGAGTCGCGCTCTACGCCAAGGGCGGAAACCCTGAGGTGCCCGCGGCGACCGATCCCACCGTGGCCGGGATCTTCCGGTTCCAGATGGACGGAGATGCCGGTCCGCTGGTCGAATGCCTGCGCAGCCAGGCCACTGTCGTGGTGCCTGACACCACCTCGGAGCTGCGCTGGCCCGAGTGGGCGAAGAAGGTCCAACAGCTCGGAGTCCACAGCGTTCTCGACGTACCGCTGCGGACCGCCGCGGGCACCGTCGGCGTGCTGGGTCTCTACAGCGTCGATCCCGAAGCCTTCGGACCGGACGCGGAGGCCATCGCCCACATCCTCGCACGGCACGCGTCCGTCGCCGTCGCGACCGCGCGCCGGGAGCAGAACCTCAACCTCGCGGTCGACGCCCGCAAGCTCGTCGGCCAGGCGATGGGGATCCTGATGGAGCGCTACGGCCTGGACTCCGACCGGGCCTTCCAGGTCCTCAAGCGTTACTCGCAGCAGACCAACACCAAGCTCCACGACGTGGCCCGGCAGCTCATCGACACCCGGACCCTCCCCCGTTCCTGACCCCGAGCCCGGCGAGCGCGTCCCAGAGTGCAAGCGGGACAGGGGTTTCGAGGCGGGCCACGTTCTGGCGGACCTGGTCCGGAGTCGTGGCGCCGGCGACGACCGAGCTGACGCGTGGATCGAGCAGTGGGTACTGCACTGCGGCGGCCGGCAGCTCGACGTCGTACTCCCGGCAGACCTTGTCAATCTCCAGTGCACGCGCCAGCACCTCGTCGGGTACGTCGCGGTAGTCGTACTTCGCATCCCGGCTCGGCGTGCCGGCGAGGAGACCGCTGTTGAAGACTGCGGCCGCGACGATCCGCGTGCCGTGAACATCGCACGCGTCCAACAGGTCCGGTACGACGCTTTGGTCGAGCAGCGTGTAGCGGTTGGCCACCATGAGTACGTCGGCGAGTCCGGTGCGGACTGTGGCCAGCAACGCATCGACACCGAGCGATCCGGTGCCGATCGCCGACGCGATGCCTTCCGCTCGCAGATCCGCGAGGGCGGACATCGCTGTCTCGACGGCGCCGGGGATGCCCGACAGTTCCGGGTCGTGGACGTAGAGGAGGTCGATCCGGTCCAGGCCGAGCCGGTCGAGCGAATCCTCCGCGCTCGCTCGCACTCCGGCGGCCGAGTAGTCCAGCTCCCGACGCAGCCGCGCCGGTACGACGAACCCCGTGCCGTCCATCGCCGAGCCGTCCCAGTCCGGGTTCTCACGGAGCAGCCGACCGACCTTGGTGGACACGATGTACTCATCGCGCGGCTTGGTCGCGAGGAATCGTCCCAGTCGCAGCTCGGACAGCCCGAGGCCGTAGTGCGGTGCGGTGTCGAAGTACCGAACACCGGCGTCCCAGGCGGCCTGCAGGACCGCGTCGGCCTCCGCATCCGTGAACTGCTGGAACAGGTTGCCGAGCGGCGCACAACCGAGACCGAACCGGGGCAGCTGCATGAGACCGAGGCTAGACATCATATGTTTCAGCTGTCAATCTATGTCTCTGAGGCTAGAACACGGTATTTTTCCGACTAAAGATCTTATGTGGAGGTCGTTTCATGAAGTTCGCCCGCCTGGGACCTGTCGGCCGGGAAGTGCCCGTGGTGGTGCTGGACGACGGCGTCCACAGCCTCGCCGGACTCACCGATGACCTCGACGCCGCCTTCTGGGAGTCCGACGGACCGGCCCGGGTCGCGGCCGCGGGCGACCTGCCGCTGATCGAGGACGCCGCCAGCCTGCGCATCGGACCGCCGATCAGCCGGCCCGGCGCGATCGTCTGCATCGGCATGAACTACGCCGCCCACGCGGCCGAATCGGGCGCCGAACCGCCGAAGCAACCGGTCGTCTTCTTCAAGGCGCCGAACACCCTCGCCGGTCCCAACGACCCGGTCGTCATCCCGCGCGGCAGCACCAAGACGGACTGGGAGGTCGAGCTCGCCGTCGTGATCGGCAAGCGGGCGTCGTACCTCGACTCCCCCGCGGACAGCCTCGACCACGTCGCCGGATTCGTCGTGGCCAACGACCTGTCGGATCGGGAGTTCCAGCTCGAGCGCTCCGGCGGTCAATGGAGCAAGGGCAAGATCGCCGCCGGCTTCAGCCCGATCGGTCCGTGGCTGGTGACACCCGACGAGGTCGAGCACCACAAGCTCGGCCTGCGCAGCTTCGTGAACGGCGAGCCGCGGCAGGACTCCAGCACCGCCGACCTGATCTTCGATGTCGCGACGATCATCCACGACCTGAGTCAGTACATGGTGCTCGACCCGGGCGACCTGATCATGACGGGGACCCCGGAGGGTGTCGCGTTGTCGGGCCGCTTCCCGTACCTGCGCCCGGGCGACGTCGTCGAGCTCGAGATCGACGGGCTCGGCAGCCAGCGGCAGGACTACGTCGCGTGGGAGGCCGGCCGATGAGCGGCGAGTACGACGGTCTGGTCGCGATCGTCACCGGTGGCGGATCCGGTATCGGCGCCGCCGTTGCGCGAGAGCTGACAGCTCGCGGCGCCGAGGTCGCGGCATTCGACCTCGACCCGTCCGGATCACCGGACGGCGTGCTCGCGATCAGGGCCGACGTGTCCGATGACGAGAGCGTGCGCGTCGCCGTACAGCAGGTCGTGGATACGTACGGCCGGATCGATGTCGTGGTCAACAACGCCGGCATCGGGGCGCAAGGCACCGTCGAGGACAATCCCGACGAGCAGTGGCGCCAGGTCTTCGAGGTCAACGTGATGGGCGCAGTACGGGTAAGCCGGGCTTCGCTCCCCTACCTGCGGCAGTCACCGGCCGCTGCGATCGTCAACGTTGCCTCGGTTGCCGCGACCACGGGCATTCCGCAGCGTGCGTTGTACTCGACCACGAAGGGCGCGGTGCAGTCGTTGACGATGGCAATGGCCGCCGACCACCTGCGCGAAGGAATCCGGGTCAACTGCGTCAACCCCGGAACGGCCGCGACTCCGTGGGTCCAGCGCCTGCTCGACTCCGCGCCCGACCCGGTCGCCGAACGCGCCGCACTCGACGCGCGGCAGCCCCACGGCCGCCTGGTGACCGCGGAAGAAGTCGCGCTCGCGATCGTTTACCTGGCCGGGCCCTCGTCCGGTTCGACGGCGGGTACGGCGCTTGCGGTCGACGGCGGCATGGCTACGCTGCGGATGCGCCCGAAGGACTGAGAACGAGAGGAAACAGATGGCCCTGACCGATGTCGCGATCGAGAAGATCAAGGCGATGATCCTCGACGGCCGTCTCAAGCCGGGTGACAAGCTGCCACGCGAGGCGGATCTGGCCGAGCAGCTCGGCATCTCCCGGAGCCCGCTGCGCGAGGCCGTCAGCGTGCTGTCGATGCTGCGCGTCCTCGACGTACGCCGGGGTGACGGCACGTACGTGACCAGCCTGTCGCCCGATCTGCTGCTGGAGACGATGGGGTTCATCATCGACTTCCATCAGGACTCCAGCATCCTCGACCTGTTCGAACTCCGCCGTGCCCTGGAGCCGATGGCAGCCGAGAAGGCCGCCTTGCTCATGAGCGACGAGGACGCCGGACAGCTGCTCGCCCTGACCGAGGCTGTCGATGCGGACAGTCCGGTCGGGGACGTGGTCGCGAACGATCTCGAGTTCCATCACCGGATCGCGGCCGCGGCCGGCAACCCGGTGCTGTGCTCGTTCGTCGACAGCGTCGCCGGCCGGACCCACCGCGCCCGGATCTGGCGCGGCGTCACCCAGGAAGACTCCTTCGGGCAGACCCAGCGCGAGCACCGGGCCATCGCGCTGGCGATCGGCGACCGCCAACCCAGCGTCGCCGCCGCACTGTCACTCGCCCACGTCGCCGGCATCGAGAACTGGATCCGCCGCAACCTCTCCGACCCAGGACACTAGGCCCGGCTGAACCGAGGCGTGCGTTTCTCGGCGAAGGCGGCGCGGCCCTCGGCGGCGTCGTTCGTGGCGAAGCAGACGGTCTGGAGATCGCGTTCGTACGCGACGGCCTGGTCGTGCGGCAGGTTGTAGGCGGCCGCCAGGTTGGCTTTCGCGGTCTCGACCGCGATCGGGGCGCGGGACGCGATCGTCTCGGCCAGCTCCAGCGCACGCGGCAGCAGCGCATCGGGCTCCAGTACTTCGCTGACCAGCCCCCACGTCAGCGCCCGCTGCGCATCGACGGGATCCCCGGTCATCAACATCATCGCGGTGTTGCTCGGCCCGATCGAGTGCGCCAGCAACGCCGACATCCCGCCGCCGCCGATCCACCCGAGCTTCACCTCCGCGGCCGCGAAACTCGCGGTCGTCGACGCGATCCGGATGTCGCAGATGAGCGCGGTCTCCAGCCCACCGCCGAGCGCGTACCCGTTGACTGCGGCAACGATCGGCTTCCGCAACAGCTTGAGCGAGTCGCAGTAGTCCTCGCGATTCCGGAACGCCCACGGCGTCTCGTACTTGTCCAGCTCGCGGATGTCCGACCCGGCGCTGAACGCGCGCCCTGTTCCCGTCAGCACGACGGCGCGGATCTCGTCGGACTCGTTGCAGCGCTGGGCCAGCTCGACGAGTGCGTCGGACATCTCCTGCGTGACCGCGTTCAGCTTGGCCGGCCGGTTGAGCGTGATGACGGCGACGTGTCCGTGCTGCTCGAACAATACGGTGCTCACGATGAAAGCCCTTCCTTGTGCAGGCTGCTGATCCGGTCCAGGCCCACTGCGATCGGCACAGCGCCCGCCACGATCTCGCGGATCACCTCGCTCGCCGCGATCTGGAACGCGATGTATCCGGCGTACCGCGGCCGGACCCACGCCGAGGTGATCGTCCGCAGCGTGCCGCGGTAGAAGTCCCCGACCGGCGCGTTGACCTGGTCCGACGTCCAGGCACTCAACCTGGCCGGTTGTCCGGAGTGCTCCGGGATGAAGCTGTCCTGTGCGGTTGCCGACAGCAACCACTGCAGATGGGCGGCGAGCTCCGGCGTCACCTCGCACCGCGTGCTGACCGCGAGGCCGGTGCCACCGATCGTCGACCCGGGCCGCGATCCCGGCCGCTCACTCGGCGCATCGGTGAACGTCACCCGGCGATCGAGCGCCACGGAGGCGTAGTTCACGTACCCGTAGACCAGCGGGCAGTGCGCGACGGCGTCGTCCGCGGTCATGTCCGCGAGCAACCCGATCGGATCGAGCGAGAGCGTGTGCCGGGGTGCACGGGATGCCAGGTCGATCATCAGCTCGAGCGCCCGGCCCGCGATCGGCGTCGGTTCGAACCCGTCCGGCTCCTCCCCCAGCGCGACGCAGATCGACGCGAACGTCAGCAGTGCATGTGGTCCGACCAGTGACAGCGCGACCGGCGTACGACGCGACAGCTCGATCACGTCCGACCACAGCCGAGGCGGTACGCCGGCCAGATCCACGCGGGTCGCGGCCACCTGCGTGGCCGCATCCAGCGGCAGCGCCCACAACTTCCCGTCCATCCGGTACGACGCCACGCTCGGTCCGACGAACTCGCCATCGACGAGGTCGTCGAGCGGCTGCAAGCAGTTGTGCCTGAGGGCATCACCAAGATGCGGATGGTCGAGCACGATGACGTCGTACCGTTCGGCCAGCTCCTCGATCGGTGTCGACTCGAACCCGCTCAGCGGATGCACATCCCAGGTCAGGCCGTCGGGAGCGACGGCCATCAAGGCGTCACGGCCGCGTGGATGATCCCAGGTCAGCCCGCGCATCACCGCACCGGATCCGGCAGCCTGGTCTCGACGATCGCCCCGCTCGCCATCAGCTCGTCGATCTCGTCCGCCGTGAACCCTGCCTCGGCGAGCACGTCCCGGCTGTGTTCGCCGACGAGTGGCGCACCGCGTTCGATCGTCGCCGGCGTCTTCTCGAAGCGGTACGGGAAGCCTGGCGTCTTCACGTGCCCTTCGGTCGGATGGTCGTACTCCACGAACGTGCCGTTGTGGCGGATCTGCGGATCGTTCACCAACTGCTCGTAGTCGTACACCGGCCCGCACCAGATCCCGGCCGCGGTCAGGTCCGTCAGCCACTCCTCGGTCGTCCGCGCCAGCAGCCGATCCGCCGTACGCCGGAACACCTCGTCGCGATGCGTCCACCCGTGGACCTCGGAATCCATCTCCAGGAACGCGTCCTCGCCGATGACCCGGCCCAGCGTCGGCAGATCCGGCATCGCCAGGGCGAGGAAGCCGTCCGCGGTCTTGAAGGTCCCGTACGGTGAGCGGATGTAAACATGGGCGTGCGGCTCGGCGCCCCGCTGCTGCGGAACCCCGCCGGCCGTGAACACCGACAGCTCCTGCATCTGCAGCGTGGTGATGGCGTCGAGCATGTTCACCTTGACCAACTGGCCTTGGCCGGTGCGCTCGCGGTGCAGCAGCGCGGCCAGCACTGCCTCGAAGGCGGTCGACGCGGTGACGGCGTCGACGAGGTACTGGCCGGCCGGTTGGGGCGGCTCGCCGTGACGCCCGGTCGACAACATCGCACCGGACTTTGCCTGCAGCAACAAGTCCTGGCCGGGCAGGTTGCGGTGCGGACCGTCCTCGCCGTACCCGGACATCGACACATAGACCAGCCGCGGATTGATCGCCGACAGCGTCGTGTAGTCGACGCCGAGCCGCTCGGCCACGCCGGGGCGATAGTTCTGCAGGAAGACATCCGCGGTCTCGACCAGGCGCAGGAGCACCTGCTTGCCGGCGTCGGACTTGAGGTCGACGGCGAGGGACCGCTTGTTCCGGTTCAGCGACAGGAACGAGACGTTGATCTCGTTGCCCTTGGCACCGCCGGCCGCGGCGTGCCGTTGCCACTCGCCGGTCACCGGCTCGACCTTGACGACATCCGCGCCGAGATCGCCGAGACGCTGCGCGGCGAACGGCCCGGCCATGGCGATCGAGCAGTCGAGCACGCGGAAGCCTTCGAGAATGCGGTTCGTCATAGCTGGTCCTTACCGTCAGTCGGGCTGGCCGGAGACGCGACGGATCGCGTCCCGGGCGGACGAGGTGGCCTCGGTGCCGTCGAGCACCCGGATCGTGGTGCGGTACGTCCGGGACTCACCGTGCTCGAGCCACGTCATCGATCCGTCGTCGCGCGCGGCGGCGTCACCGGCGACGTGGTGCGTCGACGGTTCGAGGCCGACGGCGTACTGGCCGCTGCGCAGGTTCTGCCACTCGAAGAAGCACGGCATCGTCGCCGCGTCCCACGCCACCTCGACGCCGAAGGTGCTGTCGCCGCGGATCAGCGCGACCCGGTACTGGCCGTTGTCGTCGGCAACCAGGCTGTGCTCGTACACCTGCTCGACGAACCCAGGCTGCGGATCGGGCAGCACGCGGTACGAGACGCCCTGCTCGGCGCACGAATCGCTCCGCCAGGGCGTCCCGGTGACCGGGGCAACGAACTCGGTGCCCGCATCAACGATCGGCCAGCCGAAGTTCAAGTGGTACAGGAACATGTGCGGCGTACGCTCGAACCCCAGGTTGTCGACGACGTCGTGCAGCCGGAGATCGAGCCCGTCGAAGTCCACCTCGACGGTGCGCGTCAGCCGAAGATGCTCACCGAACGAGGTCGCCTGCACGACCTCACCGCGCACCCGCAACGTGCACCGGTCGCCATCCCAAATCTCACCGGCCTCCAGCAGCCGCCCAGGGATCGCGGTCAGCCGGCCGTGCAATCCGTGCGACACGGTCTGCTTCGGCGGATACCCGTACTGCCCCGCATCCACCTCGTTGCCGAACAGTGTGTGATCAAGTCCCCCGGAGACCAGCAGCCCGTCGAGTGCCCGCAACCACGACAGCCCGCCCTCGTCGTTGTTCTGATGCAGCCCCGGATGCCGGAACCCGTTCCCCGACCGCCACCCGAACGGTACGCCGCGAAACCGAGCCGCCCCGAGATCAAGGGCCCGATCCACCAGCACCTCCACCTCGAGCCCTGCCGCACTCCGCAGCTGGACGGCTCGCACACCCCGCTCGACACCGTTGCCCAACACAACTTCCCGGACGCCGGCCACACTGGCCAGGTCCCCCGTCCGCTCGCGCAACGCGGCAGCGGACAACGCTTCCCCGAAGATGTTCACTACTCCATCACCCATCCGCCGTCGACATTGATCGTTTGCCCCGTGACGAACGATGCGTCGGGGCCGGTCAGGAACGAGACCACCGAGGCGATCTCGGCCGGGGTACCGCGGCGTTTGATCGACTGATGGTCGAGGACGAACTCGTTGTAGAGCTCGGGGTTCTCGTGGATCGTCTCCGCCTTGGTCGGGAACGCACCGGGCGAGACCGCGTTCACCCGGATGCCGTCCGGGCCGAGCTCACGGGCGAGTGCCCGCGTGAACGCGACCGCGGCGCCCTTCGTGCTCACATAGCTGGCCAGCTTGTCCCAGCCGCCGTGCCAGGTGATCGATGCGATATTCACGATCGCACCGGCCTGCCGGACCTGCATCGACTGTGCGGCGGCCTGGGCGGCGACGAAGTACGCGCGCTGGTTGACCGCCACCACGTCGTCGTACTCCGCGAGCGAGATGTCGAGGAACGGTGTCGCCGGGTAGATGGCGGCGTTGTTCACCAACACGTGCAGCGGTCCGAGTTGCTCCTCGGCAGCCGCGATCGTCGCGACCAGGCCGTCCGAGTCGCGCAGATCGATCGGGAGTACGGCGTACCGCCCGCCGCCCGCCTTCATCGCGGCCTCGGACTCCTCCAATCCGTCACCAGGCAGATCGAGCAGCGCGACGCCGTACCCGTCGCTCGCGAGCCGCAGCGCGATCCCCCGCCCCAGGGATCCACCGGCTCCGGTCACCACAGCGGACTTATTCATCGGCCTCCCATCGGATTGCCGGCTTGCCGACCAGGCGGCGGCCGGCGCGATCAGGACGGACATGTGGCCCGGCGCCAGAACCCCAGTCGGCGGCGTCACCGAGCTGCGCGATGGCCGCCTCGTCGACGGTGTAACCGAGACCGGGCGAGTCGCCGAGAACCAGATGACCGTCCACGATCTCCTGGTCGGCGGTGATCCCGATCGGCGTCACGAGATCCTGGATCTCGATCGACAGATGATTGGGTACGACGGCCGCCGCGTGCCCCAGCGGATTCCCGTCGTACCCGACCGGGCTGATCGGCAGATCGAACGCATGCGCCAGCGCGGCCACCCGGAGGAAGTGCGTGATCCCCCAGACGCTGCCGGTCTGCACGACGTCCACCGCGTTCGCGGCCACCAGCGGACGGAACTGCTCGAGCCCGGTCAGGTTCTCGCCGGTCGCGACCGCGGCCTTCACCGACTGCGTCACGAGCGCGAGCCCGTCGACGTCCCAGCGCCGTACCGGCTCCTCGATCCAGGCCAGGTCGACGTGCTCCTCGATCCGGCGGATGTGCCGGACCGCCTCCTTGCGGGACCAGGACTCGTTCGCGTCGAGCATCAGCGCCGGCGCGTGCCCGGTGTGCTCGCGGTACAGCGCGCTGAGCAGCTCGAGCCGCCGCAGATCCGCGGCGACATCAAGCCCGCCCTTCAGCTTCACCGCCTGCAGACCACGCTCGGCGAACTGCTTGTGCAGCCTGACCAGTTCCTCGTCCGCGAGCGGACTGTCGAGCCCCGACGCGTACGCCGGTACGACGTGATCGTGCGCCCCGAGCAACCGCCACAGGGGCTGCTCGGCCGCCTTCGCCTTGAGGTCCCACAACGCCATGTCCAGCGCACCGATCGCACCGAACACCGCGCCGGTGTGACCGCGCTTGAACACCCACGACAACATCCGGTCGTACAGCGCGACGACCGCCCGCGGGTCCTGGTCCTCGATCGCCGGGAACACCACGTCCAGACCGTCGTGCGACCCGAGCCCGATACCTTCCAGCCCCGAGTCGGTGGTGAGTACGACGATCGGCACCGACGTCTTCCCGGAGCCAACGGTCCCGTTCGCGTCACCGATCGGCCGGCCCCAGTCATGCACCGTCGTGGCGGTCCGATATCCCGTGATTCGCATGCTCATCCCTTGGTCGAGCCGGCCGTGACGCCGTCGGTGATCTGCCGCTGGAAGAACAGGTAGATCGCGATCACCGGCAGGGCCGCGACCAGGACGCCACCCGCGAACAGCGGGATGTTGTCGGAGTACTGACCGCGCAGCGCGGTGACGCCGACCATCAGCGTCCGGTTCTGCTCCGACTGCATGACGAGCAGCGAGATCAGTACGTCGTTCCAGCAGAACAAGGCGTTCAGGATGCCGACCGACAGCAAGGCGGGCCGTCCGAGCGGCAGCATGATCCGCCGGTACACGCCGAGCGTCGTACTGCCGTCGACCCGGGCCGCCTCGATCACCTCGGCCGGGATCCGCGAGTAGAAGCTCGTCATCAGGAAGATCGTGAACGGCAGGAACTGCCCGGTGTAGGCGAGGATCAGGCCCAGGTGGGTGTCCAGCAGTCCGGTCTGCCCGAGCACCCGGAAGAACGGCACCATGATGACCTGGAACGGAATCATCAGCGCACCCAAACAGACCAGGAACAACCACTTCCGGCCCCAGAACGTCAACTGGCTGAACGCGAAGCCGGCCATCGAGCCGAGCAGCAGCAACAGCGTGACCGCGCCGAGGGTGACCACGACCGAGTTGAACGTGTACCGGCCGAGCCCGGACGTGTTCCACGCGTCGGCGATGTTCGCGGCCGTGAGGTGATCGGCCAGCGAGAACTGGTTCAGCACGTACTCGCGCCGCGACTTCATCGCCACGTTCAGCGTGAACAGCATCGGATAGATCGTTGCCAACGCCAACAGACACATCGGTACGGCGACGACCCAGCGGCCGAACCCACGCTCGCGCATCGGTCACACCTCCTTGGTGACGCGCTTGATCAGCCGGATCTGCGCGAGCCCGACGACCAGCATCAGCACGAACAGCACCATCGACGCGGCCGAGGCGAGCGCCGGGCTGTTCATCTGTCCCTGGGTGACCCAGACGTAGAACTCCGGCAGGTACGTCGCACCGCCCGGACCGCCCGCGGTCATCACGTAGACCAGGCCGAACATGCCGGTCAGCATCCCGATCATCGTCGTGACGAAGACGAACTGGATGGTCCGGCTCAGCTCCGGGACAACCACGTGCCGGATGGTCTGCGGCAGGTTGGCCCCGTCGCATCTCGCGGCGTCGAGCAACGACTGGTCCAGCGTCGAGAACCCGGCCATGAAGATCACCAGCGCCATCCCGAACGTGGCCCAGATGTGCACGCCGATCACCGAGAAGATCGCGACGTGCGAGTTGCCCAGCCAGTCCACCGGGCCGATCCCGAGTTTGCCGAGGCCCTGGTTCAGCGGGCCGTCGTAGGAGAGCAGGATGTTGAAGATCGCGCCGATGATGACCGGCGACAGCACCACCGGGAAGAAGTACACGCTGCGGTAGAACCGGTGCCCCGGCACCTTCAGGAACAAGAAGGTGGCCAGGATCCCGGGCACCGCCACCGCGACCGGCAGGGCCACGAAGAGCAGCCCGACGTTCTTGATCGCGGTCCGGAAGACCGGGTCGCCGGCCAGCGCCCGGTAGTTGCCGAGGCCGACGAACATCCCGTTCCGGGCGCCGTCCCCGGTGAGCGAGTACTGCGCACCGAGGATCAGCGGCACGATCCGCAGCCCGACGATGACCAGCAGCGCCGGCGTCACCAGCACCAGCGGGGCGAGCTTGTGCTCACTGATGTGCCAGCGGCGGACGCGTGCCGTCGTACGGCGTGGCGTGGTGATGGCTTCCCCCGCGGAGGTCATTTGTCGGACGCTGCCAACTGGGTCAGAGCGGCGTCGACGGTCACGTCACCGCTGATCAGCTGCTGTGACAGCCGGTGCATCAGGTCGAGCGTCTTCGCGGACAGCGCGGTGTGCAGCAGCGGCTTGCTGTCGGGCAGCCACGAGACGATCTGACCGGCCGCCTTGACGTCGACCGTCGAGGTGTCGATGGTCTTGTCGGCCGCGATCGCACCGGCCTTCTCGAAGAACTGCTTCTCCGCGTCGGTGCCGGCCAGGCTCTTGATCAGGTCGACCGCGAGATCCGGCGACTTCGTCCACTTCATCACGCCGTACCCGATGCCGCCCTCGGCCGGCAGGAACGTCTTCGAGACGTTGGCCGGGTTCAGGATCGGCGCCTGGTAGACGCCGAGGTCCGGGCCGAGGAACTCGTCGAAGGACTTCCAGTGCGCGGTGTCCGAGATCAGCCCGATCACGTTGCCGCCCTTGCCACCGGAGAACATCGTGAACTGGTCGTTGAACATGGCGGTCGAGTTGACGCCCTTGTTGTACCAGCCGTCGTCGTTGGTCTGCTTCCAGAGATCGAAGATCTGCTTCACCTCGGGCGACTTCCAGTCCCGCTTGCCGGCCAGCCAGGCGTCGTACTGCGCCGGGCTGAACACGCCCGGGGCGAATCCGGACAGGAAGAACTCGATCCCGATGCCCTCCTTGTTGCCAAGGTTGAAGCACACGTTGCCCGACTTCTTGATCGCCGCGCAGTCGGTCTGCAGCTCCGCGAGCGTCTTCGGCGGCGTCTCCGGGTCGAGGCCGGCCTTCTTGTAGACAGCCTTGTTGTAGTAGAAGGGGAAGCCCTGCAGCGTGATCGGTACGGCGTACGTCGTGCCCGCGTCCTTGAACGCGTCCCAGCCGACCAGCCGGTCCTTGAGATCAGCCGTCTTGTCGTCGAGCGGCAGCAGCGAGGTCGCACGCTCGCGCATCTGGGCGCCGCCGTTGAACATCGCGATGTCCGGGCCCTTGCCGGCCTGGATCGCGGTCCCGAGCAGTGTGTAGTACTGGTCGTACGGCTGGGCCACGAAGTCGACCTGGACGCCGGGGTGCTTGGCCTCGAAGTCGGATTTGGCCTTGTCGTAGTACGCCTTGGTGCTCGCGTCGCCGGAGTGCCAGTCCCAGACGACGAGCTTCTGCGCTTGTTCGGCGGTGCCGCCGCCGGCCTGACTCTGCGGCGCGGCGGCACCGCAGGCGGCCGTGGCCAAACAGGTCGCACCGGCGAGCGCTGAGACGAGGGCGGCGGCGACCCAGCGGCGTTTCGGGGTTCGGGTTGAGGCGGTCGACATGACGCCCTCCTTGGATCAGATGCGGGGAGCTCCAGGCTCGGCGTTGATTGTTAGTTGTCTGTTGTCTGTTGTCAAGAGTTTGTTGACTGCTGCAGACTGAGTGACAATCCGTGGGGTAGGCACCACGGGAACACTTGGAGGACGGCGTGGCGGAGCTCGGACAGGCGACCGTACGACTCGCACCGGCAGCGGCCGCGGCGCGCCCGGCGCGGCTCGCGGACCTGGTGGTGGAATCGATCGTCGACGGGGTGGTGTCCGGCTCGATCTCGCCGAACGCGGTGCTGCCGCCCGAGTCGGCGCTCTCGGAGCAGTTCCAGGTCAGCCGGATCACGGTGCGTGAGGCGGTCAAGCTGCTCGAGGCCAAGGGCCTGGTCGAGGTACGCCGTGGTGTCGGCGCCGTGGTGAACGACGACTCCCGCTGGAACCTGCTGGACTCGGCCGTCCTCGGCGCGGCCGTCAAGCACGACGCGAACCTGACGATCCTGGACGAGCTGGTCGACGTCCGGATCGCGCTCGAGTCGAACCTGGCCGGCGTGGCCGCGGAGCGCGCGACCGACGAGGACCGGGCCGCGATCGAGGCGGTCTTCCACCGGCTCGAGGCGGACACCACCCGGCCAGAGGTGTTCATCCAGACCGACGTGGAGTTCCACGACCGGATCATGGCCGCGTCGGGCAACCGGCTCGCCCGGTCGATCGTCAGCAGCGTGCACAGCCAGGCCCGCACCAGCATGCGCTACCAGGGCCACCCGAGCATCGAGGACGTCGGCATCACGAACTCCGAGCACCGGGTCGTGCTCGAGCGCATCCTCGACCGCGACGCGGCCGGCGCGACCCAGGCCATGACTGACCACATCCGGTCAGCGTGGGAACGCCGCCGCCCGGCCTGATCTTGACGCGGCACCTCGACCGCCCTAGGTTCCTGCTCACTGATGTCTGACAACTGTCAACATAGGAGTGCGCATGACCCGACCTCGTCCGCTCCGCGCCCTGGCCGGAACAGCCGCCATCTCCGCCTTCGCGCTGGCTGCCCTCGCCCTCTCCACCACCACCACCTCCGCCGTACCGTCGCGCACCGAAGTGATCCTGGTTGCGCCGGACGGCACGAAGCCCGTCGAAGCCGACCACGTGGTCCGAACGTTGCAGGCCGCCCAGGCCCTGGTCCGGGCGAACAACGCCCGGTCCAACGTCCACGTGCTCCTGGCCGGCGGGACCTACGAACTGAAGACACCGCTGCGCTTCGACGCCCGCGACGGCGGCCGGAACGGCCACACCGTCACCTGGCAGAGCGTCCCGGGCCAGGACGCCACGCTCTCCGGCGGCTCGAAGGTGACCGGCTGGACGCTGCACGATCCGGCCAAGAACATCTGGTCCGCCAACGTCCCGGTCGGCACACAGTCCCGGCAGTTGTACGTCGACGGAAAGCTCGCGCAGCGCACCCAACTGCTGCTCGCGGAGTCGAAGAACACCCGCGGGCACCTGGTCTTCAGCCAGCGCGGTCTCACCGTCAACGACGCGACACTGGCGGCGCGCATCGCCGGCCTGTCGAACCCCGGTGACCTCGAGATCGAGGAGCTCGGCTCGTTCACCGACCGCTACTCCCCGGTCCGATCGGTCGACGGCAGCACCCTGGTGATGGAGCAGCCGGCCTGGGACAACAACAACTTCGGGTACGACACCCTCAAGTCGCCGTACGCCCGCGGCGCGCTGTACATCAACAACGCCTACGAGCTGATCTCCGGCCCGAACCAGTGGTACCTCGACTCCGCTCACGGGAAGGTGTACTACCGCCCGGCCGACGGGCAGTCGCTGCGGACCACCGACGTACGGCTCCCCCGGCTCGAGTCGCTCGTCCAGGTCAGCGGGAGCTACCGCGACCCCGTCCAGAACCTTGCCTTCAGCAACTTGACGTTCGCGCACACGACCTGGAACTTCCCGAGCGGACCGCAGGGGTACGTCGACCAGCAGAGCGGCGCGCACGCGGTCGGCACATACGCCAAGCCGGCCGACTTCCTGACCAGCTGCCAGAACGGCTGCCCGGAGTTCGAGAAGACCCGCAACGAGTGGCATCAGATCCCTGCCGCCGTGCAGGTGTCCGCCGCAGCGCACATCACCTTTGCGGGCAACAACTTCCAGCAGCTCGGATCGGTGGGGCTCGGCCTGGGCATGGACCCGAACGCCCACGTCTCCGGCACCGGGTACGGCGTCAGCAACACCGCCGTACTGCGGAACACCTTCACCGACAGCGCGGCGTCCGCGATCGTCGTCGGCGGCGTACAGCCGGACGCCCATCATCCTCGCGATCCGCGGATGACGAACCGCGACGTGACGATCAGCGACAACACCATCGCCGGCGTCAGCAAGGAGTACCGCGACAACGCCGGCATCCTGTCGACGTACGTGACCCGGGCGACGATCACCCACAACACCCTGACCGACCTGCCGTACGACGGCATCGACATCGGCTGGGGATGGGGCATCAACGACCCGGGCGGCAACCTGTACTACCTGAACGCCGGGCTGTACAACTACCAGCCGATCTACCGGACGCCCACGACGTTCCGCGAGAACCTTGTGGCCGGCAACCTCATCCACGACACCAAGCAGGCGATGCACGACGGCGGCAGCATCTACACCCTCTCGTCCAGCCCCGGCACCGTGATCGAACGCAACTACGTCTACGACAGCCAGACCACGTTCGGCGCCCTGATCGACCAGGGCACGAGGTACGTCGTGATGCGCAACAACGTGTTCCTCGGCAGCAGCAGCTGGGTCTACATCAACTCCGACGCCGGCAACCCGGACACCTTCAACACCAAGGACAACCTCGTCACCGGCAACTGGTGGGACATCGGCCCCGCCCGCAACCCCGAAGGCCCCGGCTACAACAACCAAGTCACCGGCAACACCCAACTCACCGGCACCATCCCACCGGAAGCCCGAGCAGTCATGACAGCCGCGGGCGTCCTCCCGTGAGCGACCGGCGCTGCAGCTAGGCTCGATGTATGACGACGTACGGTCCGGCGGAGGCTGCTGAGCGGTCCGGGTTCAGCATCGACACGTTGCGCTACTACGAGCGGGAGGGCATCCTCCCGCCCGTGGCGCGCAGTTCCGCCGGGCGGCGGCAGTACTCCGACGACGATCTCGCGATGCTCGACTTCCTGCGCTGCCTGCGCGACACCGGGATGCCGATCGAACGGCTGCGGCGGTACGGCGAGCTCGCGCGATCGGCGGAGACGATGCCGGAGCGGCTCGCGCTGATCGAGGAACACACGGCGGTGGTGCAGAGCCGGATCGCCGAGCTGGAGTCGCAGCGTGCCCGCTTGGAGGAGAAGGCGGCCTGGTACCGGTCGCAGCTCGAGAACTGAGCCGACTTGACCTGGTGCGCGCTCCAGGTTGCATCTTCGTCGGCATGACATTTCCTACCTCCCCCTTGGTGCTCGGCGCCATGATGTTCGGTACGGCGATCGACGAGGACACGTCGTTCGCACTGCTCGACCGCTTCGTCGAGCGCGGCGGTGTCTGGATCGACACCGCCGACTGCTACTCGTTCTGGGCGAGCCCGGACGGACGCGGCGGCGCCAGCGAGCGCGTGCTCGGCCGCTGGCTGGCCGCCCGGCCGGGCGTCCGCGACCGGATCCGGATCGCCACGAAGGTCGGCGCGGAACCGCTGTGGGCCGGCTCGTGGCCGGATGAGCGCGCGGGCCTCAGCCGGCGGGCGATCCACGACGCGTTCGCCGGCAGCCTCGAGCGGCTCGGCATCGATCAGGTCGACCTGCTGTGGCTCCACCAGGAAGACCGCCGTACGCCGATCGAGGAAACCGTCGACGCCGTCGCCGAACTCAACGAAGCCGGTCAGGTACGACGGGTCGGCGCCTCGAACCATCCGGCCTGGCGCGTCGAGCGCGCCCGAACCCACGCCAGGTCCAAGGGCCTGGCGCCGATCGACGCGCTACAGCTGAGCGCCACCTACCTGAAGGTCCGCCCCGGCACCCTGCCGGAGGACACCGCGCATCCGTTCGGGCAACTCAGCGACGAGCAGCTGGACCACGCGCGGGAGCACCGGATGGAGGTCTGGGCCTACACCCCGCTGCTGGCCGGTGCCTACGACAACCCGGACAAGCAGATCCCGGAGGCGTACGACCACCTGGGCAACACCCGTCGCCTCGCCGCGCTCGACGACGTCGCCCGGCAAACCGGTGCGTCCCGTGGCCAGGTGGTCCTCGCCCGGCTGGTTGCCCAAGGCATCCGTCCGATGCTCGGCGGCAGCAAGCTCCACCAGCTGGAATCCGCGCTGGACGCCGTCGCGCTCGCCCTCACCGCCGACCAGCTCAAGCAACTGGACGTCCGCTGAGTCAGCGGTTCGTCCGGAGGGTCTGGGCCAGGTCGTCGAGGGCCGGGAGCGCGTCGATGATCGTCCGGGCGGATGCCGACGGGAGCTGGTCGAGGCAGGCGCCGAGGGCCTCGGTGCGGAGCAGCTTGACGCGTTCGTGCAGTTGGCGGCCGGCGTCGGTGGCCTCGACCTGGACCGCGCGCAGGTCGTCGGGGTTCGGGTCCCGCTGAATCAGGCCGAGCTCCGTGAGCCGGCCCACCACCCGCGACAGCATGGTCGGGTTGAGCCCCTCGAGCTGAGCCAGTTCGGTCAGCCCGAGGGGGCCGCGGAACGTGATCAGGCCGAGCACGGAGGCCTGCGTCGGCGTCAGGCCCTCGTCGGTCGCCGTGGCGTTGAGCTCCCGCGCGAGCTTGGAGATCACGCCACGAAGCTTGCTCAACGTCTCGGTGTCGGTCATCTCAACCCCTTTATTGCCTGCCAGCAAGCAATGTAGTCTATTCATCGATGGAACCGCCGAGTTCACCCTCAGTGATCACCGATCCGGCCGCAGACGGCTCAGGCGAGCCCCTCGCTCACCGGCGGCTCGTCTTCGGCATCGTTGCGATCGCCCTGCTGATGGCATCGATCGATCAGACCATAGTGGCGACAGCGCTGAATGCAATCCGCAGCGACCTGCACGCCGAGCTGACCTGGAGCGGCTGGACGATCACCGTCTACGCGCTCGGCCAGATCATCGTCATGCCGCTGGCCGGCCGGCTCGGCGACCAGTTCGGGCGGAAGAAGGTCTTCCTCGGCGCGGCGGCCCTGTTCACCGTCGCCTCGCTGTGCTGCAGTCTCGCCGACAACATCTACCTGCTGGTGGTGTTCCGCGCGTTCCAGGCGATCGGCGGCGGTGCGTTCATGCCGACCGCGACCGGCATCGTCGCCGAGCAGTTCGGCCGCGACCGGGACCGGGCGATCGGCATGTTCACCTCGATCTTCCCGATCGGCGGCATCATCGGCCCGATCATCGGCGGCATCATCGTCACCTACTGGTCCTGGCGCGAGATCTTCGTGGTGAACATCCCGATCGGCTTCCTGCTGATCGTCCTGGGCCTGCGATTCATCCCGAGCAGCCCGCCGAAGGCCGCGTCCCGGATCGACGGGACCGGCGCCGCCCTGCTGGCGCTGACCATGCTCTTCGGCATGTACGGGATCAGTTCGCTCGGCAGCGCCGGCGCGGAGCCCACCGATCCGCTGTTCATCGTGGCCATGGTGCTCGCGCTGGCACTCGGCTTCCTGTTCGTCCGCCATGCGAACCGGCACGCGGCGCCGTTCATCCCGGTCAGCCTGCTGCGCGGCCGCGGCTTCGGGGCGATGAACACGATCAACTTCCTCTTCGGCGCGGCCATGCTGGGCTTCGGCGCGCTCGTCCCCCTGTACGCCGAGTCGCGGTACGTGATCCAGCCGATCCAGGCCGGGACCTTGCTGACAGCGCGGGCGGTCGGGATGATCTGCGTCGCGGGCCTGGCCGTGTTCGCGCTCCGCCGTACCGGGTACCGGGCCCCGATGATCGGTGGCTTCGTCCTGGTCGCTGGTGGGATGACGCTGATGTCGCTGGCCCCGCACGGCCTCACGCCGTACGCCTGGCTGGCGATGGCCGCGGGCATCACCGGCATCGGGATGGGCCTGTCCATCCCCGCCTCGAACAACGCCAGCCTGCAGCTCGCGCCGGACCAGATCTCCGCGATCGCCGGACTCCGCGGCATGTTCCGTCAGTCCGGCGGCATCGTCGCCGTCTCGATCACCACTGCGATCCTGAACCACGCCGCCAACGGCGGCACCTCGCAGGCCCACAGCTTCGTCGTCTTCGCGGCCATCCTGCTCCTGATGATCCCGTTCACCTTCCTCGTCCCCGATCATCGCGGGACCTGGTAACTGCCACCTCCCCCGCACGGTCCACCCAGGAGTTCGGGTCCGCTGTGGTCGGCGGATCCCCAGCCCATCACAATCGGTCCGATGTCTGCCTCGCCCGTGCGAAACGTCAGGCTCCGGCAGATTGTGATGGCCTGCAGATCCGGGCGTCGCTCTCGTCGAACAGACCCATCCGCCGGCCGAGCAGGGACGAAGTAGGGGTGTCCTGTCCAGCTTTCGTCTTGGGGTGTTTCTGATGGTCACGCTGGCCTTCATCGGATTGCTGGGCGGTCTGGTCACCGGGGTGTCCCCCTGTGTCCTGCCGATGCTTCCGATCATCTTCTTCGCCGGCGCCGGCGGTCAGCAGGGCAGTCAGAAGACCGCCGCTGCTTCCGGTGACCTGCTGGTCGAAGAGCTCACGCTGGAGAAGCCGTGCCGCGATCTGCGACCGCTGAAGATCATCGTCGGCATCGTGGTGAGCTTCAGCCTCTTCACGCTCACCGGCTCCGTGATCCTGTCGGCGCTCGGGCTCCCGGACGACTTCCTCCGCTGGGGCGGACTGACCATCCTCACCCTGGTCGGGCTGGGCCTGATCTTCCCGGCGCTCGGCCACCTGATCGAGAAGCCGTTCTACCGGCTGCCGAAGCTCAACCGGAACAACAACGGCGCCTTCGTCCTGGGCCTCGGTCTCGGCACGCTGTACGTCCCGTGCGCCGGCCCGGTCCTGGCCGCGATCACCGTCGCCGGCGCCACCGGCAACATCGGCTGGCGGACCGTCGTACTCACGGTGTCGTTCGCCCTCGGCGCCGCGCTGCCGCTGCTGATCTTCGCCTCGGCCGGATCGCGGATCTCCCAGCGGGTGAAGGCGTACCGCGATCATGCCCGCGGATTCCGGATCGGTGGCGGGATCGTGATGATCCTGCTCGCCGTCGCGCTGGCCTTCAACATCACCGATGTGATCCAGCGGTCGCTGCCGTCGTACACGAGCGGGCTGGAGAAGAAGGTCGCCGAGAACAAAACGGTGCAGGGCGCACTCGCACCGGCGATCGGCGACGCGTCGGCCGAGCTCAGCAAGTGCACGCCGGGCGCGGCGGAACTCGCCTCCTGCGGTGCGGCGCCGGCGTTCCGCGGTACCCAGAAATGGTTCAACACTCCAGGCGGACAGCCCACCACCCTCGCCGACCTCAAGGGCAAGGTCGTGCTCGTCGACTTCTGGGCGTACTCGTGCATCAACTGCCAGCGCGCCACACCACATCTGCTGGCGTGGGACAAGGCCTACAAGTCGCTGGGGCTGGAGATCGTCGGCGTCCACTCTCCGGAGTTCGCGTTCGAGAAGGACGCGGGGAACCTCGGGTCGGCGATCCGCAAGGAAGGCATCGGGTATCCAGTCGTCCAGGACAACAACCTCGCCACCTGGACGGCGTACCGGAACCAGTACTGGCCGGCGAAGTACCTGATCGATGCCGGCGGCACCGTTCGCGCGATCAACTTCGGCGAGGGCAACTACGCCCAGACCGAACAGCAGATCCGCGAACTGCTCACCGCCGCGAACCCGAACACCAAGCTGCCCGCACCGGTGGACGGAACGGTGAAGGCCGACGTCGGCGTCGCCGGTCGTACGCCGGAGACCTACCTGGCCTATTCACGCTCGACGAACCTCGCCGGCCCAGCAGGCAAGCTCACCCCCGGCCAGACGGTTGCCTTCGGCCTCAACCCCGCGCAACCGGACGACACCTACAGCCTCGGCGGCAACTGGGCCGTCGGCACGCAAAGCGTGACGTCGGCCAACGGCTCGCAGGCACGCCTGAACTTCAATGCATCGAAGGTCTACCACGTGCTCTCCGGCCACGGCACCGTCACGGTCTCGATCCCCGGCGAGCCCGACAAGGTCATCCAGGTCGATGGCACACCCAACGCCTACCAACTGGTCGACAAGCCAACGACCGAACGCAAAACCATGACCCTCACCTACACGCCGGGAATCTCAGCGTTCACCTTCAGCTTCGGCTAAGTCAGCGCCGCGGTCATGCGTCGGCGGGCCTGGTAATAATGGTCCGGGTCGAGGACGGGACGGTTGAAGCGCAGGGTGCGGTCGGGGTCGATGAGGTCCAGGGCTGCGTCGAGACCGTGGGCGGAGCGGATGGCCTGGAGGGCGCGGTGGTCCCACATCGCCTGGGCGAAGACGCGGTGCCGGATCGACGGCCACGGCGTTCCGTCGGGTCCGGGGTAGACGGCGAAGGGGTCGCCGGACGGGAACGCGCCGCCGGCTGAGGTGTCCGTGAAGGGATCCACCTGGCGGATGGCGTGCCAGGTGTACCAGAAGTTGAATCCCCAGTGGAGGAAACCGTCCACGCCGGAAGCGAAAAGCTGGTGGCCGATCGCGCGGTTGCGGGCCGAGGGCATCCCGATGAAGCGGTTGGCGACGTCGCGGTCCTGGCTGACGCAGTAGTACACCCACAGGCGCTCCGGCCGCTCGGCCAGGAACGGTTCGACGTGATCGGTTGCGACGACCGGCACGGGTACGGCGCCCGACGTGTAGAAGGAGTGCTCGCTGAGGGCGTCGACGACCGTCCAGCCCTTCAGGAGATCGGCGACGACGGCTTTCGCGGCGAGATAGCTCGCGAGCCCGCCCTCCCCGGACGGCTCGTCGGAGATGTGGAAGACCACGTGCTCGCGATCCCACTCCTCGTCGAGCACGGCCTGCAGCGCCGGCAGCAGCGCCTCCATCAGGATCCGGTACTGCGGGTCGGTCGCGGCAACGTCCCACCCGAAAGCTCGCTCCTGGTCCACCACGATGCCAGGCGTGGCCTCCGCGCCCCACTGGGTGAAGAGATGCGCGATCTCGACGCCGGTGATCCCGTTGCGCCGGCACAACTCGAGCCAGCGGCGAAGCCGATCGAAGCCGAAGCTGTGCCCGCCGTCGGTCGCCGTGATGTCGATGAGCTGCACGACAGTCCGGTACGAACCGATCGCCGTGTCGAGCGGCGGCGTCCAGACCGGGGTGAGCAACGACGTCGCACCCATCTCGGCCGCCGAAGCCATGAATCGGTCGACCAGCGCCCAGTGCTCCTCGCTGAACACCTCGACGCCGTAATGATCCGCAAGCGAGTCCAGATGCATCCAGTGGCTCGAGACGATGTCGAGCGGCGGCAGCTCGATCCCCGTGATCTCGACGCTCACCGAGGCCCGATGGAGCTCGGCTCCGTCGGGCGAGCTGACCACGATCGTGAGTTCGTGTACGCCGGCCCGCGCCGGATCGGTCGTGGTGACGTCGAACCACAGCGCACCCCAACCGCCGAACCGGACCGGAGCCTCACCGTCCGGCATCGGCCGCAACAGGTCCGGATACAGCCCGGGCTCGTCGAACTCGTAGCCGTCGTCATGCCCCGGCAGAGCAAGGAACGCACACGGCACGAGGTCCACGCACGACATCGCCACCAGGTCGGCCGCATCGCCCTCGACCCGTACCCGAAGTGGGCGAGGATCGCGGAACGTCGCCTCCATCGGCGGCCGGTAAGCAAGCTGGAAGGACGCCGGCTCACCGAGGAACGCCTGGAACCTGGTCGCACCGGCCACCGGCCGCGGCACCCGGACCGGGTGCACCTTCACCAGCGCATCGCAGACAACGAACTCCCACATCGCGGTCCCACCATCCCAGCCTCTGCGCAATAGTGGAACCTATGATGCAGATCCGCGCATCAATGCACAACGCCGGTCTCGCCGTACAGGATCGAGGTCCAGGCGGTGGTGAGGGTGTCGACGAGCACTTCCTCGTCGTCGAACGGCGGGACCGCGGCGGCGGCCAGATAGTAGAGACGTTCTCCCATCCAGGTCAGCGAGGCGGCGACGTCGCGGGGGTTCGCGGAGCCGAGGTGCCGTAGGGCCTCGGGGTCGGACTCGATCCGGGCTGTGGCGGCCTCGGTGAACAGGTTCATCTGCTCGAGCCACAGCTCCCGAAGCCCTTCGTCCGATCCCCAGCTCTCCACGATGGCCATCAGGACGCCGGCATTCTCACGCCACAACCGCGCTCCATCAGCCACACCCGCTCGAAGTGCTTCGACCGGGTCCTGCTCGTGGTCGATCCACGGGCGAGCTGCCCGCTGCCCCTGCGTTACGGCCGCGCGCACCAGGTCACCCAGCACGGCCTGCTTGCTCGGGAAGTAGAAGTAGAAGCTGGCCCGGGAAACGCCTGCGGCGGTCAGGATGTCGGCCACGCTCAGGCCGTCGAAGCGACGCTCCTGCAGCAGCTCGCGCGTCGCGGACAGGATCCGCTCCCGAAGCTCGGCGGGCGCCTGGGCGGGTCCGGATCGACGGGCTGAGCGCACGGTGCGGTCGGCAGGCATACGAGCATCATACAGAGTGTATGGACATAGCGACCATACACTGTGTATGGTCGTGGCGTGACTCAGACAGCGATTCATTTGATCGTCAACGATCCAGATCAGGCCGCCTCCTGGTACGCCGCAGCGTTGGGCGCACGCGAGACGAGCCGACTCACGCTCCCCGACGGCCGCACCCTGACCATCGACCTCCTGCTCGGCGACACGGTGCTGGCGGTGGCGGGAGAGTTCCCGGACCGCGGCATGCGCACTCCGGCCGCTCTGGGCGGCACACCCGCCGCTCTGCACGTCCAGGTCCCCGACGTCGACGCCGCCTGGGCGCAGGCGCTGCAGGCGGGCGCCACAGTCTTCGAACCGGTGCACGACGCCTTCTGGGGCGACCGCACCGTCCAGTTCCTCGACCCATCGGGCCACCGCTGGGCGTTGGACCAGCACGTACAGGACGTGTCGCCCGAAGAGATCGCCGAGCGAGCAGCCGAACTGTTCGGCGCCTCAGCCTGAATCTCCGGTCAGTTCGACACCAGGCGGATGAGGGCCGTGGCGGCGACGCCTGCGGCGGCGGCCGGCAACATCGGGATCCGGACGAGATTGAGGATGCCGGCGACGCCTACGCCGACCAGTTGGGTCCAGTCGATCGAGCGGCCGCCGAGGTCGGTGACGATCAGTCCGGCGAGCAACGCCGGAGCTGTCAGTTGGGTGACACCGACCACGGCCGGCGGGAGCTCGCGCTTCCCCAGGACCAGCGGGCCTGCGGCCTTCATCAACCAGTTAGTGATGCTGACCACCAGTACGCACAGCCACAGCTTCATCAGACCTCCCTCGTCGTAGTCCGATCAGGGTGGCCGCAGCAGCGCCGAGCAAGGCGTAGCTGGGGCCGGTGACGAACAACAGCCCGGCGGAGATCACCGCACCGAGCAGACAGGCAACGACCGCGCGGCGGGATCGACGTACCTCGTCGATCAGCAAGATGATGAAGAACGCGGGGAACGCCACGTCCAGCCCGAGCTTGTGCATGAGATCCGGCGACGGAGCGGCGAGTACGCCGACCGCGGTGCCGCCGGTCCAGCAGATCCATTGCGGGACACTGACGCCGATCATCCGCCAGACGTCGTACCGATTGCCCTGTTCGTGAGCGGCCACGAACGAAGCGTCGACGATGGCTTGCGCCTGGAGCATGCGGGCCAGCCGGCCGCCGCGCAGGCTCGGCGCGAGCGCCACGCTCATCACCAGGTAACGCACGTTGATCACCATGGCCGCGACGATCGCGGCCAGGACCGTTGCTCCGGACAACGAACTGAGCAAGGTGAACTGCGCCGACCCGCTGAACGCGAACGCGGAGAACACGACCGGCGCCACGGTCCCCCAGCCCCGCGCCCGCGCCTCGGCACCGAAGTTCAGTGCCAGTACGCCGGTCGCGAGCCCCGGCCCGATGCCGAGCCGAAGGCCGCGGGCGAACGACTGCCGACCGGACCCCGTCATGCTGTCGATCCATCCCGGGCCCGCGCGTAATGCCGTCGGGCGCGAGCCCGGTTGCCGCAGTCGGCCGAACTGCACCAGCGGCGCGAGCCGTTCTTGCTCCGGTCCAGGAACAGCCAGCCGCAGCCGTCGTCTCCGCACCGGCGCAGCCGACCCAGGTCTTCGTCCTCGAACAACCGCCAGACCGCCAGCCGGACCGTGTCTTCCGGATCTTCGGCCCGCCATCCGAAGGGATTCAGCTCAACGGATGCCGACCGGACAGCCCCGGAGATGAGGTCGTGCAGCGCGTCGATCGCAGCGGGAGCGGGCTGGTCTCCGACGGCGAGGCCTGCGAGGACCTCGTACGCGATGCGTCGAACGGCCACCAGGTCGTCGCGCAGCCGTGGCGTCACCGCTGCTTGATCCGTGCGTACGCCGGCGGCCAGCAGCCAGCGCTCCACATTCGACAGGTCGGCGAACCGATCGATCGTGCGGGTGGGATCGTGACGCCACGCCACGGTGTTCACCAGGTCGAGCGCGAGATGCCCGCCGATCAACTCCGGCTGATACGTCACCCGGAACCACCTCCGAGCCTTCACTCTAACGGGCAATACCGCTTTTGGCTGTTAGAGTGATTGCAGGGGTCAGTCGGCTGCCGGCGGGGTTGCAGTGCGCTGCGGGCTGGGCGACGACGTGCCAGGCGGCGGAGTCGTTGCCGGAGCGCTGCTCGGCGGCGCGCTCGACGGGGAGTCTCCGGTCGAGGGCGTTGGGGTGGGAACGCTCGGCGTGGTGCTGCTCCGGGTGGGCGCGCTCGGCGACGCTGTCGGCGACGAGGTGCCGGTCGGCGACGCGCTGGGCGAGGCGGTGCTCGGCGTCGCCGTCGGCGAGGCGCTTTGCGTCGGCCGGGTCGAGGTGCTCGTCCGGGTCTCGCCGCCGCTCGATGCCGTCCTGGTCGCGGTGGAGCTCGGGGCTTGCGTGCTGGGGCTGCTCGCAGGACCGACGTCGGTCGTGGGGGGCAGCTTCGGATCGTTGCCGTTGAGCAGGACCCCGGCCAGCACAGCCGCTCCGGTCGCGAGTACGGCGATCCCTCCGACGAGAAGGGTCTTCCTTCGCGTCCGGTTCGGCGTCCCGGGCGCGTCGAGTGGTGGCTGCGTAGCGGTGACGACCGGGTCGTTGTTCGCTGCCACGACGGCCGGCACGAGGCTTGCGGGAGCTGGTGACTGGGCACGCAAGGCGCCACCCGCGATCTCGGTCGCGGACGGACGGTCGGCGGCGTCCTTCGCGAGCATCCGGAGCAGGACGCTCTCGAACGCTCCGCCCAACTCGGGGCGGTCCAGACTCGGGCGTACCGGAGCGGTGTCGACGTGCTGGTAAAGAATCGCGGTCGGATGTTCCGCCGTGAACGGCGGCTGACCGGTCACCAGCTGATAGAGGACACAACCCAGCGCGTAGACGTCGGCTGCCTTGCCCGCCTGCTCACCCTTCGCCCGCTCGGGGGCGAGATAGTGCGTGCTGCCGATGATCTGGCCGGTCGCCGTGAGCGTGTTCGTCCCCTCACCTGGAAGGTGAGCGATGCCGAAGTCCGCGACCTTGACGGTCCCGTCCGCCGTCAGCAGCAGGTTGCCCGGCTTCACATCGCGATGAACGACGTCCTCCAGGTGCGCGGCGGCCAGGCCCGCGGCGGCCTGCTCGACGATGTCGATCGCGCGATCCTTCGGCAGCGTTCCCTGCTGAGCCAACTCGGCTGCGACGGTGCGACCCTCGACGAGCTCCATCACCAGGAAGAAGCCTTCGCCGTGGGGACCGAAGTCGTACACCGAGACCACGTGCGGGTCACTCAGCCTCGCGGCGGCTCGCGCCTCCCGCTGGAACCGCTCACCCGCGCGCGTGTCCCGATCGGACGGCAGCAGCAACTTGACCGCGACCACCCGCCCCAGCAGCTCGTCCGTGGCACGGAACACCTCCCCCATGCCACCCCGACCAACAGAAGGCCCCAGCCTGTACCGCTTGGCAATAAGCATCCGATCCCCCGTACCCAGCCCGACCCCCATTGAACCCGGCGGGACCCCAGGTTCAAGGCAGCCCTCTGATTCAGCGCAACTTTTCGGTCCTCGCGAGTATCGAGGTAAGCACTACTTCATACTGTGACCCCGAGGGGCTGGGCATGTCCGGTCGGCTGAGCAAGGCGGCTGTTGCCGCGCTTTTGGCACTAGGAGTCACCCCTGGGGCCGCGCAAGCGGTGGGTGCTGGGACGGCTGCGTCAGCGCAGGCGTCAGCTGGTTGTTACGTCCATGTCGGATCGGTGACCGCTGCGGGTGATCACTCGGGCAAGCTGGTCACCGTCGGCGCAGCGACGTCCGACGTACTGCGCACCGGTGTCTACCCTGCCGGCGCGGTCCGGGTCAGCGGGTCCCTGGAAGCGGATCCGGACGTCACCGGGTACGGCGGGTGGATCGGCGGGTACACCGTCCTGGGCTCGTCCATGTACTCCACCTCGTACTACCTCACCCTGGACGGCGACGTCGACCGGACCAGGCCTACGACGTACCTGGTCGGTGGCGGTTGGGGTGACACGACCTTCTTCGAGACCACGCGGTTCTGGGACTACCCGAAGCTGCCGAACCTGATCAGGCAGTACCAGCTGCGGGCCGACGGGACCTTGAGCCGTTGGGACATGCAGTACAACAATGGCAACAGCTCGGTGAAGTGGGCGAACAAGCAGTCCGCGACCGGGTTCAGCTCGGTGAAGACGATGGCGCTGATCAGCCAGACGCTGACCTACGACACCTTCCTGGCCAACACCCGCGGCGGCGCGCTCTACACGATCCGGATCCCGCGCACCTCACCGATGAAGCCGATCGTGAAGCAGGTCCGCACGAAGACCTGGCAGGCGTTCGACGCGCTGGTGGCCGAGAAGTGCGGTCAGTACGGGACGATGCTGGTCGGCATCGACAAGGACACCCGGTCCGCCTACGCGTACGCCGTTGGTCACGCCAACGGAACCGCCACTGTCATCCAGGGCCTCGGCAAAGTACCGGCCGCGTTCGCCGATCCCGTGTACTTCCGCCGCCAGATCCGTCAGGGCGATGCCCAGATGCTGTTCGGAGAGTGATGGTCACCATGTCGGGACGACTCAGTACTGCGGCGCGCATCGCGGCTGCCGCCGCGCTGGTGACCGGGATGCTGTCCGGGGTGCCGGGCGAGGCACTGGCTGCTGACACCACCGCCACCGCTGGATGCAAGATCGAGCCCGGGTCCGTGACCGCCGGTGGTGATCACACGGACCGGGTGATCACTGCCGGATCGCCGGCAACGGTGCAGGAGAAGCCGCGGTACCCCGACATCTACCCCGACGGCCGGCCCCGGTTGAGCACGTTGATCGGCGACGAACCCGTCACCCCCAGCCCCGGCCGCGGGTACTACGGCCACGCGGTGATCGGCTCGGGGCTCTACGACAGCTTCTACATCGTCACGGAGGCCGGGGAGGTCGACCCGATGCAGCACCTCAACGAACGGGTCGGTGGCGGCTGGGGTGACACCACCTTCCTCGAGACGAGCTATCCGCATGATCCGGATCCCTGGGCCTTGACCAACCATTATTCGCTTCGCTCGAACGGCATCCTCACCGCATGGGACGACAAGGGCGGGTTCGGCTGGACCAACGCACGGTCCGCCGGTGGGTTCGCGGCGGTGAAGACGATGGCGCTGATCAGCCAGACCGCGACGTACGACACCTTCCTGGCCAACACTCGGGGCGGCGCCCTCTACACGATCCGGCTCCCACTCACCGCGCCGCTGAAGCCGATCGTGAAGAAGGTCCGCGACTCCACCTGGCAGGGCTTCGAGTCGCTGATCGCCGAGAAGTGCGGCCAGTACGGCACCCTGCTGCTCGGCATCGACAAGGACACCCAGTCCGGCTACCTGTACGCCGTTGGTCACGCCAACGGAACCGCCACCGTCATCCAAGGCCTCGGCAAGGTACCGGCTACCTTCCCCGACCCGGTCTATTTCCGCCACGTCTCGGAGCCTCGTGACGCCCCGCTGTTATTCGGAGAGTGAGAACCGCCATGTCCGGTCGACTAACTACCGCAGCTGTTGCTGCGCTTCTGCTGACAGGTCTCGTACCTGGAGCCGCGCACGCCGGTACGACGGTCGCTGCCGGTACGACGGCCACCGCCGCCGCCTCGGCAGCGTGCTACGCGCTCGCCGGCTCCGTCACGGCCGGCGGTGACCACCCGTCCCTGCTCGTCAACTCCACCTCGCCGCCGACGGCGCGGGTGATCCGCAGCTACCCCGACATCTACCCCGACGGCCAGGTCCGGCTGAGCGGAACCATTGCGAACGACCCGGACATCACCGGTACCGGCGGGTTGTACTGGGGCAACGTGGTGATCGGCTCGACGATGTACGCCAGCGCCTACTACCTCACCGAGGACGACCAGGTCGACCGCTCGAAGGTCTACCTCACCCGGGTCGGTGGCGGCTGGGGTGACACGACCTTCTTCGACACCACGAGGTACTGGAAGTATCCCGACCCCCCGGCGTACAACATGCAGTACTCGCTGCGCAGCAACGGCACGATCACCCGCTGGGAGGATCGCCCGGGGACGGCCTGGGGAAACAAGCAGACCGCGACCGGCTTCGCGGCGGTCAAGACGATGGCGCTGATCAGCCAGACCGCGACGTACGACACCTTCCTGGCGAACACCCGCGGCGGCGCGCTCTACACGATCCGGATCCCGCGGACCTCGCCGCTGAAGCCGGTCGTGAAGAAGGTCCGCGACTCGACCTGGCAGGGCTTCGAGGCCTTCGTGATCGAGAAGTGCGGCGTGTACGGAACGCTGGTGCTCGGCATCGACAAGGACACGCAGTCCGGCTATCTGTACGCCGTTGGTCACGCCAACGGAACCGCCACCGTCATCCAGGGACTAGGCAAGGTCCCGTGGAAGTTCGCCGACCCGGTCTACTTCCGCCACGTCCTCCGCCCGGGCGACGAACCGATGCTCTTCGGCGAGTGACCTTCAGACGCCGAGCCGGTCGTTGAGCACCTTGACGACCGGCCAGGCGCCGTCCGACCAGTTGGAGATGACGGTGTAGGTGATCGATGACGAGGGCTGGTGCAGGCCGGCGAACGACACGCCGGCGTCGTACCCCTCCAGCCAGACGCCATCACCGGCAACGCGGAGGTGGAAGCCGAGGCCGTAGCGCCTGGACTCCTCCGGCCAGTCACTGTGCGGCCGCACCATCTCGGCGACCCGCTCCGGCGAGACGATCCGTCCGGCGAAGAGTGCGTCCCAGAAGGCGCTGAGGTCGGCGGCGGTCGAGTAGATCCCGCCGTCGCCGTTGCCCACCACGGGGAGATGGAACACGTTGGTTCGCAGGCCGTCGACGGACAGATAGCCCAGGGCGGCGCGTCCCGGGAGCTCATCGGAGCGCAGGAACGCGGTGTCCACCATCCCCGCCGGCTCGCAGACCAATGTGCGCACGAGCTCCTGGAAGCTCACGCCGCTGGCCCGTTCGGCCAGCAACGCGAGTACGACGTAGCCGCCGTTGTTGTACGCGAACCGCTCGCCGGCGCGGAACACGGTCTCGTGTCCGTCCAGCACCGGCAGGAACTGTTCGGTCGTCGCGAGCTCGTGCACCGATACCGGCATCACGTACTCGCTGATGTCGCCATCTTCGTTGAGGTAGTCACCGATCCCGGACCGATGTGCGAGCAGATGCTCGATCGTCACGTCGTCCGCGATCAATGGCAGGTCGTCGCCGAGCAGCGAACGCGCGGTCGTCCCGAGCTCGAACGTCCCACGCTCCACGAGCCTCATGATCACCAGCGCAGTCAGGCTCTTCGTCCCACTCGCAGTCGCGAACAACGTCTCGACCGTGTTCAGGATCCGGTGCGCCCGGTCGGCGTACCCATAAGCCGCGCAGAACTCGACCTCCCCCGACCGATCAACCCGAACCACCCCGGAGAACCCGGTGCGCTCCGCCACCCCATCCACCACATCCCGAACCGGCTCCATCACGCCGAACCTAGCACTCAGCTGACCTCTACGGTGGACAGTTCGGTGGCGATGGCGGCGAGCCAGATCGCGACGGCCTCCGCGCCCGGGTCGACTGTGCCGAGGACGCGTTCGCCGAGATAGCTCGAACGGCCGCGGCGGGCCAGGATTCCAGCTGTCTCGTCCGCCCCCTTCCGAGCCGCTGCCGCCGCGTCGGACACGTCGCCGGTACGCAATGCCGCCGCTGCCGGGAGCAAGGCGTCGAGCATGGTCCGGTCACCAGACCGGGCCCCACCCAGTTCGGCGACGGCGCCAACGCCCTCGCCGAAAGCGTCGCCCCATGACGCGCCCGCGGAGACGGCCGCCGCGGTCCGCAGCAGGAGTGCGGCGTAGAGCGGTCCGGACGTGCCGCCGACGGTACGTCGCACCGTTGCGGCGATCCCGCGGAGGGTGGCCGCGACGTCCCCACCGTCGTACTCGGCCTTCCCCTCGAGAACGGCGCGGGCGCCGCGGGCGAGGCTGATCCCGAGGTCACCGTCGCCGACGACCTGGTCGAGCTCGGTGAGTTGCGACTCGGCGTCGATCAGGGCTTTGCAGATCGCCGCAACAGAACGCCACAACCGTTCGTCGACCGGCGCGGCCGGCGCCACGGTGGGATTCGGCTCGGGCTCGGGCTCGTGAGTCGCAAGGCGGCCGAGATGAGCTGCGGGCCAGGCCGCAGTGGTGGTTGGTGCGTCGAGCAAGGCCAGCGCCTTGTCGCCGACACGGGCCAAGGACAACGAGCAGCCGGCCATCTCGAGCGCGGTGAGGAAGGTTCCGACCCAGAGTCGCTCGAGCTGAATCCCCCTGGCCGCGAGCTGCGTCACGGCACGCTGGGCGATGATGCCGAGCTCCATCGCCGGGGTCCCGCCGAGGTTGTTGACCAGCATGACGACCTGGTCTCCCTTGCCGAGGTCGCGGTCGGAGATGAGGTGACCGAGCAACCGGTCGACGATCTCGTCGGCGGTCGGGATCACGCCGCGCTCGACCCCCGGTTCTCCGTGGATGCCGAGGCCCCACTCGATCTCGTCCGGCCCGAGCTCCAGCCCGGCCTTGCCGGCGGCGGGGATGGTGCAGCCGGACAGGGCGACGCCGACCGTCGCCACCGAGGCTGCCGCCGCGCGCGCCAGCCGGGCGACTTCCTCGAGCGACTGCCCCTCCTCGGCTGCGGCACCCGCGATCTTCTGGACCAGCACGGTGCCTGCGAGACCCCGCCGGCCGGCGTTCTCGTCGCTGTCCGCCAGTGCAGCGTCGTCCGCGACCACGACCATCTCGACCGCGATCCCTTCACCGCGGGCGATCTCCGCGGCCAGACCGAAGTTCAGCCGATCGCCGGTGTAGTTCTTCACGATCAGCAGCACGCCGCCCGGGCCGCCGACCGCGCGGATCGCTTTCAGGACGGCGTCCGCGGACG
Organism: Kribbella sp. NBC_00709; assembly: GCF_036226565.1. Taxonomy (GTDB): domain Bacteria; phylum Actinomycetota; class Actinomycetes; order Propionibacteriales; family Kribbellaceae; genus Kribbella. Next base: position 8,432,125 of record NZ_CP108996.1, read on the forward strand.
GTGAGCTGAAGACGTCTCCCGCGACCGCGGCGGTCAGCATCCCGGAACCGACGTACCCGGCATGGGCGGGCTCGTGTCCGGCCCCTCCGCCGGAGATCAGCGCGACCTGTCCCTTCGCTCTGAGCGCTGCGCGATCAACCCTGGCGACGACCCCGTCGCCAAGGACGACGATCCCCGGGTTGGCCAGCGCGAACCCGCGCAGCATCTCGGGAACCACGTCCGCCGGAGTGTTGATGAGCTTCTTCAAGGGAACCACCTCCGAATGTTCTGAACATCATTCGACAATGTCGAATGGAATTCACACCATAGAGGTCGACTCAACCGCTGTAAAGATCAGTCGGACCTCAGGCGGGGATGGGCCAGCGCGGCGCGCCGAGCTCCCGGGAGATGTTGCGGGCAGCCTCGCGAACGGCGGTGACGGTCGTCTCGGCCGGCGGCCAGTCGACGGCCGGGAGAACGACGCCGATCGCACCGACCGCGATCCCGGAGGCGTCGAAGATCGGCGCCGCGATACCGGCCTCGCCGAGGACAGCCTCTTCGCGCTCGGTAGCGAGCGCCTCCCGCGCGACTTCTGCCAACTGCGAACGCAGCGCGGCGGGATCGATCACCGTCTCGGACGTCATACTGCGCAGCTTCCCGTCCGAGAGCAGTTCGCCGGCCTGATCAGGCAGGAACGCGAGGAGCGCCTTCCCCAGCGCACTGGCGTGGGACGGGATCACGATGCCGACCTCCGGCATCTGCCGGCTGCCGTCCGGCCTCGGTTCGTGGTGAATGATCACGACCTCGTCGAACGTGAGCACGCCGGTCCGTACGGCGTACCCGCTGCGGCGCGCGAGCTCCTCGGACCAGGTCGCCGCCCGCGACCGGAGCTCGAGGGTGTCGAGGTAGATGTTGCCGAGCTTGAGGACGGCGGGACCCAGCTGGTAGCGGTTCGAGTCGCGATCCTGGACGACCATGCTGTGCGCCTGGAGCGTCTTGAGGATGCCGTGCACGGTCGACGGGGGCAGGTCGAGCCGGGCCGCGACCTCGGACAGGCTCAGCCGGCGCGCCCCCTGCAGCACCCCGAGTATCCGGATCGCCCGGTCGACGGACTGGATCATCCAACAATCCTCTCAGCGGATCGAACGCGTCTTTACAGCAGTGAACCACAGGCGTATGTTCCGAGGGTCGTTCGATAATGTCGAACGCTCTTCAGGAATTCTACCTGCTGCGGAAGGATCTCCGGATGGACGACAACTCCCTGCCCCAACGGCTTCTGACCGAGGCACTCGGTACGGCGATCCTGGTGTTCGTCGGCGTGGGTGCGGTGCCGGCCACCCTGATCGTCAACGGCTCGGCGCCGTTCACGATGGCCGACCTCGGGATGATCTCGTTCGCCTTCGCGGCGGCGGTGGTCGCGACCGTGTACGCACTCGGGCCGATCTCCGGCAACCACATCAACCCGGCCGTGACCGTCGGCCTGGCCGCGTCGGGCAAGTTCCCCTGGCGACTCGTTCCGGCGTACGTCGGCGCGCAGGTGGCCGGCGCCGTCGTGGGTGCCGCGGCGATCCTCGGCGTACTCGGGTCGAAGGCGAGCGACCTCGGGCTCGGCGTCGCGACGTACGGCGCGAGCGTCTCGGTGCCGCAAGCGTTCCTCGCCGAGTTCGTGGGGACGTTCATCCTGGTGCTGGTCGTCTTCGGCGCGACGCAGCGCAAGGCCGCGCCGGGATTCGCGGGGCTCGCGATCGGACTGGTCGTCTTCGGCGCGATCATCCCCGTAGCTCCGGTCACCGGCGCCTCCATCAACCCGGCCCGGACCGTTGGGCCGATGCTCGTTCAGCAACTCGCCGGCGGCCACGTGCAGTGGGGACAGCTCCCGGTCTACCTGCTGGCCGAGCTGACCGCCGGCGTGCTGGCCGGGCTTGCGTACCTCGCGCTGTCCCGCGTCACCGCCGATCGTGCGATCGCGCCGCAGTCCCCCTCGGCGCAGGAAGTCTGATGTCCGACCTCATCACGGCCGGCTGGCTGTCCGGCTGGATCCGCGCATTCAGCGAGCTGGTCCGGACCCACCACGACCAGCTGAACGCGCTCGACGCCGCCATCGGCGACGCCGACCACGGCACGAACCTGGCCCGCGGGTTCGCGGTGGTCGCCACTGAGCTCGACCACGCACCCGACCACCCCGGCGATCTGCTCAACCTGGTCGGCAGCACAGTGGTCAGCAACGTCGGCGGCGCTGCCGGTCCGCTGTTCGGCAGCTTCTTCCTCTGCCTTGGTGATGCCATCGGCAACGATTCGCCCCTCGACAGCCGCCGCTTCGCCCTCGGCCTCCGGGCCGGCCTGGCCGGCGTCGTGGCACGTGGCAGCGCCGAGCCCGGCGACAAGACCATGTACGACGCCTTGGCGCCCGGCATCGACGCGATCGCCGCCGCAGCGGCAGCACGCCACGACCTGCCCGGCATCTTCGAGGCCGGCCGCCTCGCAGCCGAACAAGGTCGCGACTCCACCATCGACATGCTCGCCCGCAAAGGCCGCGCCAGCTACCTCGGCGAACGCAGCGTCGGCCACCAGGACCCCGGCGCCACCTCAGCCACCTACCTCTTCACCGCCGCCACCCATCATGTCGGTGACAGCGATGTGCGCGGCTGACGGGCAGCCCTTGGTGAATCCGTAGAAGGGGCCGAAGTCGCGTGTCGCCGCGAACCCGGTCAGGTAAAGGCCGGCCAGCGAGGTCTCGAGGCCCTCGGTCAGGTCGGGGAATCCCTCGGTCACCGAAACCCGATCGACGAGACCGCTCAGGTACTGCACCCGGGCAAGGTCAGCCCGGTAGCCCGAAGCGAAGACGACGTGATCGGCGGTCAGCGCCTTGCCGTTGGAGAGCGTCAGTGTCACGTCGTGTTCGCTGACGGCCGTGCCGACCACGGCACATCCCGGATGACTGGTCACGACGGTGTCAGGGATCCGCGGGACGAGCCAGGGTTCGAGGGTGAGACGGCCGACCTGCCAGAACTCGGAGGCGATCGCTCGCTGCCGCTCGGGCGAAAGTCCTCGCCACCATCCACGGTGAGTCAGCGTCTGGTCGACGTACTGGTCGACGAAGTGCCAGCTCACCTTGGCGAAGTTCGGTGTGCTGTGACGGTGTACGACGTCCACATGCTCGGCGCCGTGATCAGTCAGCAGAGCAGCCCATTCGTAGGCACTTTGGCGGCCGCCGATGATGACGACCCGGGCGCCGGCGAGCGAATCGAACGAGACCAGGTCACTGGTATGCGATCGACGTGCCGGCGGGACGTCGGCGTACCACTCCGGCAGGTTGAGGAAGGAGCCGACGCCGGGCGCGGCGAGCACTTTGTCCGCGGTGATCGTCGTACCGTCGTCCAGCGTTGCCACGAAGCCCGAGTTCGGCTTGGTCAGGCCGGTCACGAGGCGCTCGTCGAGGTCGAGCCCCTTGCAGTCGCGGAACCAATCCGTGTACTCGAGGAAGACCGCTACCGGGATCGGGTCGAAGTCCGCGGGTCGCAGACCGCGATCCTCGAAGAATGCCTCGAAGGTGTGCTCGCCGCGTGCGTCGAGATGCCAATCGGGGCCGGAACGCAGGAACATGTCGGCCGGCATCTGGTTCCGCCAGAAGGCCATCGGCCGGCCGACGATGCGGGTCTCGATGCCGTTGTCACGGGCAAACGCCGCCGCGGAGTACGCGTAGGGCCCCGCGCCGACGACCAGCAGATCTGTCCGGTCCGGCATCGTGACTCCTGATGGTGCGGGGTCACCCACAATCCTCCACCTGATGCGTTCGCGCCAGATCCGCGCCGGCCGGAAGAAAACCGCGGTCTACGAGGTTGGGCCCTGGCATGACCACTCTTGTCGACCGCGCCATCGCGGTACTGCGCGCCAACCACGACACCCTCGCCGCACTGGTACCGACGTTGTCCGAGGAACAGCTGCGGAGCCGGAGCGGGGCGGCGGAGTGGACCGTCGCGGACGCGCTCTCGCACCTCGGAAGCGGCGCCGAGATCAACCGCAAGCCGATCGCGACCGCCGCGGGTGAACAGGTCGGGGTCGTGGACAACCAGTCGATCTGGAACCGGTGGAACGCCTTGCCGCCGGCCGACCAGGCAGCGGAGTTCGTCAAACACGACGCGGCGTACGTCGACACCGTCGCCGGGCTGACTGCCGAGCAGCGCGATGTCCCGATCGACCTGGGTTTCATGCCCGAGCCGGTGCCATTGCTGGTCGCGCTCGGCATGCGGGTCAGCGAGGTCGCCAACCACGGCTGGGACGTACGCGTCGGAGTCGACCCGTCGGCGACCGTGGATCCGGACGCCGCCGAGCTGCTCATCGAGCTCCTCCGCGGGCCGCTGGCCTTCCTCCTGGGCTTCTCCGGAAAGGCGGACCAGGTCGAGCAGGATGTTCGCCTGGCGATCCCGGGCGGCGGCATCGAGATCACCGACACGGTCACCGTGACCGACACCATCGACGACCCGACGGCGACATTCGAGGGTCCGGCAGAGGCTGTGGTGCGGTTGCTGACCGGACGGCTGGGCGCCGATCACGCCGCCGGGGTGAGCGTGACCGGCAACGTCACCCTGGACCAGCTCCGCAAGGTCTTCCCCGGCTACTAGGCGCGGTGGTGGCTATCGGCTCTGCAGCGGCCGGAGCTTGAAGACCAGGATGCCGAGGTACTTGTTCATCCACGCCTGCTTGTGCGGGTAACGGCGTCGGGCGTCCTCAGACAGCTGTGGCTCGAGCGCCGTCTCGATCCACAGCCCTGCCGCACTGAACACGTTGAGCAGGTCAGAGATGGTGTACGGACGCTTGGTGAGGGTGATCTGGTCGTTCCAGCCACTCAGGTAGGAGAACGAGGCGGTGGAGAAATACTCCTCACCCAAGGACGTCCCATTCTCTTCGGACCGTTCGACGGCGTACCGGATCGGTTGCGTCCTGGTCAGCAGGATGAATCCGTCGTCGGCCAGCATCGCGCGCGCTGCTTGCAGGGTGCGCACCGGATCCTTCGCATAGCCGAAGGACTGCAGGAACAAGATCCGGTCGAACCTGCGCCCGGTGAGCCCAGGCAAAGAATCCAGCTCCGAGAGATCGCCGCGGATCAACTCCAAGCCAGGCGGCGGGGCACTGAGGAAGTTGCCGCTGATGTCGACTCCGACAGAATCGGTCGCACCGTCCCGAACCAGCTCAGCAAGCTTGCCGCCGTTGCCGCACCCGGCGTCGAGCACCGACCGTCCGGTGACATCACCCAGAAGTTCGCGCTGCACAGGCCACTCGACAAGCCGATCCAGCGAGTCCTCCCTGGTCCGGGCCCGCTCGTAGTCCGGAGCGAGCTCCAGCCAGGGCCGGCTCAGATCCCCAGAAGTGTCCGCGTGAGAGTTCGTCGCCGCCGGTGAGTCGTCTGCCATCGCCACGAGTCAGACCATAGTCGTCGCTGCGGACCTCCCACCGTGCCGGGGCGCAGTCGAGGATCGCGGCCGACCTAGCCGAGGGCAGGCGGGTGTTCGGTCGGGCGGCGTCCCCAGGCCGAGATCAGCGGTGCGAGTGTCAGGTCGAGTTCGCCCGCGTCGATGGCGGCCAGGTGCGCGTCGATCTCGGCGTCGTCGGCCAGGCCGGCCGCGAGCAGCTCGCCGCGCACATGCCGGATCGTCGACGCCTCCAGCCGATCGCAGGCCAGTCCGCCGACCGGGAACGAGCCTGCCGCGGCGACATCCACCAAACCAGCCTCACGCAAGGCCCGCGGCAGCGTTCGGCCGTAGCGCAATTCCGCGCCGCGACCCGTCAACAACTCCCGGACCGCGTCGCGCATCCGGTTGGCCCGCCGCTGCGCAGGACCGCTGTCGTCCAGGCACGCGAGTGGCTGCAGAGCGGTATCCGCGTCCTCGATCAGCAGCCAGCCACCGGGCCGTAGCGCCGCCACCATCGTTGCCAACGCCCGAACCCGGTCGGGTACATGGACCAGCACGAGCCGGGCGTGCACCAGATCGAACGTCCCCGGCTCCGGCGGCGGATCAGCGGCGACGTCATGCCGGCGTACGTCGTACCCGTCACCTGCCTCCAGCCACGACGGGTCGATGTCCGTGGCCAGCACGTACCCGGTCGGACCGACGGTCGCCGCGAGCACATCCGGGATGCTGCGGCCACCGGCCCCCACTTCCCAGCAGCGCGAGCCGGCCCCGATCCCCAGCCGATCGAAGTGCCCGCGCGTCACACGGTCGAACAGCTCGGCCAGCCAAACGAATCGTTCACCCGCTTCGGCGCGCGCGTTGTCGAGCAAGTACCCGCCGGAATCTCCATCGATATGCGGCGGGCGGGGTACGGAGGTCACCACTACATAGTCGACCTCCCCAGCTCACTAGCGCCACGACGGCGAGAGAGGGACATCTCACACACCGGCGCGGCGCCGAAGAGTCAGCGGCGTTGGCCGGTGCCGTGGACGCCATGGTGGTCGATGCGGGTCAGTTCCTCGTCGGTGAGGGCCGGGAAGTCGAGGGCGGCGAGGTTGTGGTCGAGTTGGGCGGTGGAACTCGCACCGATGAGCGCAGTCGTCACCTGCGGCTGACGCAGTACCCACTGCAGGGCGAGCTGGGCCAAGGACTGGCCGCGTTCCCGGGCGAGATCGTTCAGCGCCGTCGCACGCTCGCGATAGACATCATCGATCTGATCCGGCGACAGGAACGCGCTGGCGGCGGCCCTGGCATCTGCCGGGATCTTGCCATCGAGGTACTTGTCGGTCAGCAAGCCCTGTGCAAGGGGGCTGTAGGCAACCAGCCCGAACCCGTCCTCGGCAGCGAGCTTCAGCAGCCCGCTCGTCTCCGGAGTCCGGTCGAAGATCGAGTACCGCGGCTGATGGACCAGCAGCGGTACGCCGGCCGCACGCAGCAACGCGGCGACCTCGTGCGCGCGCTCAGTCGGGTAGTTCGAGATACCGACGTACAACGCCTTGCCCTGCTGGACCGCGCTCACCAACGCACCCACGGTCTCCTCCAGCGGCGTCGACGGATCCGGCCGGTGGTGGTAGAAGATGTCGACGTAGTCGGTGCCGAGATCCCGCAGGCTGCGCTCGAGCGACACCAGCAGCGACTTGCGCGAACCGCCTTTGAGATAAGGGCTCGGACCGATCGGGTTACCGGCCTTCGTGGTCAGGACGAGTTCGTCACGGTACGGCGCCAGCTCGGCCCGCAGCACCTGTCCGAACACCTGCTCCGCAGCCCGATGCGGTGGCCCGTACCGGTTGGCGTTGTCGAAATGCGTGATGCCCAGGTCGAAGGCGTGCAGCAAGATCTCCCGCTGCGTCTCGAACGGATAGTCACGACCGAACTTCTGCCACAACCCGAGTGACAACGCCGGCAGGTCCAGCCCGGAGTCCCCCGCCCGCCGATACTCCAACCGCTCGTACCGCCCGTCGGCCGCGCGATAGCCCCGCTCAAACGTCATCCCATCCGCCCTTCATCGCAACAAGAACACCACCGTCTCGCGACGCCTCAGCCGCCCGCCTCCGCAGTCTCACATCATGGTCACGACCCCACGGAAGCACGTCGCCGTGGTGGCGTGCATGGACGCGCGGCCTCCATCCAGGCCGAGACCGGACTCAAGGACACGGTCCGCGGTTTCGTCTACGAAGTCGAAACCGGCCACCTCCGCGAAGTAAAGCTCTGAACCCAGACCAGCAGCAGGCGATGGCTGCGTTACGGGGCGAGGCGGAAGATCGGCCAGCCGATTTCGGTTCGCCAGAGTTCGGGGATGTCGGTGTCGCTTGGGCCGACCAGGTATGTCTCGTGGACGGGGCCGGCGACCGCGAGGGCGTGGTCGACCACCCATTCGCCGAGGCGGCCGTAGGTGACGCCGATGTCGTCGTGGAGCCCGCGGTGGACGGCCACGGCGAGTTCGACCGCGGACAGATCGAGCGCCTGGACCCGGCCGGACGGCGACACCTGACGGACCGGCCAGAACACTGTTGCCGTACCGCGGCCCTCGGTGAACAGTTCGTTGTCGTAACGGCCACTGAGCGGACCGATACGTTGCTCAGTCGGGACGGCCGTGTCGAGCTCGGCCAGAGCACCGTCGTACCAGCCGCCGACTCCTTGTCTGTCGACCTCGGCGCTCACCGCGGCGACCCGGCGGGCCGGCACCGAGCGGAGCTCGACGTCCAGCTCCTCGACCTGCGGCCGGAGCAACTGACGCAACGAGACGACGGCCGCGCGGGTCCGGTCGAGGTTGATCTCGAGCCGTTCGAGGTGGCCGGCAATCATCGCGGCGCGCCGGGCCGGATCCGTGGTGGCGAGGACGGCCTTGACCTCGGCCAGCGGTACGTCGAGCTCACGGAGCCGATGGATCACCTGGGCCGAGGGGATCTGGGCGGCTTCGTAGTACCGGTAGCCGGTGAAGGGGTCGACGTCGGCGGGGTCGAGCAGACCCGCCTCGTGATAGCGGCGCAGCGTCCGAACGCTCAACTGCGTCAGCGCCGCGAACTCCCCGATCGTCAGTCGTGCCTGCATACAGGCACCTTCCACTCTCCCCTTGGGGGAGTGTCAAGCGCGTTGACACTCCCCCAGCGGGAGACTGCACGCTGGCAGGCATGACGAACCAGCCTGTAGCCACGCCGATCGCCACCGACCAACTCCCGGAGGTGATCACGAGATTCCTCGCCGCGAATGTCGCCCGCGACGCCGACGCCGCGATCCAGCTCTGCCGGCCCGACGCCGTCGTCACCGACGACGATCACACCTTCCGCGGGCACGACAACATCCGCGACTGGGTCGCGAACGCGGCGAGCGAGTTCACCTACACGACCGAACTCACCAGCGCCGGCCGCCTCGACGACACCCACTACGACGCGATCCACCACCTCGAGGGCAACTTCCCCGGCGGCGTCGCCGACCTGCACTTCCGCTTCGCCCTCCGCGACGGCCTCATCGAAACCCTGACGATCGAGCCCTAGCACGAGCCGGCCGACCTTCATCATGGGAGGTCGGCGCGCGGCTTCTCCACCGTGACCCAGATCGGACTTTCTGCATCCGGGACTCGGTGATACGGCGACCAGGCGCCGGCAACGCCCAGCGGAACGGGATTCACCGGCTCGGGCAGAACGAAGGTGAGCCCGTCGCCGCGAGCTTCGAGCTCGGCGGCGTACGTCGGATCGACACGGTCAAGCGTGATCATGATGAGCCCGGACACCGGCTGTGGCCCGGTCGAGGTGACCTTCGTCGGCAACCCGAGATCGACCTGTCTGCGCATGAGACCCAACACCCATTGAAGGGTCCATTCGGTCTCCTGCTCAGTCGGCTGCCAGCGCCTGAACCGCAACAACTCGGGGAACTGCACGAGCGGGGGAATCTCGAGCCGCGCCCGCAGCATCTCCTCATGAACCGGGATGCTGATGATCAGGACCACCCGATCACCGCCGTGCTCGACGGTCTCCGTCAGCCTCGCGTGCGCGTCACGGTTGCGGTCCACCCATCGGTGAACGACCGGCAGGTCCGGCGAGACCGTCGCCGGAGCATCCCGAAACCGCATCCCGACCACATCCTTCACGAAACATCCTGGGCTGTGGCGTTCGCAAGAACAGGCGAGCTGACGCCTCAGCCAATCCACATCGCCAAGTAGACGCCTGTCTTGAGTGACGCGATATAGTCGCTGGCGAGTGGACTAAATAGTCCACTCGTGGATGCGAGCGGGCTGTGGAGCCGCAAAGAGGACGTGGAGATGACTGATCAGGCTCTTGGGGCCGATGGGACGGGCTTCTACCTCGCCGGTGGCGGGCTGACGGTGGCCGGCGCGTCCGGTCGAACGATCGCCGGCGGTCGGTTGGTCGAGGTCAGCGTCACCGCCTGTTTACTCGGGAGTGCCGGCATGGATGCGACGCTGGCGAGCTGGGGCGCCGCAGAGAGCGCGGGTCTGGACGACGTACGGGCGGAAGACGGGCGCACGGTCCTGCCGTTGCAGACACAACCGATGATGCTCAGCTCGCTTCCGAGCAGCGTCCGGGTGCAGGTGCGCACAACACCGGATTCCCACGACAACGAGGATGATTGGCGGCTCGTTCTTCAGTTCCGCAATCAGGCCGGCTCGAGCCTCACCTGGGATGCCAGCCTCCCCGCCGAAGCGTTCGGCGCAGGCTGGCAAGCTCCGTTGGCCGACCTGCTGACCATCGACGGCGCGGTCGCTGACCCGGCGCCGACTCCCGCCCCGACTCCCGCCGAACCTCCCGCGCCGACTGCCGCGCAGCCTCCCGCCGAGGATCAGGCAGTGACGGTGGTCGACCACGCAGGCGACGAGTACTACGAGCTCCTCGTCGGCGGGCAGCAGGCCGGGCTCCTCGTGTACCACCTGATCGGCTCGCACCTGTCGATCACGCACACCGTGATCGAACCGACGTACCGCGGCCGAGGTCTCTCGTGGGAGCTGGTCGGCCGCGCCCTCGACGACATCCGCACGAAGTCGGTGACTGTGTCGAACTACTGCCCGGTCGTCAGCCGATTCGTCGACAAGAACCCGGAGTACGGCGATCTCCTCAGCCCGCCGCGGCCCGCCTGACCCTTTTCGTCCAGCAAGGACCCTTCAGCACGTTCCAACTGACAGCCCCACAACGGAAGGGAACCATCGATCGACGACATCCGGCATCGCCAGTTCACGTCGTCAGGAACGAGCGAATGTGGTCGAGCGCCATGTCCAGAGCTGTCTCCATCGGCGTGATGTCGTGCTGGGTTTCGGCCAGGAGATAGCCGCCCTGCAGGGCCGCCATGAGACCTACCGCGAGCTTGTCGGGGTCAGCCGTTCGGCTGAGGGAGCCGCTGACCTGCATTCGCCGGAGTCCGGCGGCGATCAGGCCGGTCCAGTCCGCGAAAGTCTCGGCCAGCGTCTTGCGGGCCTCGTCGTCCTGATCGGACAGCTCGCTTGCCATCGAGCCTAGGGCACACCCGTAGGCGCCGTTCTGAAGGGCGTTGCGTTGGACCAGAGCGTCCCGCCAGCGCTGCAGGCCGCGAAACGAACGCAAGCGCTCCAGGTACCCATGTTCGCGTTCGAGGACCTGCCCAGCGCGTAGCGAGACAACGGCCCGGACCAACTGATCCTTGTCGGCGAAATGCTGGTAGAGCTGGGACTTGCTCGTGCTGCTCGCCGCCCGGACATCGTCGAGTGTCGTGGCATTGACGCCTCTCACATACATGAGGTCGGCAGCCGCCTCGACGATTCGCGTCCGGGTCGCCAGACCGCGCGATGTCAGCCGACGGGGCGGAGCAACCGCCGCGCTTCCCGATCGAGTCACGACCCCACGGTACCGGTCCGGGTCCCGCACCGTCTCTTCAAATGGACTACCTGGTCCGACTACTTCCCTTCGTCACATGGAACGCACCTTGCAGGGTCTGGCTTGCCGAGCGATGCAGCCCACATTGCCCTGGACGAATTAGTCCAGTTACAGTAGGCCGCTAGATCAACGACGAGTGCAGGGAGGTGCCTGATGAAGGCGATCGTGGTGACGGATGAGGCCGCGGGTGCGGCCGGGATGACGCTCACCGAGCGTCCCGAGCCGGCGGCAGCGATCAACGACGTCGTCGTTGAGGTCCATGCGTCGGGATACGTCCCGACCGAGCTGGCGTGGCCCTCGACGTGGACCGATCGTCGCGACCGGGACCGGACACCGTCCATCCCTGGGCACGAACTGGCCGGCGTGGTCACCGCCCTCGGCTACGGCACGACGGGACTGTCGGTGGGACAGCGGGTGTTCGGCCTCGCGGACTGGCATCGCGACGGCACCCTGGCGGAGTACGCGGCTGTCGAGGCGCGCAACCTCGCCCCGCTCCCGGGCGACGTCGACTTCACCGTGGGCGCGAGCCTGCCGATCTCGGGGCTGACCGCATGGCAGGGACTGTTCGAGCACGGCCGCCTCCGCGCGGGGCAGAGCGTGCTCGCACATGGCGCGGCCGGCGCGGTCGGGACGATGGTGACGCAACTCGCGCGCGAGTTCGGCGCGTACGTCATCGGCACCGGACGCGCTGCTGACCGGCAGAAAGCTCTCGACTTCGGCGTTCAGGAGTTCGTTGACCTCGACAACGACTCCCTGGAGGACGTCGGCGGAGTAGATCTCGTGTTCGATGTCATCGGCGGCGACATCCAGAAGCGGTCCGCGCAACTGGTCCGAGCCGGAGGAACACTGGTGACCGTTGTCGGGCCGCCCGAGTCCCGGCCCGCGGACGGCCTTGCGATCGACTTCGTCGTCGAGGCCGATCGCGCCCAACTGAACGAGGTCGTCCGGCGGGTGCGTGACGGACGCCTGCGGACGAACATCGGCACCGTCGCACCCCTCGACGATGCGATCGCCGCCCTCAATCCGACCGAACGGCTCAACGGCAAGACGATCATCCGCGTCCGCCCCTGAGGACTCGAGACGTACGTCGCCGGCTCAGCCCTTCACGATCCGAAAGCGAGAATCGAGCAATGCGAACCGACATCAAAGCGACCGCGGACGGCACGTTACTGGCAGAGGCCGCCGCCGACGAGATCGTCGTGATCGAAGGGAACCGCTATTTCCCACCGGCATCGCTGCTGATCGGCGTCCTTCACCCGTCAGCCAAGCCCTACGTCTGCCCCTGGAAGGGCCGCGCCGAATACTTCGACGTCACAACACCGAGCCGAGTCCTCTCCGATGCAGCCTGGACGTATCCCTCCCCCAAGCACTCCGCGATCGAACAGGTCGGCCACGACTTCACCGGCTACATCGCCTTCGACACCCACCAGATAGATATCGACTGACGTCGCCTAGCAGTAGTCAGCGGTGAGCGTTGGCCATCGGTCGACCGCCCATGCCAGCCACGTCGTCCACCGTTCGGGCGGACGAGGACTGTCCGCGCCCGCGAGCTCAGCGGTGTCGGGTTCCTCGAACTTGGTGCGCCACGCAGCGACGTCGGCCTCGGGCATCGGAAAGGTCGGCGTGGTGGCCTCGCGATGAGCGATACGCGCGAGTTGGACGTCCAGGTCGACGGGCAGATAGACCACCTGGCACGGCGCCCCGGCTTGCCCCGCCAGCCAGCGCAATGCCGACCGCTCGTCTCGGCTCCAGAGCCCGAAGTCGAGGACCACACTGGTCCCCAGCCGCAGCGTCCGCAGCGCCACCGTAATCATCCAGCCTTCCAAGAGATCGCGTTTCCCGTCCGCTCTCAGCGAGGTGCCGAACAAGGGAAGGTGCCACTCATCCGGAGTCAACCGCAACGCATCATGCAACCTCGCCAACTCTTGAGCCCGGGTCGTCTTGCCCGCCCCGGGAAGCCCAACCATCAAGAACAACGTGGCACCAGACACCGTCAAATCTCCTCGAACCTGTCGCGGGCGTGAGTCCCCCACCGCCGAGACCGTATCCGCCCCGAGCACAACCGCAGTCACAACGCCTCGGATCCGATGCCCCGGTTAGATCGCTGGTGCGGCTGTCCAGCGGGTGATGGCCTGGTCGAGGTGGGCGGCTACAAGGGCGTGGAGGTCGATGTCCGCGCCCAGTAACCATTGCAGTTCGACGCCGTCCAGGACCGGGTGCCGTGAGCGCCGATCAGTGGGGTACAGATCGCAGGATGGGGTCCCGCGGGAGCCACCTCCGGGGTGTTCTGTAGGGACTGCCGGACCTCATACGTCGGCTCGTCGTGGCTGCTGGGCGCGAACGGTTTCACGGTCCGGGCTGGTCGCCATGGTCGCCGACGGTGCGGTGCGGGGCCAGGTCCAGGCGTAGCGCAGGATGAGGGCGAGAAGGATCAGTTCCAGGGCGATGCCGAGGCCGTAGAAGTACAGCCAGGACTCGCCCAGCGCGTTGAAGGCCGTGACGGGGATGTAGAGCGAGGCCACGACGAGGTTCGCGATGCGGCTTACCCGGGCGGGCAGCGTCATCGACAGCACGATCATCAGGATCGGGATGGCCATCAGGGTCAGGGCCGTGGTCGAGAAGGTCTGGGAGAGGCCGAACTCGAAGACCTTGCCGTTGAGGATGTCGTCGATGACGCCGGGCGTGAAGAAGTTGAGAATGTCCACGTAGGCGTACAGGAACATGAAGCTTGTCCACGCTGCGGTGAGCTTGGCTCTCACCGGGATCGGCTGGTCTTCCAGTGGTGTGGTGGTTTGACCTGTTCTCATCATGGGCTCCGTAGGTGGTGAGGATCGGTACGTCCACGATCGTTGAGCGCTGCGGCGGGCACATCGGCCCGGAGGCCGGACGTCGCCTGGCCGATGGAACGGTCTCTCGCTAGTTCTTTCGGTGGGTACGTCGAGGGGCGCCGCCCCCTAGGCTGGAGCCGTGGACACTGTCCGGCGCTCCATCTGGCGTGAGCCGCGGCCTGCTGACGCCCCACCCGTTGGTCGTTTCGACTGGCTGTTGGTGGGCGTGTTCGCGGCCGCCGCCTTGGTGGAGGGCATCGTCCGGCCGGGCTTGGCCTGGCGACCCCTTGTGACGGTCCTCGCCCTGGTGCTGATACCTGCTCTGCTCTGGCGACGGGGCCGCCCCCTGATGGCCGTCCTGGTCGGGTGGGGCGTCGCCGGGCTGCTCTCGGTCTTCCAGCTAGCTGCGCATTCCGGGGACCTCGGCCTCTACTCCATGATGGCCGTCCTGATTCTGCTCTACTCCCTGGTGCGGTGGGGCTCGGGACGGGAGATGGTCTTGGGTACGGCGTTCGTGACAGTCGTCGTCGCGCTGGGGATGTACGTCTCCTCCGCGGGCTGGGCCGAAGTTTTCGGCGGGAGTTTCCTCCTGCTGTTGTTCGTCGCCCTCGCGGCGGTGTTCCGCTACCGCGCGGACCTCTGGCATCGCCAACAGCGCGAGATCCGCAATCAGGAGCGGGTGGCGCTGGCTCGCGAGCTGCACGACATCGTGGCCCACCACGTCTCGGCCATCGCGGTGCAGGCGCAGGCCGGTGGCGTCGTCGCCGGCATCCAGCCCGAGAAGGCTGTCGAGGTCCTGGCCGCGATCGAGTCTGAAGCGTCCCGCACCCTGGCGGAGATGAGATCCATGGTGCGAGTGCTGCGTGACGAGGAAGCCGTCGCCTACTCACCGCAGCCGGGTGTCGCGGACCTGCCTGCTCTGGCGCGCGCCGACGCGACGCCCACCGTCGAGGTCTCGCTGGACGGTTCGTTGACCCGGCTGGCACGCCCCGTGGACGCCGCGCTCTACCGGCTCGCGCAGGAGTCGCTGACCAACGCCGTACGGCACGCCCGGAGCGCGACCCGCGTCGGGATCGACGTACGCCGGGAGGGCGATGCCGTCAGGCTGCGTGTCAGCGACGATGGACAGACCGAGCCGGGGCCGGCCCCGGAGCCTGGGTTCGGCCTGCAGGGCATGGCCGAACGAGCTCAGCTCCTCGGCGGATCGCTCTCCGCGGGGCCGGGGCCCGAGGGTGGCTGGGTGGTCGAGGCCGTGCTGCCGGTGGAGGCGCGGGCATGAGCATCCGTGTCGTCGTAGCCGACGACCAGGACCTGGTCCGGACCGGGCTCGTCATGATCCTCGGCGCCCAACCCGACCTCGAGATCGTGGGGGAGGCAGCAAACGGGCTCGACGCGCTCGACCTGGCGACCCGGCTGCGTCCCGATGTCCTCCTCATCGACATCCGGATGCCCGGGCTCGACGGCATCGAAGTGACCCGGCGCCTGGCCGGGGAGGGCGTTGCCGACCCGATGGCGGTCGTCGTGATCACAACCTTCGACCTCGATGAATACGTCCTCGGCGCCCTCCGCGCCGGCGCCCGAGGCTTCCTGCTCAAGGACGCCGGGCCGGCGCTACTCGTGCAGGCCATCCACGCGGCGGCCAACGGGGACGCGCTGATCGCCCCCAACGTCACCCGCCGGCTGCTGGCGACCTTCGCCGACCAGGCGCCGGTGATACCGGTCCAGCCCATCGCCCCGCTCACCGAGCGCGAGGAGGAAGTGCTCGCGCTGGTGGCACGGGGCCGCACCAACGCCGAGATCGCCACCGATCTCTTCGTCGGCCTGAGCACGGTCAAGACCCACGTAGCCTCGCTGATGACCAAACTCGGCGCCCGCAACCGCGTCGAGATCGCGATGTGGGCCTACGACACCAGACGCGTGAGAGCCGATTAGCGAGTACACATCCCTTACAAACAAGGCTATTTCAGCTCGGCTGACGTCTTGCCCAACAGTCGCCGGGCCACGATCAGTTGCTGGATTTGCTGGGTTCCTTCGAAGATGTCGAGGATTTTGCCGGTGCTCAGCGCAGCCACCGGCGGAAAGATGCCAATCTGGCCTCTGACCTGGCGTTTCTCTGCTCATCAGCACCCGGCGCTGATCGACACTTGTCAGCGTCCCACGGAGCAGTGACGGAGCAGAGAATGTAGGCCATGGCGTGCATGAAGTGGATCCGTTCGCATGGCACGGCGGGGCCGGACAGGTGCCAGGAACTGATGAGACGGCGTTGCGATCACCGGGTCTCTATCAGGCGAGAATTCTGTCATGCGAGTTCTGCTGCGAGTCAAGCCAGGTGCCTCCCGCACCGTCGTCGGCGGCCGGTACGACGGCCCGGCCGGTCCCGCCCTGGTGGTCGCGGTAGCAGCCCGGGCAGTGGACGGCCAGGCGACAAAGGCGGCCTTGGAGGCGGTCGCGGCGGCTTTCGGCGCCCGACGCTCTGCGGTGACACTTGTGCGAGGCGCGACCAGCCGCGACAAACTGGTCGACGTTGAGGGCGACGTCAGCGAGCTTCGGCCGAGGCTCGAAAAACTTCTCGACTGAGCGACGTCGACGCCGCGGTCAGCGCAGCGTGTCGAGCTTTTGCCTCGCCGCCGTGAGGCCTTCTGCCGCTTGGTTCAGGTGGCTCAGCGCAGCAGTCAGATCGGCATCGGCTTCCTCGAGGACGCTGGAATCTCGCCCCGCCTCGTTGCGGACCGGCCGCGGATGAATCAAACCGGCGAAGCGCGACAGGTCAAACGACCCCATCAACAGCGCAGCCGTCGACATCAGCGTCCGCAGTTCGTGAAACTCGGCCACCAGTACCTTCGCCGCCACGTCGTCCACCGGCCGGCGCCGCAGTACCTCGACGGCGCGGCGCAACGCCGCGCCCGCCTCCTGCAGCGAGTCTTCCGCACTCTCCGACACCGCCCTACCCCTCCCTCGACCCTCATCGCCACGCCGAGCATCGAGGCAGCAACGCCATCAGACCAGCGATCAACTGGCAAGTGCTCCACCAGGCCGTGCACGAATTGTGACCATGCCACTTCGCGCAGGTACGCCTTCGCTCCCCTCTCCACGGACAGCTCGCCACCGGCAACGTCAGGCGCGACTAGCAACAGTTGCCTCTCGGCGGCCCGCGAAGCGCTGCCGACGCCGGTCGACCAGGCCCGCGCTCTGGCTCGGTCAGAAGATGTAGAAGCCGGTGACGGCGGTTGGGAGGAGGCCGAGAACCAGCCAGAGTGAGAGAGGTGAGCGCTGGTGGATCAGTCGTATGCCGGCGGTTGTGAGTACGCCGATGACGCCGGACATGATCCACAGGCCGACGCCTCGGCCGTGATCGGTCTTGGCCACGCCGATGCTGTAGACGGCGAGCGTAATGGCGGGGACGCTGCCGACGTGGAAGAGGATGACCGAGGCGACCCACCGCTGGACGGTTTCGATCTTCATCGGGCGCGGAGTTCGTCGTTTCATAGGTCGTTCCCTGCGTAGGAGAGGTTGAAGCTCTTGTTGGTCAAGGGGAAATCGGGGACGATCGTGTCGGCCAGCGCCACCGGCAGAGCCGGCCAGTTGAAGAAGGACGGGTCGACGATCTTCAACCGGGAGACGGTGCCGTCCGCGTCGCACTCGACCCGGTGCACGATGGTCCCGCGCCACCCTTCGACCAGCCCGACACCGGACGAGCGGCCAGCGGCGAGCCAGGTCGGCTTGGTGGTCTCCGCGCTGAGCGGTGGCCAGGTCTCGAGGAGTTGGGTGAGCAGGGCAACGGAGTTGTCGATCTCGTCGACCCGCGTGAGGAGCCGGGCGAGCACATCTCCGTCAGTGTGTGCGGCTGCGACAACGCCAGCTGTCAGCTCAGTGAACGGGTGGTCGCGACGGGCGTCGTGATCGATCCCACTCGCGCGGGCGACGTACCCCAGAGTGCCGATGTCGCGGGCCTGGTCAAGACTCAGCACGGCCGTGCCGGTCATGCGGTCCAGTACGACGCTGTTGTCTAGTGCGATGTCGACGATCTGCTTGATGTCGGCCGCGATCGCTGTCAGGACCTCGGGTTCGGGAAGGGCACGGACGCGCGTCGCACCGGGCGTGATCGCGCCCCGGAGCAGGCGGTGACCGGTGACGTGCTTGTTGAGCCGGAGTAGCTGCTCGCGGATCCGCTGAGCGTGAGCGTTGGCGATGCCGTACCCGACGTCGTTGCAGAGGGCACCGATATCGGTGACATGGTTGTAGAGCCGTTCAAGCTCGAGCAGGATCGCCCGCAGTACCTGGGCCTGTGGCGAGACCGCCCAGTCCCGCGCCTCCTCGACGGCGAGGCTGAACGCGAGGGCGTGGCCGGCTGTCGTATCGCCCGATACCCGTTCGGCCAATGGGAGGACGTCGGCGATCAGTTTGCCTTCGGCAAGCTTCTCGATGCCCTTGTGGACGAACCACAACCTCGCCTTCAGCTTCAGGATGGTCTCGCCGACGACGGAGAACCGGAAATGCCCCGGCTCAATCAGGCCGGCATGGATCGGGCCGACCGGGATCTCGTAGACCCCCGTCCCGGCGACCGTGATGAACGGGTACGGCTCATCGATGTCCCCGAAGGCCGGCGGCGGCCCGGCATCACGGCGCATCGGATACCAGGCCTCCGGCCAGTGCTGATGCAGCACGAGCCGTCGGAGCAACGGATGGTCGGTCACCTCGATGCCGAACAGATCGTGCAACTCGCGCTCGAACCGCCCCGCCGGGAACGACAACGCGGCAAGACTGGGGATCTGGGGAGCGGACCGGCTGGTCGTCAGGAACAGCTCGACGCGACGATCGGGTTGGCCTGCCACGAACAGATAGACCACGCGGAACGCATCCGGGTCGTCGTGGCCCGAGATCAGGGCGAGGCGATAGCCGTTGGCCAGCAGCGTCTCGGCACGGTCAGCCAGGGTCGCTGCGGTGACGCTGGACTGGCGACGATTCGGATAGGTCCTCGGGTCAGGGCTCATCGAGTCGCCACGATCAGGCTGGCACTGTGCAGAAGGGGACCGAGCGGCCAATTGACCAGACCCAGGACTGCGACGATCACGAGACCCGCGAGCAGCGGCGCTGCGGTGGACACCCGGAGCGCGGCTCTCGGTTCTCCGGTAGAAGCCCCGAGCAGGATGCCTGCTGCCTTGGTCGCGACTGCGACGAAGATGACGAGCAACAGGACGAGTACGGCGGCTGCGACCCAGCCCAGCTCGGCTGCGAACCCGGCGCGGATCAGACCGATCTCGCTGACGAACAGACTGAACGGCGGCAATCCGAGGAGCGCTGCCAGCCCAGCGGCGAACACTCCGGCAAGCACCGGCGCACGAAGGAACAGTCCGCGGACCTGGTCGATTCGCGTGGTGCCTTCGCGGGCGAGGATTTCCCCGGCACCGCAGAACAGCACAGCCTTCCCCAGCCCGTGCCCGACGATGTGGAGCAACACCGCGGCGATCGCCAGCGGCGTACCGATCGCGACCCCGATCGCGGCCAGCGCCATGTGCTCGATACTCGAGTAGGCCAGCAGTCGCTTGTAGTCGCGCTGAGCAACGAGCAGCCCGGCCGCCAGCAGCAGCGAGGCGAGTGCGACCGCGATCAACAGACCACGTACGAAGCCCACACCGACGTTCTCGACAGCGATCACGCGGTACCGGGCGAGAGCATAGATCGCGACCGGGAGCAGTACGCCGGACATCAGCGCGGACACCGGCGCGGGTGCTTGGCTGTGCGCGTCCGGCAGCCAACTGTGCAACGGCACCAGGCCCGCCTTCGTGCCGAACCCAAGCACCAACAGTGCGAACGCGAGCCGCATGACCCCCGGATCGAGGTCAGCCGCGTGCGCGACCAACTGGGTCCAGTCGAGCGTTCCGTGCTCAGCAATCCCCGCGTGCCTGGCGGCGTAGTTCACCAGAACCGTGCCCAGGTAGGCGAGCGCAATGCCGACCGAGCAGATGATCACGTACTTCCAGGTCGCCTCAAGCGACTTCCTGGTACGGCGATGTCCGACCAGGAACGCGGTGACGATCGTGGTGGCCTCCACCGCCGCCCAGAGCAGCCCCAGGTTGTTCGCCAGCACCGCAAGCACCATGGCCGCTATGAACAGGGGCACAAGTACGCCGTACCTTCGAGCCCCGGTCGCATCGGTATGCCCTGCGTCGAGTTCGTCGTCGATGTACCCGAGCCCGGACCAGGTGGCGATGATCCCGACAGAACCGATGACGATCAGCATCACTCCGGAGAGAGCATCGATCCGCAACCAGTTGCCGGCCGTGATCACGCCGCCATCCGTTGTCCACACCGCCGTACCGACCCCGATAGCCAGGACGACGGCGGCAGCGGCGATCGTTCCCACTGCCACCGAGCGTCGCCACCCCATCAGAACCGTCGCGGCGGCTGCAGCGACCGGCGCGGCGATTGGCGCCGCGACCAGCAGTACGGCCGCACCACCCGTGAGATCGGCGGTCATTGGCCCTCGCCCCCCATCAGTCGTGCAACTCCCGGAGCTCGTCGATGTCGGTCCCGCCGAAGGTCTCTCGCAGTCGTGCCGTCAGCACCTGCAGGACGAGCACGACCAGCAGTACGTCGAGTGATACGGCGAGCTCGACGATGCCCGGCACACCGCCGGTGATCAGGAACGCGGTCGTCGCGATCCCGTTGTCGAGCAGCAGGAAGCCGACGATCTGCGACAGCGCGCGTCGACGGGTGACAAGGACGAAGAACCCGAGCAGGACCATCGCCAGCCCGACCGGAACCGCCTGGGTCTCGGCCGTCGGCGCAAGCCGGACAATCGGTCGGCTCGCCGCGTAGGCAAGCAGAATCAACAGAGCGGCGGCAACAATCGAGGCGGTCACGTTGATCAACGGTTCGGTCTCGCGGGCCTCGCCGCTGTCCCGCAGTACTCGTCGAAGGATTCTCGGGACCACGACCGCTTTCAGGACCAGGACCCCGACCGCGACCACTCCCAGCTCGACACTGTCCAGCCGTACGGCGAGGATTCCGGCCAGTACGCCGAGCAGAGTCCCCTGCACGACCAGCAGACGCACGATCGCGGAGAGCTCACGACGCCAGAGCACCATCACCGAAGACATGAGCAGGCCGCCGCAGACCAGATAGAGCCATTGAGTCATCACGATCACGCCAGGAAGAAGGACGACGAGACGGCCAGGACCCCGAACAAGAACGAACCGGCGAGCAGCTCAGGCACCCGGAACAGCCGCAGTTTCGCCATGAACACCTCACCGGCCGCCAGGACCGCTCCGAGTACGGCGATCTTCACCACGAACGCGCCGACACCGATCAGCAACGGCACCGGCGCCGCGGTCGTGGCGACTCCCCAGGGCAGAAAGAGGTTCGCCCACAATCCGAGAAGGACGGTCAGCCGGAGCGCGGACGCGAACTCGACCAGCGCGAGGTCGCGGCCGGAGTACTCCAGCACCATCGCCTCGTGGATCATCGTCAACTCGAGGTGCGTCGACGGATTGTCGACCGGCAACCGACCGGCCTCCGCCATCACGACCACAGCGAGTGCAACAGCAGCGAGCAGCGCCGCGGGCGACAACACATCTCCCGGCGACTGCTGGCCACGCTCCACGATCGCCGACAGATTGGTCGACCCGACGCGTGCTGACAACGCGAAGCCGGCCAGCAGGATCGTTGGCTCAGCCAGCGCAGCCACAGTGATCTCGCGACTCGCGCCCATCCCGCCGAACGCCGTACCGGTGTCGAGTCCAGCCAATGCCAATGCGACCGTACCAAGGAGCAGCAGCGCGACCACGGCGAACAGATCCGCGACGCCGTTCAAGGGAGAGACCGTGGCAACGAACGGCGTCACCGCCGCGATCACGACCGTCGTCGCCACCAGGACGGCCGGCGCCGCGGCGAACACCCAACTCGATCCCTCAGGTGAGATCGGCTCCTTACGGAACTGTTTGCGCAGATCCCGCCACGGTTGACCGATGCCCGCACCCGCACGTCCCTCGAGCCGAGCCCGGACCTGCCGCATCATGCCGACCAGGTACGGCGCGACCACGATCATCAGGACCAGTTGGATCACCACACCGACCGTGCTCATGTCGTCAACCCCACGACGACCAGAACGACGATCAGGCCGGCCAGTCCGAACGCGAGATACCTGTGCACGCTGCCGTTCTGCAGCCGGCTCAGCACGTTTCCGACCTTGATGCCGCCGGCAATCACCGGCGGATACAACGCAGCTTCGAGCCGGTCGTCGACCCGCTGCCGGTACTCGACGCTCTCGATCAGGTACTGCGACTCCGCGTGATGCGTCACGTTGACGTCCTTCTCAGGCCGCAGTACATCATCGAAGACCCGCGTCAGCGGCTCGGCGAACGACGTCGCCGTGTACTCCATCCGTGGATCCAACCGGGTGCCACCGCACCCCCACACCAGCGACTGACGCCGAGGCAGACCGCGGCGGATCAGCACCACGACCAGCAGGGCTGCCCCCACGAGACCGGCCAGAATCAGCAGCGGAGAGATCTGTCCCTGGACACCAGCCAGACGCAGCGTCACTCCCCCGCGCAGCGGTGCACCATCATGCACTGTCGGCAACGAGCCGAGAACCCTGGTCAACGCCGGCCCGATCGAGGCCGGAGCAATCGCCAAGGCCGCACAACCAAGTGCGGCGAGCACCATCGCCAGGCGCATGATCAGCGGCGATTCCGTCGCGGCCGCCGCCGGCTCCGAACGCGGGCGAGCCAGGAACCCCACCCCGAACGCCTTCACAAGCGTCGCCACCCCTAGGCCGGCGGTCAACGCAACCACCCCGACTGCCAGCGGCATCGCCACCGCGACCACGGTGTCCGCCCCCGGCAGACCATGGATCAACCCCTGCAGCAGCAGCCACTCCGACACGAACCCGTTGCCGGGCGGCAGCGCGGCAGCCGCGAGCGACCCGACGGCGAACAGCGCAGTCGTGGCAGGCATTCGCGACACCAGTCCGCCCAGGCCATCAAGATCACGAATCCCGGTCGATCGCAGTACCGACCCCGCGCCCAGGAAGAGCAACGTTTTGAAGCCGGCGTGATTCAGCGCATGCAGCACCGCGGCGGCGATCAACAAACTCGCCAAGGTGCGATTGCCCTCGGCCGCGAACATGCCACCAGCGCCGACGCCGATCAGGATCAGCCCCATGTTCTCCGTGGTCGAGTAGCCCAGGAGCCGCTTCAGATCCACGGCGACACTTGCCTGCAGTACGCCGTACACCGCCGACAGAGCACCGAAGGTCAGCACGAGCAGCCACCACCACCGCGGACCGCCGCCGAGCAGGTCGAACCCAACCCGCAGGATGCCGTACACACCGAGCTTCACCATCGCGGCCGACATCAATGCCGACACCTGGCTCGGCGCCTCCGGATGCGCCTTGGGCAACCACACATGCAGCGGCACCATGCCGGCCTTCGAACCGAACCCCACGAGGACCAGTACGAAGATCATCGAGCGAGTCGTCGCCGGCAGATGCGCCGCTCGCAACGTGTCGAACGATTCGCCTCCAGCCCGTGATGCGAACAGCACGAGACCGAGCAGGATCGCGACCAGGCCCGCGTGCGTCATCGCGCCGTACCAAACCCCGGCGTCACGCACCGCAGGCCGGAGCCTGTGCTCGGCGAGCACCAGCGCCAGTGAGGTCAGCGCCATCAGTTCCCACAGCACCAGGAACGTCGTCACGTTGCCGGCCGCAGGAACCAGGATCATCGCGGCCACGAACAACGGCAGCAACGCCTGCGCCGTCCGCGAACTCGCGCCCGTCCCGTCAGCGTGACGCCCACCGGTGTAGCCGATGCTGTAGAGCCCGGCAAGGACAGCGACACCGCCGACCAGCACACAGAACACCCCGGACAGCGCATCGACGGCGAGCACCGCTTCACTCAGCGGAAGCAACTGCCGCACCGTCACCGTGAACGGACCTCCGGCGATCGCCAGCACACCTGCCACCACGCCGAAAGCCCCAACGACAGCTGTGGCCAGTCCCGCAACGACGGCTCGCTCTCGGGGGCCGACGACAACAGAACCCAGCGCCCCAACCCCGGCGACCACCAGTACGCCGAGCAGCGCCCAACCGATCGTCATGTGCCGGTCAGATCCCGCAATGCCTCAATGATCTGGGGCGGCTCCGGCGGACACCCTCGTACGACGACATCGACCGGGATCACGTCACTGACCGCGCCCTCGACGCCGTACCCGCCGGCGAACACACCGCAGTCGTGCGCACAATCCCCCACCGCGACGACCCGCTTAGGTGCCGGCGTCGCGTCGTACGCCTTCCGCAACGGCTCCGCCATGTTCCGAGTCACCGGGCCGGTCACGAGCAACACGTCGGCATGCCGCGGTGAAGCGACCAAACGTGCACCGTACCGCTCCGCGTCGTACACCGGGCCGAACGCCGAACCGATCTCCACCTCACACCCGTTACACGACCCCGCATCGACATGCCGCACCTGCACCGAGCCGCGCAGTACGGCGTCTCCCCCGGCATCCCGATCCGGCGCCGGCTCCGCGACCCGACCGGTCTCGCGGATCTTCCGCAGCAGCGCCCTCACCGCGTCGCCCGCCTCACGCGCGACCGCCCGGCCGCCCGCGCGTCCGCCCGCAGGCCGTGCAGCAACTCCGCCTGCTCCGACAACACCGTCGTCAGGATCCGTCGTGCGACCGCGAGTAGCTCAGCAACCTGGGGACTGGTCAGTGAGTAGTAGACCTGTGAACCGTCTTTACGCGTGGCGACGAGCCCGGACCGCCGAAGCACAGCCAGCTGCTGCGACAGATTGGAAGCCTCCAGGCCAACCTCTGCCAGCAACTCTCCGACCGCCATCTCGCGCTCGCTCAACAGCTCCAGCACGCGGATCCGGGCAGGATGCCCCAGCGTCTTGAAGAACTCCGCCTTCAACTGGTGCAGCGGTGTGGTCATCAATCTACCTTCCATCACTCCACGTCGTGCGCAATGCATGCGATCATGAATTGAAAGAATCTGCAACTCTTGTGTACCGTGTGGCCACAGCCCACGCCCGGACGAGGAGACCATGGACACGTTCAGCGCGGAACTGCGACAGCGGATCACCTCCGCCCGCCACGCACTTCGGACAGCCCAGGCAGACGGGGACCTCGACGCCGAGCGCGTCTACTCCGGCGAGCTCGAAAGCCTCCTCCGCCAGGCCCTGGACAACGGCGTCACGGTCCCGGCGGATCCCCCCGAGGACGAGAACTGAGCGAGCCAGATCGAGGCCGACGAGCGGACGCCGTGCTCTACGAGGTGACCTACACCTCGCGCGACCACGACGCGCCAACCCACACAGTCACGGACGCCGCCGGAGTCACCGAACTCGTCCGCCAGGCCGCAGCCACCGGCTCCCGGGTCCTCATCCGCCCGCTGCCGGACAGCGACACGGACGCAGGAGCCCCCGGTAGACGACGCCGGTCCAACTGACGCGGCTCGATGGCCGGCCTGCGTTGACAGGTAGCAACGAAGTCAAAGCGATTCAGGTCGCATCGAGCGACGACGCTCAGCTCCGCACCGTCGCTCGACGAGTCGGCATCCACCGGCGACGAACGTACTGGCCCCGTGCCGCCGACGACTTCAACCCTTGGCAAAGCCGCCGGCCTCACCGATCAGGCCTAGACTTCTGACTAAGGGAAGGAGCCGCCGTGAGCGCACAGCGGGTCGGCACAGTTTCCGATCTCCCGCCCGGCAAAGTGATCGGCGTCGGGCGCTACGCCGTAGGCAACGCGTACGGGAACTACTTCGCCGTTACACGCCGATGTCGGCACCTCGGAGCTGACCTGGCCGGTGGCGCCATCGATGACACCGGCTGTCTGGTCTGCCCCTGGCACCAGTCGACGTACGACGTCATGACCGGCCGAATGGTCCGCGGGCCTCAGGGGGTCCTCGCCAAAGTGCCCGGCTTGGATTTCAGCTACCGCATGCTCACACGAGTACTGCCGCTCGGCCGGACCCGTGTGACCGAACGCGACGGCGAGCTATACATCGGCGACTGAGCAAGACATTCGGTCGG
Source organism: Kribbella sp. NBC_00709 (assembly GCF_036226565.1). Lineage (GTDB taxonomy): Bacteria > Actinomycetota > Actinomycetes > Propionibacteriales > Kribbellaceae > Kribbella. The sequence goes on from NZ_CP108996.1 coordinate 8,458,278, forward strand.
TGTCCCACAGACACCGTCAGGGGCCGGGTCTGCTGCTGATGCTGGTAGCCGCCGCAGGCGTCAGGTGAATAGGCGATCTCCACCTCACCGAAGTCCTCCACACCGATCGGTGCGCCATGACGCTGCACCTGGATGGGGCCGCCCATGAATTCCTCCAGCAGATCGCTGACATCCCCCTGGTGGGCGCCGCCAAGTGACGCTATGCGAGCGATCGTTGCCGGGGCAAGGCTGCCGACCAGTTGCGGCCAGCAACTTCCGGCTCGGGCACGCCGACCGGTCCCGGCCGATTCCGGTCACTCGCCGCGGATCCATGGAGCCCCGGCCGTCTCGCGCTGCTAAGAAGACGACATGACCACGCGCAGGTTGTTCGTGTCCGGTTCTGCTGCCGCCGACGTTACGGGCGTCGCCACCCGCGCCGCGGCGACCCGGACGCCACCGCAGACCTCGGACGACGGTCCGGATCGCCCGATCGACAGAAAGGCTGTGGTCGCCCGGCACCGGGTGGTTCGCGACGCGATCAACGCGCACAGCCCGCTCCAGGTCGGCAACGGCAGCTTCGCGTTCGGGGTCGACGTCACGGGCCTGCAGACGTTCGTGCCGTTCAACACCATGTCGGAGTGGGGATGGCACAGTTTCCCGTTGCCGCCCGGAGAGCAGCCGTCGGACTTCCACGGCGAGGTCTGGGACACCCACGGCCGCGCGGTCGAGTACCCCATCCCGAACCCGGCCCAACCTGAACTGTCCCGCTGGCTCTACGCCAACTCGGCACGCATCAACCTCGGCCGCATCGGTCTGGAGCTCACCCTGCCCGACGGCCGCACCGCCGTCGCCGGCGACCTGACGGGCATCCGCCAGGAACTCGATCTGTGGACCGGCATCATCGACAGCCGCTTCGAGCTCGCCGGCGAGCCGGTGCACGTCCGCACCTGCTGCCATCCTGACCGGGACGCCGTCGCGGTGGAGATCGCCTCGCCACTCGTCGCAGCCAGCCGGCTGGCTGTCTTCTTCGACTTCCCGTACGCCGATCAGCAGGAGTTCGCCGAGCACGTCGGGACCTACTGCGAGCCGGATGCCCATCAAACGACGGCGACGACGCACGCGAACCGTCCCGGCATCACCCATCGGATGGACTCCACCGAGTACCACGTCGAGGTCGCCTGGCAGGGACGCGGCGTCTTCGCGAGCACCGCGGCCAGTCGGCATCGCTACTGCCTCGCCGCGGCCGGCGGTACCGATCGGCTGCACTTCGTCTGCACGTTCGCGCCGGCTCCGGCGGGCCACACTCCGTCGGCGCAGACGTCGCCGGCAGCGAGCTCCGGCGCGACCTTCGCAGCGAGCATTCGCAGCTGGCGACAGTTCTGGCTGTCCGGCGGCGCCGTCGATCTGTCCGAGAGCGAGGACCCGCGCTGGCGTGAGCTCGAGCGGCGAATCGTGCTCTCGCAGTACCTGCTACGTGCCAACGAAGCCGGCTCACTACCACCGCAGGAGTCCGGGCTCGTCAACAACTGCTGGCACGGCAAGTTCCACATGGAGATGTACTGGTGGCACGGCGCGCACTGGGCGCTGTGGAACCGCTGGCCGATTCTCGAGCGCAGCCTGAGCGTCTTCGACCGCTTCCACGACTCGTCACGGGCACGCGCGCAGAAGCAGGGCTTCCGCGGAGCACGGTGGCCGAAGTGCACGACAGCCGACGGGAGCGAGGCGCCACACGTCATCCACGCCCTGCTGATGTGGCAGCAGCCCCACCCACTCTTTCTCGCCGAGCTGGACTACCAGGCGCATCCGACCAAAGCCACGCTGGGGAACTGGCGCGAGATCGTTGCCGACACCGCCGACTTCCTCGCCTCCTGGGCGTTCTGGGACGACAGCACGAGCCGCTACGTGCTCGGCCCGCCGATGCACCTGGTATCGGAGAACACAGATCCCAGGACCACCCAGAACCCCACCTTCGAGCTCTCCTACTGGCGTTTCGGCCTCCGCGTCGCACAACAGTGGCGCGAACGTCTCGGGCTGCCCCGTGATCCGCAGTGGCAGCGAGTCCACGACGGGCTCGCGGCACTGCCGGTACAGGACGACTCCTACGTTCTGCACGAGGGCGTCGAGAACATGTGGACGGTGAAGAACTACGAACACCCAGCGCTGATCGGCGCGTTCGGCTGGCTGCCGGGTGACGGCGTCGACATCCCCACGATGGGCCGCACCGCCGACCGGGTCTTCACCGGCTGGAGGTTCTCCCGCACCTGGGGATGGGACTTCCCGATGCTGGCGATGTGCGCCGCGCGACTCGGGCGCCCCGATGACGCGGTGGACTTCCTGCTCCACCCGTCCGGTGGCTTCCAGTTCGACGACGCCGGACTCGCCACCGGCGGACCGTTTCCCTACTTCCCGAGCAACGGCGCCCTGCTCTACGCCATCGCCTTCATGACCGCAGGCTGGGACGGCTCACCGGACCGCCGCACCCCCGGGTTCCCGGCCGGCGACCGCTGGGTGGTGCGTTCCGAAGGGCTGACCCCAGCCCTGTGAGTTCAGCCGGGCGGAGGTCAACGTCCGGAGCCGGGGAGCCCGCCTTGCAGACCCGTCCACGCAGTCCGGGTTAGAGGTCCGCTTCCCCTGCCAGGTTTGTGAGGTTCGCCAGTACGTCTTGGTATGCCTTGTTGAAGCTGGCGATGCCGTTGTCCTCGAGGGTGCGACCCACGGCAGTCATGTCAATACCGACAGCCGCCAGCCGTCCCATGAGTTCCGCGGCCCGGGCCACACCGTTGTCGACGGTGCGAGCCATCGTGCCATGGTCCTCGAACGCGGAGATGGTTCCTTCGGGCAGCGTCGTGACCGTCTCGGGACCGATGAGTTCCTCAACGTAGCGGGTGTCACGATCCTTGGGGTTCTTGGTGGACGTCGAGGCCCACAACGGACGCTGGACATCCGCACCCAAGCCGGCGAGCCGGTGCCAGCGCTTGGTGGAGAACTGTTCGGTGAACAACCGGTACGCCAGTTTGGCCTGCGCAACAGCGGCTTGCCCCCGCAGAGCCAGCGCCTCATCGGTACCGAGGGCCTCGAGTCGTTGGTCGACCTCGGTGTCGACCCGGCTGACGAAGAACGAGGCGACACTGCTGACAGTCGCGGGATCGCCGCCGTCCGCCGCGAACTTCTCCACACCGGACAGGTAGGCCTCGATGATCTCGGCGTAACGAGACAAAGAGAACAGCAGTGTCACGTTGATGCTGCAGCCTTCACGGGTCAGCGTTTCGACAGCGGCAACTCCTTCAGCAGTCGCGGGAACCTTCACGAGCAGATTGGGCTGGGCGATACGACGCCGTAGCCACCGCGCGGCGTCGATCGTGGCCGAAGCATCGTGAACCAACTCCGGAGACACTTCGACCGACACGAACCCGTCGATGCAGTCACCCCCGTCGAACACCGGACGCAGGATACTCAAGGCCCGGCCGACATCGGAGCGGCATGCCTGTCATCGACGTCACCGGCCGATTGGTCGGCTCGGTCAAGTACGTCAAACACGGTGCACCGGCAGCGGTTGCCGGTCCTGCAGACCCCGACGAGGACCTCGACACCGCGTTCGCGAGAGCACTGACCGAGCGCGAGCCACAGATCGACAGGGAACTCGCCGAAGACCTCATCAGCCAAGGCTTCCTCAAGGTGACTGGCGCGGGGGCGATGGACAACGACCTCTATCTGCTCGCCGGCCAGATCGCGGTCGCCGACGAGGACGCCGTACGGCTGTCTTCCTCGGTCGACGAACTCGCGGTCGAGCGTGGGAACTGGATCTGACCCTTGCAGATCTACTCGGTTACCTGGTCAACCGTGGCAGCACTGGCTGACCGGACCCCGGCGTACAGACTCAACCGATCGAGTGCCGATGGCCGATGTCGCTGACAGTGAACTGGAGAAGTGGAGCGAGTCGGAACTGTACGCCGTCTGGTGTGCGAGCAAAACCGAGATCGACCGGACCGTAGGAGCAGCTCGGGCGGTGACAGCCGCGCGGGCACGCCAGCTCTTGCTCGCCGAGATCGAGCGGAGATACCCGACCCAGACCTGCGCATGGCTGTCCTCCGACGCCGCCCTGACCGGTGAACCGCCACACTTCCTGCGTACGAACACCGCCTCGACAGTTTGCTCGAGGCCGTCGGCGTCGTGCAACTCCACGGCAAGATTCACGAACGTCTCCGCCACCGACAACCCGACGGCATCGGGGTCGGGCCTCTCGGGATCGCGCACCCAGGCGTTGCATTCGATCCAAACTGCGCCAAGGCTCCTCCTCGCTCGCCACGTGATTCACGCAGCAACGCGGCGCCGGCGTTGCCGCGATCCGTTGTCTGTAGATGATCGCAGACGCCGACATCGCGGTAGAAGGAGTGGACACGGCGGCTCAAGCCGCTGCCATGAGTTCTGACCCGATCAACTCGGCCCGGGGTCCGGCCTGTGGCCGCGGTCGGCTTGGTGGGTGAAGTAGCGCGTTGGATCGCCGGCGGCGCGCGGGCCAGAGTCGAGCCATTCGGCGAAGGCCTGCGGATCCCGGCGTTCCAATTCGTCGAGGACACGATCACGTGCGCTCACCACCGCGAGTCGCACGTCATCCGTCGGCGACCTCTGCAGGCTGGCGAAAGAATGCCGCCACATCAGGCACAGCTCTTCAACCGGCAGTTCGGAGAAGTCCGTAGGCGGTACGGGCTGCGCTACGGGCACGACCGACACCACGGGCGGCGCGACATCCACGGCAGGCTCAAGTGATTTCACCTGTGGCTCGGACAAGTAGGTCAACGCATGCGGCGACGTACCGGCAATGACCAGCAGCAGAAGGAGAACCAGAGGTCCCACGGCTGCCGCATAGCCGCACACGGCCAGTGCGGCGAGTGCGGCCCGGAGCGACCAGGTGAGGACCGGAACGAGGAGAGATCTCGGCGTCTGATCCTGCGACAGGCCGACACTGAAGTGGATCGAGGCATACATCGCGCCAACCATCGCGAGCACGATCACGTTGCCCGACATACGGATGAAGACCAACGCGCTCGCCACGCCGATTGCCATCAATACGGAGACGGACGCTGCCCAGGCCGTGCGGTACCGCGATCTCCGGCCGACCAGCGTCTCGATCACGGCCATGCACGATCACCCACCGACGGATTCGCCCCTCGCACCAGATGCAGAGAGGATACTTGCATTATGCAATCCTTAGTCAGGGCAATTCAACCGGAGGCGGCATGACGGGCGATGACTTGGACGATCTGGTCGGTGCGGTGCTGACTGCATCCCGGGTGCTGGTCGGTGTGTCCGTTCGATCACTGGCCGAGATCGACGAAACCGTGACATTGACCCAGTTCCGCACTCTTGTGGTACTACAGACTCACGGGCCTAGCCGGCTCAATCGGCTGGCAGAGCGTCTCGGCGTCACCCCGTCGACCGCTCTGCGCATGGTCGATCGCCTGATCGCCGCCGACCTGGTCGAGCGCCGCGAGAACGAGCGGGACCGCCGCGAGGTGGTGATCGAACTGACCAGCGATGGCCGCTCCATGGTCGACCGCGTGACAGCGTCCCGCCGGACCGCAATCGAAGAGATCGTCCGGACGATGCCGGCCACTCGCCGCAGAGAACTCGTGCGCGCCCTGAACGCCTTCGCCCGCGCGGCTGACGAACCGGTCGTCGTGACCGCGGCCGAATCCCACCGCGGCTGGTGACTACCGCCCCTCTGCAGTCGCCTCGAGCAGGCGGCTCAATTCTCACGGTGGAGCGATTCGATCTATCGCCAACGGCGTCCGAGTAGCCACCGAGGAAAACCCGAGCGAGGGCTACCTGCGTAACGCCGTCAACACTCGCGCAACCCCGCCACAACGACGGTGAGCACGGGGATCAACCAGGTCGTGAACGCCCAGAACACCACCGCGAGTCCCGCAAATCAGCCCGCCGGGTCGCCGCCACCATCGGCGCATCGGCCATCTCGACGATGTGTGCGCCCACTAGGAAGGTGGTGGCCAGCGCGACCCACTGCGGCGAACTCAACTCATCCGGACCGAAGGCGTGCAGCATCAGCCGCAACGACACGCATATTCCGGCCTCGGTCAGCGTTTCTTGGACGGTAGTTCCGCACCCACTCTCGTGGTCCAGCCCAGTTTCCAGGCGTCGTCGAGAGGCTGCTCGCCTGCGCCGCGACCGAAAGCCCTCATTGCTGTTGCCAGCGCGGATCGACGGCTCGGCGGGACCTGAGCGAGCACCTCGGCGATCGCCGCGCGCCGGGTCGCGGTGACCGAATCGATCAGGCGAGCTCCATCGTCGGTCAGTGCCAGCAGGAGACTACGGCGATCCGTTGACGAGCTCCGTCGCTCGAGCAGTCCGGCCGATACAAGCCGGTCACAGATCCTGGTCGCGTTGGACGGATGGATCTGCATCGCCTGTGCGAGCGTGTTCAGGTTCAGGTTCCCACGGCTGGCGACCAACATCAGCGCCCGCAGCTGCGGCAGAGTGACCACCTGTTCCACGGTCGCGACCGACTGTGCCGTGACCCCTATCAACGCCTGTGACGCCAGCATCACGGCGTCGACCTGCTCGGCCGTCACCGCCGGCGCCGACGTCGCCCGCCGCGAGTTTGAGGCCTGGGGACCCATGCGGTGATTATGTCCGAGCTGTTGCGGGAGCGCAATTATTGCGGCAACAATTGCTGTTCAGCAACTATCGCGCAGTTCACCCTCTGCCACGCATCCGCCCGGCACGAAGGGCCACAAAGCTGCTCAGGAACTGAGCTTGAACTCCACTCGGTCCGCTTGGAGTCGCTCGCTGAACGTCTCGCCCGGCCGTGCGTCGCGTACGGCGAGACCTTGCACCCGCGAAAGAGCGTGCTGCATCCGTGCTAGCTGCGTTTCGTCGACGGCGCCTTCGAGCTTGGGAAGTTCCTGATGTTCCTCGGCCTCAGCGTGGGCGACGACCGCTGCGCGCAACTGGTCGAACACAGTCAGGAAGTCGGTGGCGTCAGTTCCGAGCCGCTCCAGGTTCGCGATCATCTTGCCGGTCTCATCCTCCTCGTTGACTCGTTCCTCGACGATCGAGGCATCTTCGGGTCGATCGTGCGCGACAGTGGAATGAATGCACTCTTCCTCTGCAGCTTCGTGCGCCGCAAGGAATCTGCAGAGGAGGCTGAAGGTCGCCGCGCGTTCCGAATCCTCGCTGTCGGCAACGGCCTCCATCAACATCTTGTGATGTGACTGTGCTGGTTGGTAAGGACTGAGGTCAGTTCATCCAGCGAGCCGGCCATAAGTGCCTCCTTCGGCAGATCTCCTCGACGATTGACCACCCCCGGTACCCACCTGAACTTCCCGAAAAACCTTCCATGCTTCGCGATCCGGTGATGCTTGCGCTATCGCAACAGTTGCGCTTCTATGGGAGTTATCCCGATGTCTCCGGACTCGCGCGGCGTACTGGCGTTTTGTCCGCTGCGGCTTCCGTCCGCCAATTGGAGGAGGACAACTGATGGCCGTTCAAACCGTTGCCGACTACGTGCTGGAACGCTTGCGTGCGTGGGAGGTCGAGCACGTCTTCGCCTTTCCGGGCGACGGGATCAACGGCATCCTGGCGGCCTGGGGACGGGCGGGTAACAAGCCACAGTTCGTTCAGTCCCGGCACGAGGAGATGAGCGCGTTCGAAGCAGTCGGCTACGCCAAGTTCACCGGCCGCGTCGGCGTTTGCATGGCGACGTCGGGCCCCGGCGCGATCCACCTGCTGAACGGGCTGTACGACGCGAAGCTCGACCACGTGCCGGTCGTCGCGATCGTTGGACAGACCAATCGCAGCGCGATGGGCGGCTCGTATCAGCAGGAGGTCGACCTGCTGAGCCTGTTCAAGGACGTGGCCAGCGACTACGTACAGATGGCCACCGTCCCAGAGCAGTTGCCGAACGTGCTGGACCGGGCGATGCGTACGGCGGCTGCGCGGCGCGCGCCGACGGCCATCATCATCCCGGCAGATGTTCAGGAGTTGGAGTACTCGGCCCCTACCCATGCATTCAAGATGGTGCCTTCCAGCCTCGGCATAGACTGGGCAACGCCAGTCGCCGAAGGTGACGCGGTCCGCCGGGCCGCGGACATCCTGAATGCCGGCTCCAAGGTTGCGATCCTGGCCGGCTCGGGGGCGCGTGAAGCGCGGGCCGAGGTCGAGCAGGTCGCCGAGCTGCTCGGTGCGGGCGTGGCGAAGGCGCTGCTGGGTAAGGACGTGCTGTCCGACGGACTGCCCTATGTCACCGGCTCGATCGGTCTGCTGGGCACGCGACCGAGCTACGAGATGATGCGCGGATGCGACACGCTGCTCACGGTCGGTTCGAGTTTCCCGTACACGCAGTTCATGCCCGACTTCGATCAGGCTCGGGCGGTGCAGATCGATCTCGATCCAGGCCTCATCGGTATGCGTTATCCATACGAGATCAATCTGGTGGGCGACGCGAAAACAACCTTGCGGGCGTTGATTCCGCTGCTGGAGCGCAAGGACGACCGAGCCTGGCGCGAAGACATCGAGTCGCAGGTCACCCGCTGGTGGGAGACGATGGCGATGGAGGCGATGGTCGAGGCCGATCCGATCAACCCGATGCGGTTGTTCTCGGAGTTGAGCAACCGCCTGCCCGATGACGCGATCGTGACAGCCGACTCCGGCTCGTCGGCGAACTGGTACGCCCGGCAGCTGCGGTTCCGCGGCTCGATGCGCGGCTCCCTGTCGGGAAACCTGGCGACGATGGGACCCGGAGTTCCCTACGGGATCGGCGCCAAGTTCGCCTGCCCGGATCGGCCGGTGATCGTGTTCGCCGGTGACGGTGCGATGCAGATGAACGGCATGGCCGAACTGATCACGATCAAGCACTACTGGCAGCAGTGGGCAGACCCGCGGCTGATCGTCGCCGTGCTGCACAACGACGACCTCAACCAGGTCACTTGGGAGCTGCGGGCCATGTCCGGAGCGCCGAAGTTCGTCGAGTCGCAGTCCCTGCCTGATGTCGACTTCGCCGGCTTCGCGGCCAGCCTGGGTCTGCAGGCGATCGCGGTAGACGACCCCGAGCAGCTCGGATCCGCCTGGGACCGCGCCCTGACCGCCGACCGGCCTACCCTGCTCGACGTCCGATGCGATCCGAACGTCCCGCCGATCCCGCCACACGCGACGTTCGAGCAGACGAAGGACGCCGCGAAAGCAATGCTCGCAGGGGACGAGAACCGGTGGGGCGTGATGAAGGAAGGCGTGAAGACGAAACTCCAGGAGTTCCTCCCGCACAAGGACAGCTGAGCAGGCCATGACCGGATTCATCTCCGGAATGCGACGACCTCCCAGCGGGCATCATGATTGACGCAGCGGTCGACGCGATTGACGTGGCCGTGTACGCAATTCCGACCGACGCTCCCGAGGCCGACGGCACCATCGCCTGGGACAACACCACGATGGTGATGGTCCGAGCCCGATCAGGGCGAACCGTCGGCACCGGTTGGACTTACGGCTCGCCTGCCTGTGCCCCTGTAGTCACCGGCCAACTGGCCGGGATCGTGCAAGGCCGCGACGCGCTCGATGTCGGCGGAGCCTTCGACGCGATAGTCAAGGCCGTCAGGAACGCCGGCCGACCGGGCGCGATCGGCTATGCGATCTCCGCGGTCGACGTCTCCCTGTGGGATCTCAAGGCCCGCCTTCTCGAGGTGCCCCTGCACAAACTGCTCGGCGCCGTGCACGACGAGGTACCGGTCTACGGCAGCGGCGGATTCACCACCTACGACGAGGATCAGCTCCGCGACCAACTCAGTCATTGGGTGCAGGAGCAACGAATCCCCCGCGTGAAGATCAAGATCGGCGAGTCGTGGGGCCGCAACCCCCGGCGCGATCTCGACCGGATGCAGCAGGCACGGAGTCTGGTCGGCGACGAGACGGAACTGTTCGTCGACGCCAACGGCGGCTACAGCCGCAAGCAGGCCATCCGGATGATGCATGCGGCCGAGGATCTCGATATTGCGTGGCTCGAAGAACCAGTCTCGTCGGACGATCTGCAAGGGCTGCGGGAGGTCCGGGACGCGGTGCTGCCCGACGTGACGGCCGGCGAATATGGCTACGACCTCTATTACTTCGCCCGGATGTGCCAAGCCGGTGCCATCGACTGTCTGCAGGCCGATGTGTCTCGCTGTGGCGGCATTACCGAGTGGCTCCGGGTGGCCGCGGTCGCAGCGTCCCACGGGCTCGACATCTCCGGACACTGCGGCCCACACCTGCACGCACATGTTGCAGCCGCAACTGCGAACCTTCGGCATCTGGAGTGGTTCCACGACCACGTCCGGATCGAATCGATGTTCTTCGACGGCACCCTCGACCCAGCCGGCGGCACCATCCGCCCCGACCCGACGTCCCCCGGCCTCGGACTCACCCTGCGCCAAGCCGACGTCGAACGGTACCGGGTCCGATGAGCTCCAAGCCAAGCGTCAGCAACCGAAACAGTCACCAGGAGGAACCATGGCGGTAGAGGATCTGTTGGACCGCGCGGTGCGCAACGTCGAGCAGGGCCGATTCGAACGGTCGCTGTCCGGCTTGACCGCAGTCGCGGCTCTGGTCACCGGCGCTGAGGTCTATCTCGAGCACTACAAAGCCAGCTTCGGCAACAAGTGGATGTGGAGCCCGATCCTGCTCACACCCCCGCTGGTGGTGGCCGGCATCGGCGGGGTGTTCTCCAAGCGCTGGGCCAAGACCGCCCTGCCTGTCACCGCGGGCCTGTACGCCGCGAACGGACTCCTCGGCGAGTACTTCCACGCTCGCGGAGTCGCCCGCAAACCGGGCGGCTGGCGCCTCGCCTCGTACAACCTGCCGATGGGACCGCCGATCTCAGCACCAGGTCTGATGGCCATGGTCGGAGGGATGGGACTCCTCGCCGCCATCCTCCGCCGCGAAAAGTAGGCGACATGGCAGACGTCTCGCGCCCGGACCACCTCCCGAATCGCCGTGGCGGCCAACCGCCGCCACCGTCATGGCTGCCACGGCAACGCCGCGGAACAACTCCGCAGATGATCGGCCGCTACCCCGACTTCGATGTGTTCGACGCGAAGCACAGCTGGGACGCTGCCACCGCCAAGGTCGTCCTGGCCCGACTCGAACCAGCCGGACCGCTGCGGTTCTTCACCCCCGAGGAAGAGCCGACGCTCCGCGCGTTCTGCGACACCATCCTGGCCCAGGACAGCGAGCCGCGGATCCCCGTCGCCGAGATGGTCGACGACAAGCTCGCCGACGGCCGCCTCGACGGTTACCAGTACGCCGACATGCCCGACGACCGCGACACCTGGCGGCTGGTCCTAGCCGGTCTCGACCACTCCACGAACCACGATTACCGCGTCTCATTCACCCGGTGCACCACGAAACAGCGCGAGATCATCGTCGACGCCTTCGCACACGCAACGCTCAACGGTGGTCCCTGGGAGAAGCTGAACGTCCGCCGTGCCTGGTCGGTCGTGATGAGAGCGGCGTTGGCGGCGTTCTACTCCCATCCGTGGGCCTGGAACGAGATCGGCTTCGGCGGACCGGCGTACCCACGGGGCTACCTGCGCCTTGGCGGACCCGGGGGCGGCGGCGCCGGTGTCCGGGAACCGTTCGAGAAGCCTGGAGCCACCGATCGGGATCCGGTCCGCGACGTCGAGCAGGAGCAGAGCTGATGGCAGGCTTCTGGCGCGGTCTTGTGAAGGGATCGGTGGGTCCGCGAGACAACGATTCGCGGTTTCTGCTCGACGTACACCGTCGCGACCTGCCCGGCGAGGCGACCATGCGCCGGTACGACGACAGCGACGAGGTCGACCTGGTCATCGTCGGCGCCGGCGCCGGCGGATCGGTCCTGGCCCAGCGCCTCGCCCGAGCCGGGTGGTCGGTCGTGATCATCGAGGCCGGACCCTTCTGGCATCCTGACGAGGACTGGGTCTCCGACGAGGCCGGCTCGCATCCCTTGTACTGGACCCAGAAACGCATCATCGGCGGCGACGATCCGATCGAGCTCGGCAAGAACAACTCCGGTCGCGGTGTCGGCGGCTCGATGGTGCACTACGCCGGCTACACACCTCGTTTCCATCCGAGCGACTTCTCCACCTGGAGCGAGGACGCGGTGGGCGCGGACTGGCCGATCGGCTACCAGGATCTGCGCCCGCACTACGAACTTCTCGAACGTGAACTCCCGGTCGCGGGACAGAATTGGCCGTGGGGCTATCCCCACCGTTATCCGTTCTCGCCGCACCCGGTGTCCGGCGCGGCTGCGAAGTTACGTGCGGGCGCGCTGGCCTGCGGGATCCAGATGCGGGTCGGGCCGGTGGGGATCGTCAACGGCACCTTCGGCAACCGACCGCATTGCATCTACCGCGGCTACTGCCTGCAGGGATGCAAGGTCAACGCCAAGGCCAGCCCGTTCGTCACCCACCTGCCCGACGCCCTCTCCCACGCCGTCGAGATCAGAGCGAACTGCATGGCGCTCCGGGTCGAGCTCGACGACGACACCGGCCGCGCCCGAGGCGTGGTCTACGCCCACGAGAGCGACGGTACCCATCGGCTGCAGCGGGCCCGGTTCGTCGCGGTGGCCGGCTACTCGATCGAGACGCCCCGGCTCCTGCTCAACTCCACCAGCCGACGATTCCCCCACGGCCTGTGCAACAACGAGGACCAAGTCGGACGCTACGTCATGGTGCAAGGCGCCAGCCAGACCGCGGGACGCTGGCCCGAAGAACTCCGCATGTACAAGGCGCCGCCGCCGGAGATCTCGAGCGAGCAGTTCTACGAAACCGACACCAGCCGGGGATTCGCCCGCGGATTCTCCATCCAGACCGTGTCCCCGCTACCCATCGGCTGGGCCGAGCACGTCCTGGCCGACGGCCACTGGGGACCGGCACTGCGCGAGTACATGCGCGACTACAACCACTGGGCCACCATCGGCGTCCTCAACGAACTCCTCCCGCACGCCGACAACCGAATCACCCTGGCCGCCGAGACCGACCCGTACAGCCAACCGATCGCCCGCATGGACTACACCCTGTCCGCCAACGACAAGGCCAACATCGCCTACTCCACCAAGATCATCACCGACATCCTGCACGCCGCCGACACCCAAGACGTCCTGACCATCCAGCGATTCGCCCATCTCATCGGCGGCGCGCGGATGGGCAGCTCACCGGACACCTCCGTCGTCGACGCGAACCAACGATCCTGGGCCGTGCCGAATCTGTTCCTGGCCGACGGATCCGTCTGCCCGACCCAGGGCAGCGCCAACCCGGCACTGACGATCATGGCACTCGCATCCCGCCTCGCCGAACGCATGGCCAACGGCGCAGCCATGGACGACGACCCGATGGCACGCGCCGGATACGACCACGAACGGAAGGGTCCATGAGCCGCACCGAAATGACGAGCCAGGTGGCTCCGCATGTGCTCCGGGAGTATGCGCTCCTCGCCGACGGCGAACGCGGCGCCCTGATCGGTCCACGTGGCGACATCGCCTGGATGTGCGCCCCGCGATGGGACTCCGACGGCGTCTTCGCCACCCTCATCGGTGGCATCGGCGCGTATGCGGTCACGCCGGTCGGCCGGTTCGTATGGGGCGGCCACTACGAGGACGGCAGCCTGATCTGGCGATCGCGCTGGGTCACCGAGACCGGCATCATCGAATGTCGCGAAGCACTGGCCTTCCCCGGGGACCCGCACGCCGCGGTCATCCTCCGGCGGATCATCGCGGTTGAGGGAGACGCACAGCTCGACGTCGTGCTGGAACCTGTTGCCGGGTTCGGTCGCTACCACCTGCGCGACCTGCACCGCGACTCGGACGGGCGCTGGCGCGGACGCGTCGGTGATCTGCGCATGCGGTGGGCCGGTGCCGACGGCGCCGAGGTCATCGACCGTGGGCGCGGGGGGCGGCGCCTCGCCACCCGGATCACCGTTGCCGAAGGCAATTATCACGACCTGGCCTTTGAGCTCGCCGAAACCAACCTGGACGAGCCGATCGACGTCGACCGAGAGTGGCGACGCACCGAGAGCGCCTGGCAGGACGCCGTACCGGAGCTCGGCCAGACAGTTGCCCCGCGCGATGCCCGTCACGCCTACGCCGTCCTGCGCGGGCTGACGAGTTCCGGCGGCGGCATGGTCGCGGCAGCGACGATGGGGCTGCCCGAACGCGCCGAGCAAGGCCGCAACTACGACTACCGCTACGTCTGGATCCGTGACCAGTGCTACGCCGGGCAGGCCGCCGCCGTCGACGGCCCCCACCCACTGCTCGACGACGCCGTCGCGTTCGTGTCGCAGCGGCTGCTCGAGGACGGCCCGAACCTGGCGCCGGCCTACACCACGACCGCGCAGCGGGTGCCCGACCAGCGCCAACTCGACCTGCCGGGCTACCCGGGCGGCACCGACATCGTCGGCAACCACGTCAACGCCCAGTTCCAGCTCGACGTGTTCGGCGAATCCCTCTTGCTGCTCGCCGCAGCCGCCCGCCACGACCACCTCGACTCCGATCACCACCAGGCCATCGAGATCGCGGTACAGGCTATCGTCGCGCGCTGGCACGAACCCGACGCCGGCTTGTGGGAGCTCGACAACCAACGGTGGACACATTCGCGGCTGATCTGCGCCGCCGGACTCCGCGCCATCGCGGCTGCCGGCGCACCGGCTACGGATGCGGCCGGCTGGAGCGCCCTGGCCGACAAGATCGTCGCGGACGCCGGCATCGACTGCCTGCATCCGTCGGGGCGCTGGCAGCGCTCCCCCACCGACCCACGCATCGACAGCGCGCTCCTGCTCCCGGCGATCCGCGGCGCGGTACCCGCCGACGATGCCCGCAGCCTGGCGACCGTTCGGGCCGTCCGGGACGAGCTGGCGGATGACGGCTACGTCTACCGATTCCGGCAAGACTCCCGGCCGCTCGGCGAGGCCGAAGGAGCCTTCGGGCTCTGCGGATTCCTGATGGCACTGGCCGACCACCAACTCGGCGACACCGTCTCAGCCACCCGATGGTTCGAACGCAACCGGGCAGCATGCGGCCCACCTGGCCTGTTCAGCGAGGAATACGACATCTCCCAGCGGCAAATGCGCGGCAACCTACCGCAAGCCTTTGTCCACGCACTCCTGCTGGAAACCGCCAGCCGGCTCACCACTCCGTGGCAAGAGCACCCATCAGAAAGGCAGACATGAAACACCAGCAGGTCGTCGTCATCACCGGGGCCAGCGCCGGCATCGCCCGCGCCACCGCCCACCTCTACGGTCTCCGCGGAGCACACGTAGCCCTGCTCGCCCGCGGCCAGGCCGGACTCGACGGCGCCGTCCTCGACGTCGAGAAGGCCGGCGGGAAAGCTCTGGCCATTCCCACCGACGTCGCCGACCATGCTCAGCTCGAAGCAGCCGCCACCCAGATCGAGAACACCCTCGGCCCGATCGATATCTGGATCAACGTCGCCTTCACCTCGGTGTTCGCACCACTGCACCAGATCGAACCCGCCGAGTTCCGTCGCGTCACCGAGGTCAGCTACCTCGGCTATGTCTACGGCACCATGGCCGCCCTCTCACGGATGCGCACCCGCAACCGAGGAACCATCGTTCAAGTCGGATCCGCACTCGGGGCACGCAGCATTCCGCTGCAGTCGGCGTACTGCGGCGCGAAACACGCGATCAACGGGTTCACGGAATCGCTGCGGACCGAACTGATGCACGACCACAGCGACATCAACGTGACCGTCGTACAGATGCCCGCCGTGAACACGCCGCAGTTCTCCTGGGTCCTGTCGCGACTGCCCAATCATCCGCAGCCGGTGCCACCGATCTACCAACCCGAAGTCGCCGCTCGCGGGGTCGTGTACGCCGCGGACCACCCACAACGCAAGCAGTACTGGGTCGGCGCGAGCACCGTCGCGACCCTGGTCGGACAGAAGATCGCTCCGGCGCTCCTGGATCGCTACCTGGCCCGAACAGGCTTCGAAGCCCAGCAAACCGGCGAGAAGGTCGGACCGGACCGGCCCCACAACCTCTGGGAACCCGTCGACGGCCGGTCCGGTCACGATCACGGCTCACACGGTGTGTTCGACAAGCGATCCCACTCCCGTGGGGCTCAGTTGTGGTTCTCCCACCACGCCCGGGCCATGACGGCCGCCGGCGCGGCCGCAGCGATCGGTGCCGCAGCGACCTGGCTACGCCGCAAATGAACCGCTTCGCCGCCATCCGAGCAAGCTACGGAACCCTGCTACTAGTCATCCCTGGTCCCCTGATCAGGCACTCGACTGGGTTCCGCGCAGACCGGACGACCCGGATGATGGCGCGGCTCCTCGGCGCGCGACATGTCGCTCAGGCGCTGGCAACCCTCGGTGCACCGAGCCCGGTTGCCCTTGCGTTGGGCGCCGAGGCAGATCTCGCCCATTCCCTGTCGATGCTGGGCCTCGCCGTCCTCGAGCGGAACCGGCGACGCACAGCCCTCACTGACGCGGCGATCGCCGGATCGTTCGCGCTCACCAACGCGATACTCACCTGGCACACCGCGCGGCGGCCTCCACCCATCGGTGCCGCCAGTCCAAGGCTGCGTGAAAGACGTGACGCGGTCGCCGCCGCGGCCGCACGCTGGGTGCTGCCGGCCGGTGTCAGGCGACACTTAAACGCTAGGTGCACCAGATGAAATTCCAACCCGCCGGCTGAAGTTGGCAGGGAGGCCTGAGGCGAAGAGAACGCGGTGTCCGAAGACCTCGCGAACGCGCTCGGCTAGGAGCCAGATCACGGCAGGAACCGACGTACGGCTCCAGTGGTCGCGGCCGGCGCTCAGGCGCTGGCATCACGTCCAGCCTTCCCCGGTGGCTCGGCGACGGCAGCCAAATCGATCGATGTGACAGCAGAGACTGCGAGACCTGTTGACGGCCCGGGGTCGTATTGTCAGCCGTAGAGCACCGCACGTGAGAACTGCCGGCATGAGGTGCCCGCCGGCGACAAGCGATGGGTGGTACACAGTGGCAACCGTGCGTTACATCGTGAACGATGTCGACGAGTCGATCGCGTTCTAGCCGGCATCTCGGGTTCGAGGAGCGGATGCACCCGGCACCGCCGTTCGCGATGCTGACCAGGGACGACCTGCGGTTGCTGATCGTCTCCCCCGTCGGCACCGACCATCCAGGCGGAGGCTCGCGACAGCTCCTTGATGGGACCATCCAGGAGCCAGGCGGATGGAACCGCTTCGCGCTCGAGGTCGCGGATATCGAGAGCGCGGTCGAGACGCTACGCAACGACGGCGTGAGATTGCGTACCAATGTCATCACCGGCATCGGCGGAAAGCAGGCCCTCGTCGAGGACCCGTCGGGCAACCTCGTCGAACTGTTCGAGCCGATCATCCCCGAGGCCTTCGAGCATCAGACCGGCAGCCATCGCGACGATGCCCGGTGACACCGCGGACTGGTCGACAGCTGGGGTGGTCCGGCGACCGCACGCAGATGCCGCGCTGAGCCGAGGATCAGTGCAAGGCAACGGTGAGTAACAGCACGGACGGCTCTAGAGCTTCGACGACATGGCGTTGCGGCGGTAAGGCGACCAGATCACCTGGACCGAGCTCGGCGGCCGAGCCCCCGGCTTGGACCACAATTCGACCCTGCAGACACAGCAGGGACGCATCCCCGGGACTCTTGTGCTCGCCCAGCGCTCTGCCCGCGGCGAGTGCCATCAGTGTCTGCCGGAGCCGAGCACCGGGCCTGCTGTAGACCGTGACCGAGCTGCGCCCGCTGTCCGCGGACAAGGCCTTCCCGAGTTGGTCAGCGGCCACCTCGTTCATTGACGCAACGTCCATCAACCGATCATCGCACGGCCGGCAGATGCTGGTAACGCGCTGGCCGATGTGATCGGTCGGCTGACGATCGTCGGCTTCGCCGTCAAAGGGCTGGTGGAGCTCGCGATCATCGGGATCGTCGTGTTCCTGGGGCACCGGCGCCCGCGGATTCGCCCGCCGCAAGAAAAGCCAGCCGTCGACCAGCATCGATCGTCCAGAATGTTGCCAACAGCAACTCTCCGCTCCCTGGTCTGGGATCAAGCCAGCCGATGCCCAAGGCACCCCATGGCGGATGGACGGGAGGACCAGGTCCGTAGAGGTGGCGTTCGCGGAGGGCCGAGTGGGTCACCTGGGAGGGACCTTTGGCCCTCTCCATAATTCGTGGAACGGACTGTACTTGGTTGGCGTGAGACAACCACTTCGTCCGAAAGGTCGCATGCCATGCTCACCATTGCCAAACGGACCGATGGCGACCATGGTGGGACAAATGAGCCCCGCGGACAGGGCACAACCGTGACGACCCCGCTGGCGTCGGAGCACCAGACCAGCGTGGCCGCGAGATCGCCGTGGCTGATGCTGGCCGTCGCGACCATCGGTTTCGCGATCAATTTCTGGGCTTGGGCGCTGATCAGCCCGCTCGGCCCGCTGTTCCGAACCACTGGGTCCCTCGGTCCGCTCACGGAGTCCGACGTCGCGCTGCTTGTCGCTGTGCCGGTGGTGGTTGGGTCGCTCGGCCGGATCATCGTGGGTGGGCTGACCGACAGGTACGGCGGCAGGGTCATGTTTCCGATCGTCTCGGGCGTGACCATCCTCCCGATCTTGTTCATCGCGTTCGTCGCCCTCGACTCCTACAGCTTGCTCCTGGTCGGCGGCTTCTTCCTCGGGATCGCGGGCACCGCTTTCGCCGTCGGCGTCCCCTTCGTCAACGGATGGTTCCCGCCCAAGCAGCGCGGCCTCGCGATCGGCATCTTCGGTGCCGGCATGGGCGGCACCGCGATCAGCGCCCTGACCACCGTGAAGCTCACGGCCCACCTTGGCGCCAAGTCGCCGTTCCTCATCACCGGCGCAGTCCTGGCCTGCTACGCCCTGGCGGCGTGGCTGATCCTGCGCGATCCACCTGGCCGGGTCGCACCCACCACCTCGCTGACCTCACGGATCGCTGCCAACGCGCGGCTACCGATCACGTGGCAAGCCTGCGTGCTCTACGCGGTTGCCTTCGGTGGATACGTCGCCTTCTCGGTCTACCTCCCGGCTTATCTGAAGACCGCGCACCACCTCACTCCGGCCGACGCCGCCAACCGGATGGCCGGCTTCGTACTCGTCGCCGTCATCATGCGCCCAGTAGGCGGCTGGCTTGCCGACAAGTTGGGTGAAGTTCCGGTACTGGCCACCGGCTTCGGCGTTGTCGTCGTCTGCGCCGGCGTTTCGGCAGGAACGCCACCGCTCCACGGCATCGGAACGGTCGCCTTCCTCGCCATGGCTGCGGCGCTCGGCGCTGGGAGCGGCGCCACCTTCGCCCTCATCGCCAAGGTCACCGAACCGTCCCGGGTCGGTGGCGTGACCGGGCTCGTCGGCGCAGCCGGCGGACTGGGTGGCTTCGTCCCGCCGCTCATCATGGGCTACGTCTACGGCCGCACCGAGTCCTACGCCGTCGGACTGTGGTTGCTCTCCATCACCGCCGCCCTGGCCCTCCTGCTCACCGTCACCATCGTCCGGCGAACCGCGACCAAGGGACAGGAAGCTCGTTGACCCCATCAGACAAGAAGTCGATCGGGATGGACGGCTCCCTCACCGAAGCCCTCGTCCGCAGCAGAAGGTTCTTCACCCGTGGAACCGTCTCCGACGACCTGCGGACCATCTCGAAAGTCGGGGGACGCGAGGCCGACGACTTCTACCGCGACCGCTGGAGTCACGACAAGGTCGTGCGATCGACCCATGGAGTGAACTGCACCGGTTCCTGCTCGTGGAAGGTCTACGTCAAGGACGGAATCATCACCTGGGAGACGCAGCAGACCGACTATCCCTCGGTCGGTCCGGACTCCCCGGAGTACGAGCCCCGCGGCTGCCCCCGGGGTGCCGCCTTCTCTTGGTACACCTACTCGCCGACCCGCGTGCGCTACCCCTACGTGCGCGGCGTGCTGCTCCAGATGTTCCGCGAGGCCAAGGCCCAGCACGACGGTGATCCGGTCAAGGCCTGGGAGCACATCGTCGAGAATCCCCTGCGAGCAAAGGCCTACAAGTCCGCACGCGGCAAGGGCGGCCTGATCCGGGCTACCTGGGACGAGGCCAGCGAGATCGTCGCGGCGGCACACGTCCACACGATCAAGAAGTACGGGCCAGACCGCGTCGCCGGCTTCTCCCCCATCCCAGCAATGTCGATGGTGTCGCACGCTTCCGGCGCGAGGTTTGTCAATCTCATCGGCGGATCGATGCTGAGCTTCTATGACTGGTACGCCGACCTGCCCGTCGCCTCTCCGCAGGTATTCGGCGACCAGACCGACGTGCCCGAGTCCGGTGACTGGTGGAATGCCGGCTACCTGATCATGTGGGGTTCCAACCTCCCGGTCACCCGTACACCGGACGCGCACTGGATGACCGAAGCCCGCTACCGCGGTCAGAAGGTGATCGCGGTCGCGCCCGACTACGCCGATAACGTCAAGTTCGCTGACGAATGGCTGCCCGCCAAGCCCGGAACTGATGCCGCACTCGCGATGGCGATGGGCCACGTCGTACTCAAGGAGTTCTTCGTCGACCGGCAGACGCCCTACTTCACCGAGTACGTGAAGACCTACACCGACCTGCCACACCTGGTCCGCCTCGAGGAGGCTGCCGATGGTGAGTATGCGGCCGGCAAGTTCCTCACCGCCGCCGACCTGACGGACCACTCCGGTGAGGAGAACGCCGCGTTCAAGACCGTGCTCATCGACTCGCGCACCGGCGAGGCCGTTGTCCCGAACGGGTCCTTGGGCCACCGGTACGGCGAGGCAGGCATCGGGAGCTGGAACCTCGACCTGGGCGACGTCGATCCAGTCCTCTCCCTCCTCGACACCACGACCGAGTCGGTCGTTGTCCGGATGCCGCGTTTCGACACCCCCGACGGCGCTGCCGCCGACCTTCCCCGCGGCGTACCCGTGCGTCGTGTGGACGGCCACCTGGTCACCACGGTCTTCGATCTCCTCCTCGCCCAGTACGGCGTCGCCCGTTTACAGCGCGGCGAGCCGCTCCCCGGCATCTGGCCGACCGGAGACAACAAGGGGTACGACGACGCACGGTCGCCGTACACGCCCGCATGGCAGGAGACCATCACGGGCGTGCCTGCCGCCGCCGCCGCTCGTATCGGCCGCGAGTTCGCCCAGAATGCCGAGGATTCCAAGGGCCGATCGATGATCGTTATGGGCGCCGGCACCAACCACTGGTTCCACTCCGACACGATCTACCGAGCCTTCCTCACCCTCACCAACCTCACCGGTTGCCAAGGTGTCAACGGCGGCGGCTGGGCCCACTACGTCGGGCAGGAGAAGGTCCGCCCGATCACGGGCTACACCCAGATCGCCAACGCTCTCGACTGGAACCGCCCTCCGCGCAACATGGTGCAGACCGCCTACTGGTACCTGCACACCGATCAGTTCCGCTACGACCAGTTCGGTGCCGACACGCTCTCCGCCACCACTGGCAAGGGACAACTTGCCGGCATGTCGACCGCCGATGTGATCGCCCAGAGCGTCCGGATGGGCTGGATGCCCTCGTATCCCACCTTCGACCGCAATCCGCTGGACCTCAGCGACGACGCGGCCGCCGCGGGCGAACCGGTCGGCGAGTACGCCGTCGAACAACTCAAGTCCGGCGCACTCGGCTTCGCCGGCGAGGACCCCGATGCCCCCGGCAACTATCCGCGGGTCCTCTCGATCTGGCGAGCCAACCTGCTCGGCTCGTCGGGCAAGGGCAACGAGTACTTCCTCAAGCACCTGCTCGGCACCGACTCCTCGGTGCGGGCCACCGAGACGCCCGAGGACCGGCGGCCCGTCGACGTGACATGGCGCGACCAGGCCCCCGAGGGCAAGCTCGATCTGCTGATGACGATCGACTTCCGCCAGACGAGCACCACGATCTTCTCCGACGTCGTCCTCCCGGCCGCGACCTGGTATGAGAAGCACGACCTCAACACCACCGACATGCACCCCTTCGTGCACTCGTTCAACCCCGCCATCGCACCGCCGTGGCAGACCCGTACCGACTGGGACGCCTGGCAGACGATCGCGGCGAAGTTCAGCGAGCTCGCCGCGACCCGTCTCGGCGTCCGCACGGACGTCGTCGCGGTGCCACTCACCCACGACACTCCGGAGGCAATGGCGAACCCGCACGGCGTCGTACACGACTGGAAGAAAGGCGAATGCGAGCCGATCCCCGGTGTCACCATGCCGAAACTCGTCGAGGTCGAGCGTGACTACGGCGCCGTCGCCGAGAAAATGAACGCACTCGGCCCGCTGGTGGACACGCTCGGCGCTACCACCAAGGGCGTCACCTTCGAACTGAGCAAGCAGGTCGACTACCTCCGCGCCAAGAACGGCGCCGTCCGGGGTGGCGTAGCCGACGGCCGACCGTCGCTGAAGAAGGACGTCAACGTCTGCGAGGCGATCCTGGCGATGTCCGGCACCACCAACGGGCAGCTGGCGACACAGGGGTTCAAGACCCTTGAGAAGCGCACCGGCGTCCAATTGGCCGACCTGGCCGAGGAACACCAGGGCAAGCAGATCACCTTCGCCGACACCCTGGGCCCACCTGTTCCGGTGATCACCTCACCGGAATGGTCAGGCTCGGAGACCGGCGGGCGCCGCTACTCCCCGTTCACCATCAATGTGGAGCGCAAGAAGCCCTGGCACACGCTGACCGGGCGGATGCACTTCTACCTCGATCACGACTGGATGACCGAACTCGGCGAAGGCCTACCCGTCTACCGGCCACCGCTGAACATGGCCGCCCTGTTCGCGGAACCGACTCTCGGCAACGTCTCCGACGGATCGGCCGGCCAAGTCGAAGGGCTGACCGTGCGCTACCTGACCCCGCACAACAAGTGGTCGATCCACTCGGAGTACCAGGACAACCTCTTCATGCTCTCGCTGTCACGCGGCGGTCAGAACATCTGGATGAGCGACCGGGACGCGGCAAAGGTCGGTATCAAGGACAACGACTGGATCGAGGCGGTCAACCGCAACGGCGTCGTGGTCGCCCGCGCGATCGTCTCGCACCGGATGCCCGAGGGGACCGTGTACATGTACCACGCCCAGGACCGGTTGATCGACGTACCGCTGGCGGAGACTTCCGGCAAGCGCGGCGGCATCCACAACTCCCTGACCAGGCTGCTCGTGAAACCGTCCCACCTGATCGGCGGGTACGCCCAGCTGACCTTCGCGTTCAACTACCTCGGCCCAACCGGGAATCAGCGTGACGAGGTCACCGTCATCCGCAAACGCAGTCAGGACGTGACGTACTGATGAAGGTCATGGCGCAGATGGCGATGGTGATGAACCTGGACAAGTGCATCGGGTGCCACACCTGCTCGGTCACCTGCAAACAGGCGTGGACCAACCGATCCGGCACCGAGTACGTCTGGTTCAACAATGTCGAGACCAGGCCCGGGCTCGGCTACCCACGCACCTACGAGGACCAGGAGAAGTGGAAGGGCGGATGGGAGCTCACCAAGCGCGGGCGGATCAAACTCAAGGGCGGTGGACGGCTGAAGAACCTGATGACGATCTTCTCCAACCCCAAACTGCCCTCGATCGGCGAATACTACGAGCCGTGGACGTACGACTACTCGACCCTGACCGACGCGCCGGCCCAGGAACACAGCCCGGTCGCACGGCCCAAGTCGTTGATCAGCGGCAAGAACATGAAGATCGAGTGGTCTGCGAACTGGGACGACGACCTCGGCGGTTCGACCGCCACCGCGCACCGCGACCCGATGCTGAAGAAGATCGCCGACAAGGTGAAGTTCGAGTTCGAGCAGACCTTCATGTTCTACCTGCCGCGGATCTGCGAGCACTGCCTGAACCCGTCGTGCGCGGCGTCCTGCCCCAGCGGCGCCATCTACAAGCGCGCGGAGGACGGCATCGTCCTGGTCGACCAGGACAGGTGCCGCGGCTGGCGCAAGTGCGTCTCGGGCTGTCCCTACAAGAAGGTCTACTTCAACCACCGAACCGGTAAGGCCGAGAAATGCACCTTCTGCTTCCCGCGCATCGAGGTCGGCCTGCCAACCGTTTGCGCGGAAACCTGCGTGGGCCGGCTCCGCTACATCGGTCTGATGCTGTACGACGCCGACAAGGTGCTCGCGGCCGCATCCACGACCGATGACGAAGGGCTCTACGAGGCCCAGCGCGAGGTGTTCCTCGATCCGTTCGATCCCGAGGTGATCCGGGAGGCGGAACGAGCTGGCATCGCCCGCGACTGGATCGATGCCGCCCAGCGATCCCCGATCTACGCCCTGATCAACACCTTCAAGGTCGCGCTGCCGCTACATCCGGAGTACCGGACGATGCCGATGGTCTGGTACATCCCACCGCTCTCCCCCGTCGTCGATGTGGTCGCGGAGACCGGGGAGGATGCCGAGGACAGGGGCAACCTCTTCGCGGCGATCGACGCCCTGCGGATCCCGGTCGAGTACCTCGCCGAACTGTTCACCGCCGGGGACGTCGTACCGGTTGACGCGGTGCTCAAGAAGCTCGCCGCGATGCGTTGCTACATGCGCGACATCAACCTCGGCCGTCACCCGGACGGCTCGATCCCGGCCGCTGTCGGGATGAGTGAGGAGGAGATGTACGACATGTACCGTCTCCTGGCGATCGCGAAGTACGACGAGCGCTACGTGATCCCTCCAGCGCACGCCGAACAGGCGCACTCGCTGGAGGAACTGTCCACGGAGTGCTCGGTCTCCGAGTACGGCGGCGGGCAGCACGACCTGTTCGGTGAGGGCTCCGGTACGCCGACGCCGGTCGCGGTCGAGAACTTCCAGATGCTCCAGGACCGGCAGACCTCGGACACTCTGGCCGGCCCAGAGGGCAAAGGCAATCGCGTCAACCTGCTCAACTGGGACGGCAAAGGGTCACCGCCCGGGATGTTCCCACCGAAGGGCTCCGACTCATGACCGGTCGCCGGCCCAAACCGGCCCTGCCTGCAGACCAACTCACCATCGTGTGGCAGTCGGTCTCCCTGCTCCTCGACTACCCCGACCAGGACTTGTTAGGCCGCACCGACCTGCTCCGGTCGGCGTCGCTGAGTCTGCCGCCCGCGATCGGCGACTCCATCCGCGCCTTCCTCGATCACCTCCAGGCCACCCCGTTGCCGGAGCTTCAGACCGACTACGTCGAGACCTTTGACAGCCGACGTCGCTGCAATCTGTTCCTGACCTACTTCGCCCACGGCGACACTCGTAAGCGTGGCATGGCGCTGTTGCGCTTCAAGCAGACCTACCTGCGCTCCGGGTTCGCGCTCGACGACGCGGAGCTGCCTGATCACCTCTGCGTCGTCCTCGAGTTCGCCGCCACCATCGACCACGCGCTCGGCCGCGACCTCATCCTCGACCACCGCGCCGGACTCGAGTTGCTGCGACTCTCGCTGCAAGACATGGACTCACCGTGGGCGAACCTGATTGACGCTGTCACCGCCACGCTGCCGCCACTACGCGGCGACGAGCGCGACGCCGTACGCCGCCTCGCTGCCGATGGACCACCTGAGGAAGAAGTCGGGCTCGCGCCTTTCGCCAGCCCACAGTTCAGCCCTGGGTCCACGCTGCTGCCGATGCCGTCGTTCCCGGGAGCCCGCAGATGAACGAATTCCTCTTCGTCATCGTCCCTTACCTCTGCTTGGCGACGTTCGTGGTCGGTCATCTCTGGCGCTACCGCTACGACAAGTTCGGCTGGACCACCCGCTCCTCACAGCTCTACGAAAACCGGCTGCTTCGCATCGGCAGCCCGCTCTTCCACTTCGGCATCCTCGGAGTCGTCGGCGGCCACATCATCGGCCTGCTGGTGCCGCAGTCGTGGACGGACGCCGTCGGAATCAGCGAGCACACTTACCACCTGGTCGCCATCACCGGTGGCCTGCTGGCCGGCGTCATGACGGTCGTCGGCATGACGATCCTGATCTACCGCCGACGCACCGTCGGACCTGTCTTCTCCGCCACAACACAGATGGATAAGGTGATGTACGCCTTCCTCGCGGTCGTGATCGTACTGGGTATGTGGAACACCATCGCCGGATCGATCCTCACCATTGGCGGCGACTACAACTACCGGGCAGGCGTATCGGTCTGGTACCGCTCGTTCCTCGCATTCCACCCCGACGCCTCCCTGATGGCCGACGCGCCGCTGGGTTTCCAACTCCACGCACTCGCCGCCTTCGGCCTGTTCGCCTTATGGCCCTTCACACGCCTGGTGCACGTGTTCAGCGCGCCGGTCGGCTACCTGACCCGCCCCTACATCGTCTACCGCAGCCGCGACGACACCCAGCTCGGCAGTCACCGCCCCCGGCGGGGCTGGGACCGAGTCCGCTGAGTCTCGCCGGCACATGGGGTGCGGCGTTACGACGGCAAACTCGACCCAGCCTACGGACTTACGGCGCCCCGTGGCCACGAACCCTCATCCGGCCGCGGCAGCTCAGGCCGCACCAAGCTCCCGCTACCGCGAAAGGAAAGGGTCAGTGGCTGACGTATGGCAAGGCCAGGTGGTCCGCAAGGCGCGCGGACTGCTCGACGGCTCGAATATGTACCGACGCGTCAAGGTCAAGCTCACCGACGGCACGACGAAGAAGGTTCGCGTCAGTCGGCAACTGTGGGACGAACTGTCCGAGGGCGACACCCTGCACCGGTCCCCCGACGGCGAGGTCGTCAAGACGTCGAGCAGCTAGCCGATGCCTCGGGCAACCAGCATCGTCCTCGCCCAGGCGTCGTTGTCTTCGCATGGCAGCCTTTCGTCGAAGTCGGGCGCTGATGGGCTTGACTGTTCCCATCACTGTCTAAGTACCCTGATGCCATGCTCGGTCGGTTCACAGTGCGCCCGTCCGACGACGAATCCAAGACGTTCGGCGTCTGGGACAGCGCGGTCAACGGATGGCGCGCAACAGGCATCGCCAACGAGCCGAAGGCCCGCGAACTGGCCTCAGACCTCGACATCCAGTACGACGCCCATGGCCCACGCCCGGCTGACGCGATCCGGCACGTCCAGCCCTCCCAAGATGTCCAGCGCGCCGCCTGGTCCACCGGCGAGCTCGACGGCTGGATCCGCGACAACGGCGAATGGCTGGGCCGAGTCCGCGACAACAACGGCCACGTCACCTGGGTCCCAGGCGCCAACCTCCGCCCACTCTGAGACCAGAGACGCGATGCCTCGGAGATAGCGGAGGCATCTGGCTACCTCCGGGAACGGTCGCCCGTGACCACTGCGAAGTGGCCCGTCGAACCGCCGACAGCCCGGATTGTTCCCGCCCAGCACGGCCCGTGAGGGCACGGTCGTCGGCATCACCGACCTCGAACCGCGCAGACCACCTCGCTCGCCGCCCGGTCACCGCCGAAGCGCCCGGCGCGGTGCTCGACGCGTAGCAGGTCGCCGCCGAAGAACCCAGCTGGTGGTGGAACCTGCTCAGCTTGTCGTCGTCGTCGACGACGACGATACCGCCCGCGAGCTCACCCAGCACTTCGCGTACGCGTCCCGGGCGGCCGACGCGCGAGCCGACGCGTTCTTCGACAGCGCCGGCATGCAACTGCTCGCCGGTCGGCTCCGGAGCGGCAGCGCGGCGGCGTGTTCGGCACCGCGCAGCAGATGGCCTCCTGTCTCGGGTCCAGCCGCGTCGCGCACTGGGTGAACCCCGACCCCGCGCCGCGGCCGGAGTTCAATCCGCACCAGTTCGCACGACGCGGCGGCACCCTCTACAGCCTGTCAAGGGAAGGTGCCGGCGATGCCGGGCCGTTGGTCACCGCGCTCACCGCGGCCGTCGTCAGAGCCGCCGAGGACTACGCCACCACCTGCCCCGGCGGCCGGGCTCCCCGCACCTACCTGGCGGGACTCGACTGATCTTTGTCCTAGCTTCCGCCCCTACCGCGTGGCCCCGCCACGGCGCGCCATGGACAACTCCTCCCCCGCCGAGTCCTGCCAGTCGTCCGGCAAACCCTCGGGGAGTACCTCGATCGCGGTCTGCTCGATCCGCTTGGGGTAGGCAATGGAGACCAACGCGACCAGAAATCCACCGGTCGCGGCGAGCACCGTTCCCAACGTGAGGTGAGGCAGCAGGTCTCCGGTCCAATGGGTTCCGTTGTCCACGAGCGCCCTGCCGGCCACGTACCCGATCACGTAGAGGACGGAGATGACAACCGTTGGCCAGAGGTCGAGCGTCGCGCGGAATCTTGCGAGGCTCCGAAGCGTGCGGGAGCTGAGCCAGATGAACACGGGCCACAGGAAGTGCTGGACATCGCCGGTGAACATCGCCACCAGGTAGGACCACAGAACCGTCACGGGGATCCAGCCGACGAGAACTGCCAGGTAGTTGCGTCGCGCCCGCTGCTCCTCGCGCCGGCGTCCTTCCGCGAACCTGCGGTACTCACGGAACACCCACTGATTCAGCGACTCGGCCTTGGGCTGGGCCAGCGCAAACATCACAGCGCAGACGTCCTTGGTGCGCTGCAGCGTCGCAACGTCCGCCATCAGCTTGCTGAGGCGAGCAAGCAGCAGGTAGCGATCCATCGTTTGGGGTACTCGGAAAGCGCCATCGACTGGAAGTAGACAGCTCAGCCGATTCGTCAGCGCCTGCAGGACGTCAGTGGCGAACTCTTCATCCTGTACGGCATGCGAGAGGTTCGCGGTGGTTGCCTGCGGAAACTCGAGATCAGGCGTCGAGATGTGCGCGGCGTCGCCGAGCAGCAGCGTCGTACGAAGACAGTCGGCCAGGAAGTCGCTGCGTGGGTCCGCCCAGATGTGGCCGTACCCAAGGAGCCGCACGAGCTCGATCGCCTGGCTGTGCACACCCGAGGTGCCGAAACGCGCCTCGCAGGCCTCCGCCAGGGCAGCGGGACCCGCATCCGGGGATCTGCGGACCAGATCGATCATCCACGCGACGGCGGCCTGACCTCCCGCCGGTGCCGCCTCGAGCGGATCCAGCGCGACGGCGCTGCGGCGTTCGACGCCCGCCCGTTTCAGGAACCCTTGCCGGAGTTCCTCGTCCTTGCCCGCCAAGTAGCCGGCCAGGACCTGGCTGGCGAATGACGCCAGCAACGGTTGGTCGCTTTGGCTCGCGGCACCGACAAACTCAGCGGTGACGTTGCTCAGATCCACCGCCCCGGCGGGCAGGCGGTCGAAGACCATCCAGCCCTGCTCTGCCTGCGCCCACGCCGAGACGGCCGGGATCAGGAGCTCGACGACTTCTACCTGTGAAGTCTCCGGTATCGCCTGGACGCGCGCGGCAAGGGTGGTGACGAGCTCGATCAGGCGGCCGTGAATCAGGGCCTCCGCGGCCCTTTCCCGGTCGCCGCCCAGTGCAGCCTCGAAGCCAACGTCCAGCCGTGGATGTGCCGACGTACGCCGCATAGCTCCCCCCAGCGACCGTCAGCACCCCACCGCGGTCACTGTCACTATCGCTTCCAGGCGACTGAGCGTTACCGACAGCAGGCAACCGGCGAGCAGGCGAACGTGGAGTAGCAAGCCTGCCGACCAAGGTCGGCAGTGATCACAGCAGGATCAGGTTGCTGAAGGGGGCCTTGGCCTACTGGTGGACTGCGACCGATAGACACACTGGCGCTGGTCGGGCACGGTGATGGATCGCAGCGCGTCATAGCTCAGCTGGGTCCACTCGCAAAGGGGCGCTTCATATGACACTTGCACGATTGCCTTGGCGGCGCCCCCGCGATCGCGGGGGCGATCGCGATCGCGATCTGGCCCGAACGCCAAAGTTCGGTCCCCTTCTCCTGCACGGGCTTGGGGCTGCGATCCTGGCGGTTGCCGGCGCCGTCGGTCTCTACCTGTTCCTCGCCTGGCTGCTGGGCGTCCCGAACCACTTGCCGGGCGCAACTGGTGGCCAGCCGAATCTCCCGATCGCCGATCAGCAAAAGCTACTCGCTGATCTCGTCAAGATCGCCCTAGGGCTGGCAGCCGGGATCGGGGCCGCCTTCGCTCTCGTGGTCGGCTACCGCCGCGCACGTACCGAAGAGGCCAGCAGCCACCGCGACGACCGGCGGCTATTCAGCAGCCGCTACCAAGACGCCGCCGACCTCATCGGCCACGACAAAGCCGCCGTCCGACTCGCCGGCATCTACGCGATGGCACGCCTCGCAGACGACTGGACCGAACAGCGCCAGCAGTGCATCGACGTGTTGTGCGCCTACCTACGCCTGCCCTACGAACCCGACCCTGACACCGGCGACCTCGGCGAACGCGAGGTCCGGTACAGCGTCATCGGTCTCATCCGTAGCCACCTACGACCTGACGCCAACCCGACCTGGAAAGGACGAAATTTCGACTTCAACGGAGCCGTGTTCGACGGTGGCGACTTCCGCCGAGCGGAGTTTGCCGGTGACACCGTCGACTTCCGCGGCGCGAAGTTCACCGGAGGCGGCGTCGACTTCCGCGGTGCGAAGTTCACCGGCGGCATCGTCAACTTCGGCCATGCGGAGTTCTCCGGCGGCACCGTCGATTTCCGCGACGCGCATTTTGCTGGCGGCATCGTCGACTTCGGCCTAGCGGCGTTTTCGGGAGGCACGGTCGACTTCAGCGGCGTGGTCTCGTCCGGCAGGGTCAGCTTCCGGCGCGCGGTGTTCTCGAGCGGCAGAGTCAAGTTCGTCCGCGCGGACTTCTCTCGCGGCGAGGTCTACTTCGACGGCGTGGTGTTTTCGGGCGGCGCCATCAACTTCGGCGGCTCGGTGTTCTCGGGAGGCGAGGTCGACTTCAGCGGCTCGGAGTTCTCTGGCAGCGGTGTCGACTTCAGCGGCTCGGAGTTCTCTGGCAGCCGCGTCGCCTTCAGCCAGTCGGTGTTCTCCGATGGCACCGTCCACTTCACCGAAGCGGTGTTTTCGGGCGGCAGGGTCGACTTCGACCGCGCGGTGTTTTCGGGCGGCACCGTCGACTTCGGCCTCGCGGAGTTCGCCGACGGCACCGTCAGCTTTATGAACGCGAGGTTCTCCGGGGGCGAGGTAGACCTATCCACAGCAGACCTCTACGTGGGCGGCTCCGCGCCACAGGGCCTTCCTGAAGCGCCGATCGCGGGTCTGAAACTAGCGGGCTGGATGAAGCAGACGTCACCGGATGAGCGCCCACCCCACTGATCACCGTCGACCGGCGGCACCATCACGCCGCACAGTTGGTCGACGTCGTGGTTGCGGGGATCGAGCCACTCGGCCCAGTGATCGGGAGTGATTGCCATGGGCACGCGGTCGTGGATCCGGCCGATGCCGTCGGTCGCCGTGGTGGTGATGATCGCGTACGTCGGCACGACCCGATTCGGGTCGTCGTCGGCAGCGACTTGTCGTACCAGACCTCGTACAGCCCGCCAGCGACAGCGTCCATCCGTCCGACCGCTGGTAGCGCGAACGGGTCCTTCAGCTTCTTGCCCGACTTGCCGACCTCGTCGCTCTCCAGCCACTCGTAGAACGCGTCGACCGGGATCGGCGCGCGCTGCGACTTGAAGGCTCGCCGGTACGCCGACTTTCTCGTGGACGGTTTCCGCCCGGGCGTTGATCATCTTCGCCCCGACTTTGATGTCCTTCGCACAGAACGGCAGCGGCCTCCAGCGGAACGCACGAAACTCATCGGTCTCGACGAACGGCCGGAATGCGGTTAGGTGGACGCCTGTTTCTGGCATGCCAACGGCCCACCGCGCACCTGCTCAAAGGTCGATGCCGGGAAGGTCGTCATCGATCGCTGGGACGGGTTCGTCTGATGCGAGGTAGCTCCACCGGGGAGGTGGCAGTACTCGTGGCTTGGTGGCGAAGTGGGCGCCGAACGGGCGGTGCTGTTCGGTGGTGCCGGCAACCCGCCGGCCGATGGCGGCGGCTTCGGCGAAGTGACTCGTGGCTTCTGCCAGCGACGATGTCAGTTGCTCGAAGCAGGAGGCTCGTGTGGTCCGTACCCAGGCGGGTTGCGGGTACCGCAGTCGCCATACCGATGGCCGGGCGTCGAACTCCGGATCGCGCTTGGCCAATTCGAACTTCGGAACGAACAGCCATCCAGCATGGATGACGAACCACACGGACTCCTCATGGTGGCTAGCCACCCGATGGCCTGAGTGGGCAAGCTCGTCCACAACCCCACAGACCCGTCCCGCCGACTCAGCGTCCGGCACAACCTCATCACGTCGCTTGAGCCTGTCCCCTTCGCTCAGCCAGCGTTGCAGCGCCTCGAGAAGGCGAACGAATGCAGCCTCAGCAGCACTGTCGCTCCTGCCGCTGACGTCTGACAGTCGCGAGCGCCAGGCCAGTCCCAGTCGGGCCTCTGCCGCCGCTGCAGCGCGTAGGCTCTCAGCCAACGATCTGAATTCGCCCAGCTGTCCGCGTTCGGGTGTACCCAGGAGCCCGGCGAGATGTGTCAGGTAGCCGGCGACGGTGCGCAGTTGTGCGGTTGTAGATCGGAGGTCTCGCGTCAGCAGTGTGCGTGGTGACGTCGCTTCGTGGGCCACCTGCCACGTGGCCGCCAAGCGGCTGATGTGCGACCACTTGTCCACCGGCTCCCGCGGTAACCGCGTCGCCAGGCCGCCAAGAGAGCCGATCTCAGAGACTCCTGACTCATGCAGCGACTCAAGCTCTACAAGCACGCTGACCAGGTGCCCGTATAGCAGGCCTCTGCCTGCTCCGGACTTTGTCTGCCCACTGACCAAGCGTGTGATCGTTGCGCGGGCACCCATCCCTGCGATGGCCGCGACCTCAGAGCGCGCAGCTCTCACCGCCTGGTCGTCATCCAGAACTGACCACGTAGTTCCGTTCTGCATCGCTAGGAGATCCGCGCCAACACCAATCGCACGCGCGAGCAGGAACAACGGCCCCTCTTCTGCCTCCCCTGGCCCGCAAGCGAAATCCTCCACCGAGAGCTCGACCCCGAGCCACCGCAGATGATGCCGCGTCGCCGACAGCGTAGCTCGCCAACCGGCGACCAGGTCTGAGGAGTCGAAGCAGGCCAGGTTGTATGCTTCCACCGCCCGGCGCATGGCGATCGCTAGGAGATCCTCATACGTCGCACGCACCGGACACCATCCGAACGTCGGCAAGCGCACACCCGAGCGCCTGCACCAACGACCGGCGCCACGCCACGAGCTCAACCGACACCGTCAACTCTTCGGCGGCTGTCGTCGCCTCCTCGAGGAGTGCGGCGGGGCTTACGTCCGCAACCCCGACGTACGGCGTGACTGGGTCGACACCCAACAACTCCAAGAGCCTGTATCGGCTGAACGCCGTCATATCCCACTCAGCGGGCTTCTGGAGTTCCCGAGACTCGATGATCGCCTCTGCCTTGCTGACCAGGTCGACGACGTGCGCCGGCGCATCCGAAATCTTCACAACAGCTCCTCCATCAGAAGGTGACGACCTCCCAACGCAGAGCCGAGGAGGACGCATGACCCAGGCTCAACGGTCCAGTCCGCTCGACTTTCACAGCGCGGGTCCGCGATCTGGAGTGTCCAGATCGAAGTCGTCGTGCGTTTGCTTCCTCCGCCGCTCAGCGCCCCGGTAGTCGCCCAGAGGCCGTGTGACCAGCAGCCTGTCTTGGAGGAACTGGAGGTCAGTTCGTTCAAGTGTCATAAAGTCGGGCGGCAGCTCGACGGCCCAAACCCGGACAAAGAAGCGGTTGAGATCGTCGAGCATGGCGACAGCAGCGCGTTGACCCGCCTTGCTGTCTGGAATAGCGACGATGACGGAGTCGGAGGCGGCGTACCGAGCCAGGAGACCTGCCTGCTGGACTGACAAAAGCGTATCGCACAAGGGGATTCCGGCCCAGCGACCGACTGCCAGTCGGCTGACTCGCTCAACGGCGAGTGCGTCGAGAGGACTGTTGACCAGGACAGGTACAGCGCCCTCGGACAGCAGATCGAGCTGCTCAGCGACCCCGACCAACGCGCCTCCGCGCCGATAGACCTGACTCGCGGGAGACGCCACGTAGTACGGCTCAGGGTCTGCGCGGACTCCGATGAAGCCGACAGTCTCCAACTGCTCATTGCGCGCCGGCATCATGACTAGGTCGCGGAATCGGTCGATCGTGCGCCCTTCAGGATCGATGAGCGCCAGTCCCGCGTTCCGCACGCTGGCCTGCTCGAACCCCTTCGAACGGAGGCTGTCGACCAACCGCGATCGCGCATCGGGTGCGTAGCCGATCGACCAGCTCGAGCTGGGATCCAGAACCCCAGGTGCTCCACCGCGCGTGAAGTATGACCTCGCCCACTTGGTCTTTGCCTGGAGTAACTCTCTGCGATAGAACAGCGCCGCGGCACGGTTGACCGCTAGCAGGCGCTGCCGTTCCGCGATCGTTGGCACGGCGTTCGGGTCAGGTCGCCGATTCACGATGCTTCCGGCGGCGTCGGATCGTCTTCATGACTCCGACACTCGCCTCAGCATCACCGCCATAGAACCCGGCTTCGTGGATCCAGGACTAATCGAAGGCAAGCAATGGGACGTTGTACAGGTCCGGTTGTCGAGGCCGCGAGAACGCCGGTGCAGTGACCTCAACGAGGTACATCTCAGTGAGGAACTGGATCTTGGCGCCGAGTAGATGGCTGGTGTGAGCCGTGGCCGAGTGAGCCTTCAGACCGACCGAGACATGGATGTGAGGCAGCACGCTGCCGGACTCCTCGTCGTACGCGAGGCTTCCACCGCCGATCGCCTCCACGTTCTCGAGGTGTACCGCGCTCCACACCGGCGCGTCCGGGTCCTCGAGCTTCTCGCAGGTGCCGACGAGCTGGACGTCGCGCATGCCGGCGATGAACATTGGGATGAAGCCCTGACGTACGCGGTACTCCGCACAGAACTCGGCCAGCGCCGGATAGAAGTCGTCACCATGGTCGAAATGGACAGCGAACGTCCGACCCATTGTCAGTTCAGCGGCGCGCAAGCTCAGCTCCTTGAAGAGTGTCGATGTAGGCAACGTACCGAATCGCCGTGTTCAGCCCACGCGTCGACAACAGCCGACTCCGCGGCTGAGCGATGTCGTCCACACCAGCGATCGCGAGCTCCTCGCACCGCGTCTGAAACCACTGCCACGACACATCGAGATAGCTGGCCATCGCAGCCAGCCGCCGCTCCGGGGTCGGCTCCCCCACCAGCGACTCCGCGGACACCTGGCCGGCAACTTCCCTGAACATCGCCTTGCGCGACGCCGGCGCACTCGCGTCGACGTACCACAGCCCCGAACCGCCGAGCCAGTTCGCAACGATCGCCTCGTCGGCCAACACAAATCCCTCGACCTCTGCGTGCTCATGCTCAGGACTCAACTCCACAGTGATCCCAAAGGCCTCCATCAACGCCGCCGCGAGCAAGAGCAGCACGCGTTCGTACAAAGGCGACGCCGCGACATCCGCCTCCGGGATACAGAAACCTCTCCGCATCCCCGGGAAGCAGCGTGACGTGCGACGCAGGTACGCGAACTTGTGCCGCCAGAGGAGCCAGGACGCCGCCTCCTCGCCGCGCTTCTCCCGCGTCCAGAAAAACGGCTCCCCCGCCAGTCGATTCAGGTTCCTCGTGATGTGCCGAGCACAGAACCGAGACCCGAGCCACTGGCCGGCGACTGCGTTGAGCGCAGGGATCTCGCTCAGCGGCACGTCCGACGTACGCCGGCCTTCGTAGTGCGCCAGGCGTTCCTGGCTGCTCATCAGCTGCGCGTCATCGGCCAACAGCGAGACGTCGGTGTTGGCCGTCGCCCAGAGGATGCCGACCGTCAGATCATCGAGAATCGCGGCTGACGAGATCGGTTGTGGACCCGTACGGCGGCCTGCGCGGTCGACGAACCGTCGGCCGTCAGAGGCGTAGTACCGATGCTCGTGGTCAGCGACGACAACCAGCGAACGCCGGTCAGGCCGGTTCATCCGGCCTGTAGCGTCCTTGCCTGGGTCGACCATCAACCACCCCTCACCCGGGAGCTCCACCTGGCAATAGTGAGCAGCGACATCGACGCCCGAGTACGACCGCCCGGCCGGAAGGCGCAGGATCTCGGAGTCAGCTGACGCCCGGTGGCCAGACATCAGATCGAGCACGGAGACGGGCTCCGACCGCTGACTGATGTTGACGCGTCGCTTGTAGAAGCCGAGCTCAGCAGAGTCGGACTTCTGGAAAATCCGACACAGGGCCTGCCGCGCGTCGGCCGACGGCCAGGTGTACCAACCACATTCCCAGTCGGAGATCGACTTGGCGGTGATGAGCTGCGCTTTGCGGGTAGCACGGTAGATCTCAGCACTGACCAGGTCAGCAAGCTTGCCTTGGGACATCCCGCCACGCGCTTGTCGCAGCAGCTCATTCGGCTGACGCTTCCGCTCAGCCACGAAAACGGCTCTCGAAGGTATGGTGCTGCCTGCCCCTCATGACCCTCCTCGGGTATCTCAGGGCAAGCATGGCGGCTGCACCACAGACAGCGTCACGGCATGATCAGACATCTCCGGGATGTCTTGGTTCGACTCAAAATGTCCCGAAATGTCTTAGGTTAGGACCCGTGCCTAACGAACGACTGCGAGCCGCCATGGTGGAACATGGCCTGACCCATCATGCCCTCGCGGAGGAGCTGGGAGTCAACGTCAAGTCCGTCGAACGCTGGGTCGGCGGGGAGATCGTCCCGTTCCCACGCAACCGCCACCGCCTGGCTATCCGGCTGGGCCGCGACGAATCGTACCTGTGGCCAGATGCCCTGACCCAGGACCGCGCCACCGCCCTGTCCGAGAGCGAGCTCGTACGCATCTACCCGCACCGCGCGGACGTGCCAGCTGACGACTGGAAGCACCTGTTCGAATCTGGCGACGCGGAGATCGGCATCCTCGTCTATGCTGGCCTCTTCCTGGCTGAAGATTCCGGCTTCCAGCGGATCATCCGCAAGAAGGCCAAGGCCGGTGTCCGGGTGCGGATCCTCTTGGGCGACCCGGACGATGCGCACGTCGCGGAACGTGGTGAGGAGGAGGGCATCGGCCATGCCGTCGCTGCCAAGATTCGCAACGCGCAGGTCCTCTACCGAGACCTGTTGGGTGCGCACGGCATCGAGTTCCGACTGCACCGGACCGTGCTCTACAACTCGATCTACCGCGCAGATGATCGACTGTTCGTGAACACCCACATCTACGGGCTGCCGGCCGCGCAGGCGCCGGTGTGGCACCTGCGCAAGATCCCTGGCGGCGAGCTCGCCCGCCACTACCTGGACAGCTTCGAGCGAGTCTGGGACAGCGCACGACCGTTGACGGAGTCCTGATGGCCAAGCGGATCGACTACTACGACGACCCCAACGCACCAGCCGCAAATAGCATGGTCCCATCGGTCAACGTAGTCATCGAGAACGACGCCGGCGAGATCCTGATGATCGAGCGCTCCGACAACGGCAACTGGGCGTTACCCGGCGGCGCGATCGACCTCGGAGAGTCCATGTCGCGGGCCGGCGTACGCGAGACCAAAGAAGAGACCGGCATCGACTGCGAGATCCTCGATGTCCTCGGCATCTACACCGACCCCAGGCACATCATCCTCTACACCAGCAACGGCGAAGCCCGCCAAGAGTTCTCAATCCTTCTCCGCGGCCGGGCCATGGGCGGCACGCCCACACCGAGCAGCGAAAGCACGCGAGTCCGTTGGATTCCACAGACGGAACTCGACAGCCTGCAGATGAACAGCACCATGCGCCGGCGCATCGCCCACTACCTCGAGCCCGGCAGGACGCTGTACTTCGATTAAGCGGAGAGGCGGTGTTGCACGTTCAGAACCGCTGACCGCAACGCAGGGCTTGACCGCATGACCGAGCGATGAACGACGTGCTCGCGCGGATATCGACTCAGGATTTCGCTCAAGCGTTCCTCGACGCCGACCTGGCAGCCGTCCACGGCCGCGGTCAAGTCGCAGTACGTCAGCGCCTCCAGCAGGTGTCGGTCCGGCTGATCGAACTCCACAGCGAGTTCCCTGATCCCGCGCTCCTCCGACTCCACCAAAGCTCCCGAGTGATGCGCGACGAGCTGGCAGACGACTGGGTCTGCACCGACTACATCCCGGAGGTACCGGGCTCCATCAAGCGGATGAAAGCCGGTCGCACTTACCCCTGAGGAGTACCCGATGTCATGCAGAAACGCAGCCACCTCAACTAGTTCGGACTGCTCGCCGAGGATGGCCATCAGACCTCGCGCGCGAGCAGCCACGCCTTGAGTGTGTGCCCAGCGTCGAGGCAACTCGTCGGCAAGCAGCTCGCAAGCCAGCGACCGAGCTTCCTCCGCAGTCATCATTCGCCGAGGGTACGACGACAATGTGCCTCCGCAACAGCGGCCTCCGGCGACGACGGACTGATCAGTTGACTGAACTCTTCAGTGCGCCGATTGGCGCCGTCGTTTGTGCACGAGGCAACTTGAGGGGAGGCGGGGGTGCGTGTCGAATTCGGTGCCGCCCCGATCGTCAGGTACATAGTGGGCGAACCGCCCTCGGATCGAACCTGGAGGTACAGGCGTCATGCCGGATGATGACAAGCGAGCGGCGTACCGGGCGCTCGAGGACCGGGTCGTCCTCGGCGAAGGGATGTCCTCGACGCAGGACCGGGCGCGCGCGTTCGCGAACGACGGACTGTCCTCGCCCCTGGCCGACCTGATCGGCAAGGTCGCCGACCGGCCCGCGCAGGTAACCGGACATGACCTGCAAGCGGCCAAGACCTCAGGGTTGAGCGAGGACGAGATGTTCGAACTGGTCGTCTGCGCCGCAGTCGGGAAGTCCGCGCGACTGTACGACGCCGGTCTGGCCGCGCTGGTCGAGGCGATGGGAGATCGGAGGCCCAGAGATGCGTCTTGACACCCTCAACCACGGATACAGCCGCAAGAACAAGGTGCTCTTCAACGTCATCCGCCTGTTCTCCGGCCAACCACTGCCTGACGCCGCCAAGATCACCTTCTACCGGCCGGACTTCTACGGCAACCACGCGAAGGTCTTCACCCAGGACGCGATGCGTGGCCCGTCGGCATGGTCCGTGGCCGACCGCGAGCTGATGGCAGCCTACGTTTCGAAAGTCAACGACTGCGCGTTCTGCATCGGCGCCCACACGGCTACCGCGACCCAGGCCTCCAAGGACGAACCACGCGTGACCGCCGTGCTTAACGACCTTGAGTCAGCGCCCATCGAGGAACCCCTGCGGGCGACGCTCCGCGTCCTCGACGTCCTGACCCGCCAAGGGACAGCGACGCCGGACGACATGCGCCAAGCCCTGGACGCCGGCGCCACCCCCGCTCAGCTCAAAGACGCCCTCGCCGTTGCCGTCGCCTTCAACACCACCAACCGCCTGGCCGACGCCTTTGGCTTCGAGCTCCTCTCACCGAAGGGCTACGACGCCGGCGCCAAGTTCCTGCTCAAACGCGGTTACGGCGGCTGAGGATCCACACACAACGCGAGGGGCACCGCGAGCCTCATTCGGCGCGGTGTCGGCGGCATCGGGCCGACTGCCGGTCGTCCGGCGTACCGCTCATCTTCGACGAAGTCGCCGACCCCGTGTACCTGGCCTGCAACAACACCGACACCTCGACCAGTCGCGCGCAGACTTGCTGGCAGCGTTGATGAGTTCAGTGAACCTGGTCTCCCCTTGACCAGACGGCTTCGAAGCTGGTGACGTACGAGTCGAACATCTCGCTGTCGTCCGAGTGACGGTAGTGATAGACGGGTGACTGGGCAGCCGGGATCCCGTACGAGTGCTGGTTGACGAGGAGTTGGTCGTCCGAGCGGTACATCGAGTTGTAGAGGACCGTGTCGTGCAGCCTCAGCTCGACGCCGTCACGGCTCAGGAGAGGTTCGAGGAGCGCAAGAGAGTTGCGGATCTTCGCTGCCATCGCCTCGCCGATCTCCTCCTCGATGCCGCGCTCGACTACATTCGTCCCGTCGGGCGCACCGAGCGCGATCCTGATTCGGACGCTGACGCTCTTCTCGCGCAACAGGCGAATGACGCGGGCGTCCTCTGCTAGGAACAGGGCGCTGTAAGCGAGGATGCCGATCTCTGCCTTCGCGGACTCGAAGAACGACAGCCAGTTCTGCGAACTGATCGACGTACGTCGCGGATAGACGCCGGCGATCTCCGCTGGGCGGCTGTTCTCACCCATCGATGGATGCTCCGGCCAGATCACTTCCTCCTCAACGCCGAGGAGCCGGGTCAAGGCCTCGCGGGTACGACGATGTGGCATCTGGCCGCGCATCCAGTTCCGCACGGTCTTCGGGTCAACGACCAGCTTCACTGACACGTCCACGTCCGTGAGATTCGCGTCGTACATCGCGCGCCGGAGCACGTCGTTCACTCGAATCGCCCACCCTTACTTATGGGTAGATGTCGGTAAATGTCTGCACGAACGGTAACACGAAATGTCCGCAAATGTCCGTAGACAGGGTTCTGCTGTCCGTGACTCAGCCGCGAGTCTTGAGGCACGCTCGACACCGTCGCCGGGCCGCCACCACAGCTGAGAAAGGAGACGAGATGCGCCGCGGGGAGCTGTATAGGTATCGCGATCCATCGGGCGTCAGCGGTACCGGCGTTGTCGCCTTGGTCGTCGAGTTCCCACCGAACGAGGACGGCCACCAATGGGTCGCCGTCAAGTGGCTCGGGCGCAACCCGTCGATGACGTTCTGGCCAGGCATCGGGGACCTCTTGGAAGTCCATGGGCACGTGGGCGCATCAGAGATCCGATGGCTGGACCCTGATCCGTTCGATCCCGACGACAACCCGGCTCTTGCCAGTACCCGACCGCACTTCGCCTAAGACCGGCGAGGCCGGCGCGTGAGCCTCACCTCCGCGTCGGTCGCGCCTACCAACCTCGTTGCGCACGGCAAGCGAGCAACGAGGACCGGCCCTGCCGCCGCCTCCCCTGTCGGTGGCAGGGCCTACAAACCGCGGATTGGGGACCCAGGCTATTCGACAGTGCGCGCCGTCAGTCGAATCGTGGGCCTGACCTGGAAAACTCCTACGCAGAGGAGTCCTCAATCGCTCTCGTTGGTTCGCAGGGTTGTCATCCAAAGTGGTGGCTCTAGGCCGCTTCGGCTCCCCATATGCAGTTAGGCCAGGTCAGGAATCTGGCTGACCTGTTGCTTGACGAAAGCTATGCCAAGATCCTCGTCATCGGGAAGCATCTCTCCGAGCGTAGTGATGATGCTGGCCGCCGCGCGGCAGGCCCATGCCGCTATCTCAGGGCTTCGCAGCTCATCGAGCCACGAGGTTCCACCTGGCACATCGCCAGGCATGCGGCCCCGCGTGAGGGTGATGCGTCGCTGTTGGAGGTCGCGAACCACCCCAGACATCGGCGACACATATCCTGCATCATCGGTTCGGTCCCGGTGGCGAAGATGGACGAGGTCGTTGCGCAACTGCACCAGCTTCTTGAAATCTTGGTACGGCTGCTCACCAGGAGAGAGCGTCGTTCCGGAGAGGATCTTGAACGCCATCTGGTACTTGAGTTCGACTGGACCTTTGGCATCCTCGATCTCGGACAGCGTCCGGCCAAGGTCGGTCATCACACCGTTTTCGGTTGGCGGGGACAGCGACGTAGACCGTGCCGCCATCTCGGTGAGTTCGTTGATGAAAGCTTCGACCGACAGCGCCGCGAAGACGACGGCGACAAGCCCGTCCCCAGAGACGACGCTTGGCGAGTCCTCTCGCCAAGCAACGGCGCGCTCGTGCGCTTCGCGCGCAATCATGAGGTAGCTGAACCAATGGATAAACATGACGCCCGCGGCGTTGGTCATGCCCCATCTTCGCTGGGCGAGCCTTGGACGTACCAACTGACGCATAAGTGTCAAGTGCACGTGCAGGGCACATCGGTCATCTCCGCGTCGACATCGCATCGGTGCTGGCGCTGCCGGGTAGTTTCCGCATACGGTCTCCGCCGTGAGAGAAAAGGTGCTGAGCCTGCTGGGCGGGGCGCTCGTTACATGCATGGTCGGCGGGTTCGCGATCGCCATGGATGGCCCGCCTCTTCTCGCCTGCGCGGCGGCGGCCGCCTTCGTTGCGCTTGGCAGTGTGTTGCCAGCTCGCGGTCTAGCTCGACTCATTGTCCAGCGGCAGCGGAAGCCCTTGGACGTGGCGGGGGTAGCATTCCTCTTCGCATTTCTGGGTGTCTGGCTGGTCTGGGCAAGCACTATGGCACTCGACGCCAGCACTTCTTGGCTGCGGTTCACGGGCTGGGTGGTGCTGGCTTGGTTCAGCGCCATGGGTGCAAGTTTCGTCGCCGCTCTTCGGCACGCCGACGATCTGAGGGCGGTCCGCACCGACGACAGGCCAACTCGGAGCCGTTGACGGTTACGTGTCAAGGGCATGGACAGTCCTCCCGCATCGCCTCGATGGCCGCCGCCCTTCGGTGCGGTGCGGTACGGGTCAAGGGTCGAAGATCCCACAGGGACGCCGTAGGCGCCCTTGACATGTGCCGTGCGGACCGCGCTCTCCCATGATCGCTAGCGGGGTGATGCGGGAACCCACCGGCCAGCCGGGCCGCATGGACCAGCCGGCGAGGTGCGCGGCCGACCATTCCGGCGAGTGGTGCACCGGCAGCGCGTCGGATCGTTGATGGCGAGTTCTGCTGTCTTCGACCTGGCACCCTTTGGCACGTGCGCGCCAAGCCAAGGGACGCGCCGGAAGCGCAGCGAAGCGGGAGGCAGGCGTCCCGCCCTGTGGTGGCGGCGCACTTTCGGGCCCTGGATGGGCCCGTCTTGAGGACGTAGAGAAACTTGTAAGGCGCTGATCGGCACACGACCGCTTACCGCACGAAGGCTGCGCTACAACGGGTTGACGACCTCGGTCTCATCTGTCCAGCGGGCCACGGTCGAAAAGACGGCTAGATACTCCAAGGCTTGCTGTTCGGACCACCCCGGCTGATGCGAGTGCACAGCGACGTTGCGAATGCCTGCGTAGGCTCCCATCGACAGGAGGTGAAGACCATCCTGTCTCGACCTCCACGTAGCGGTTTCTCGGTCGTCAGGGAACCAGAGCCGAGTCCTGCCTTTGTTCGGCTTGGATGAGAACACATCTTGGACAAGCTCGCGATCGGGGTCCTTCGACTGAGCCTTCTCCTGGATCCGAGCCGTCAGCCACTTCGCCGCAGACTCAATCGCGGCCGCCGGCTCCGCGTCCCACAACGGTGCGGCAGCCTCCCATATCAACGGATGGAAGCCAGTGGCGGCAAGCGTCGGAGCCTCTGGCGCGAGCCTGGTAGCCCATTCGTTTCGGTCGCGAAGAATCCCAAGCCCCTGTATGACCCAGCGAGGCGTCTCGTTGCTTCCACGGTATGCCGGAGGGAGAAGGCCGGTCTCAGGCATGACGTCAAGCGCCGTCAGTATCCGCTCGATTGTCGGCAGCAGCTTCGTCGCGTCGTCGTTGAGCCCCTGCGCCTCGCTCGACACCGCTTCATAGGCCGCATCGCGCAGCTCGGCGTCGTACCTTTCCGCCAGGTGCAAGTACTCTGTCAGCTTTTCTTGCATCCACGCGCCATCCACAGTTCGAACGGTACACAGACCCACCTACTCGGCGAGACTGGTCTATTGCTCCGATTAGCAAGTCGAGCCGCGGTTCGACTGTGGAACTAGATCGCTAAACCCAGCATCGAGGGCAAATCCTTCATGCCGTCGATCAGGGCGGTTGCCCCGGCCGTGGGGAGATCATCGGCCTTGCCAGGCTTGTTGGCATACCCGACGCTGCGAGCGCCGGCCATTCGGCGCGGCCGATCGCGAACCAGGTCGGACACAGCCGGGTCTCGATGACACAGGACGGGTACCTCGGTCGGAAGATCAGCCACGCCCAAGCCGTCGCAGCGCTGGGGAGCGGCCCAGACGCCAGGTCGGCTGGCCAAAAAGGTGGCAACCGTGTGCGCTGAGGTGGTTGCGGTTGCGGTCATGGTCGCCCTGACCTGGGGTTTGTAGGCCCCGTGGTGTTGTGGCTCCGTGGGACTCGAACCCACAACCCGCGGACTGGGACTCCACGTTTGTGGCTATTGCGCAGTGGTCCCCGAAACTGCCGCCTGACCTGGGAACCATCACACAATGTAGTACCCAACGCTTGTCGCCACCTTGCGGCCCTGCGCAGCCAAAGAGGTGGTCAAAGAGGTGGGCTCCGGACCGCGGCTGTGGCGGCGATGTTTACGTTCGACCTGGCCGT
The DNA here is from genome assembly GCF_036226565.1 of Kribbella sp. NBC_00709. Lineage (GTDB taxonomy): Bacteria > Actinomycetota > Actinomycetes > Propionibacteriales > Kribbellaceae > Kribbella. Next base: position 8,502,327 of record NZ_CP108996.1, read on the forward strand.
GTTCGGGGCGATCCCCAGGAGTTCGTATTACCGCGCTCGCCCGGCAGTGCACCTTGCCGAACGCGACTGAACGCGATCGAACTGCAGCCGGAGCTGCAACCAAGACGACCCTACGGATCAGTGCGACGGCCTGATTGCTTGGTCCTGATGAAGGCGAAGACGAAGCAGCCGATGGCGAAGAGTGCGAAGGGACCGCTCGTCGCAGCGAGCCCGCTCGCGAAGGATTGCCCGTCATTCAACTGGTCGGTGGCATGCTGGTGCGTATGTCATTGGGGTCGATTGTGACCTGGACGAGCTGCCCGACCTTGGCGCCGAGCTGGTTGCTCTCGGCGAAGTCCACATCGACTAGCTGGCCATCTGGCAGGGTGGCGCGAACCTCTAGCGACTCATTCGATCTGCTGTATTCGGTCACCTCGGTTACGGTGGCGGTCACCTGCTGGCCTCTGGCCCTGAGGATTGCCCGAGCGTCGTACTCGTCTATGACGTTGCTCATGAAGACACCGGCCAATACAAGGCCGGCAACCCCAAGGAACGCCGGGACCAACCACCCGCGTCGCTCACCTCGGAACAACCGATGCATGAGGCTCAGTGTGTCCGATCCTGCGGGGACTCGCGTCACTGACCGCCGGTCCCGTCTGAAGCACCTGGGCAGTCCTCGGCGTCGCTTTGATCGGCCCCTGACTCCTTCCATGCCATGGGCGCTATCTGGACCGCCTTTGGCGCGAGCCCGGGAAGCAGCAGGCGCCCAACTGACGTGACCAGCGCCAGTTGGCGGCCCTGAGGATCTCCGCCGAGCGGTCGTCTTTGTGTGTTCCGGAGGCCACCGTACCGTCGGCTGCAGTGTGAGTAATCTCGATCATTGGTCCCACCTCTCATCGAGGATCTGGTCGGTCAGGTTGGCGAACCACGCGATGACATCGGTCGCCCGGTACCGCAGGTGCCGGCCAACCTTCTTGCCCGGTGGCCCGTAGCCCAGAGTTCGCCAGCGATACAGCGTCCGCTTGGGCACGTTCAGGTACGCCGCGACCTGGTCGATGTCCCACAGTGGATCAGAGTCAAGAACCGACATCGGTACCTCCTGAGGGCGACCGGTCATCTGATTCACACTCAGAACTGGCTCGCCGCTCGGAGTCTGATTTCACGACGCGTCGGAGTTCACGAACCGACCAGCCAAGGATTTCCGCCGCAACCTCAGCAGACCTGCAGACCCGGGCGAGCTCGGCAGTCTCACACGCCCATGCCGCCTCAGCATCAGCGACACGTTCGTCGTACCGCGCTATCGCGTTCGCCTTCGCTTCGATCGCACGATCGAGTGATGTTCGGGCCTTGATCGTCCGGTCCGTCGCCGCTTCGATCCTCGCCTGCCGTTCACGCGCTCGCCGCAGCGCAGCGACCCTCTCATTGGCTGCCATGCCCGAGTCGCCTCACAAGGCCGGGCCGTCGACATCGGGTGTCAGGAAAGTCGAGTCGAGCGGGCGCGCCGGCACCGGGCCGAGCGGGGCTCGGTTGATCTTCAGGTATTGGTCGATCCGCTTCGAGTCGTAGTCGGTGAGACCTTCAGATGAGTCACTAGTCGGCCTCACATCGACGGCGAATCCACTTGCCGCGGCTTCCCGCGACAGCCCGTCCCATAGCCCTCTCGCAGCAGTCTCGGAGGCCGGTGCCGGCGGACGAGGCAAATAGATCGGCTGGCCTTCCGTCGCGGTCACGTCGTACACCGCGCCGACCTGGAAGCCGATCACCTGCTGCTCGACCAGGCCCTCCGCGTCGTACTTCCGGCCGGCGGCTTCGAGCGCGCCGGACAAGGCTGTTCTCGAACGAGTCGGCCTGAGGATCCGGATAGCCTGCCCTGTCCGCACTCGCCGCCCAAGCTTCTCCCACATCTGCGCATGTGCCACCCAGCTGGCCTGTGGCATCTGCAGGTTAATCAGAACGATGTTCCCGAAGCCGTAGGTGGGCAACAACGCCGCGACCTCCAGCCACTTGCTCCAGTCAGATCCCCTGTGCAGCTTGCCAATCTCCGCATCGAGCGCGCGGTGGAGATCCTCTGCCCGCACCTGTCCTTTGCCCACAGCAACCTCCCGATGAATCGGTTCTGAGGCTCAACGGACAAGGTCGGCGAACTCCTGTCCTGGATCCGCGATCCGGTACGTGCCATCGACGTACGGCTGCGGAATCCGCATCCCTAGTTCCGCCGTACGACGGGACAATGCCGACGTTCCTGCAAGTCGACGGGCGACGTCTGAGGCAGCCTTCAGATGGTCGGCAGCGTCCGCCAAATCATCTCGCAGCTCGTCGAAGCAGCCTGCGAGGTCTGTACGCACCCACCTCGCCTGCAACGGACGTGAGCCACCAACTGGGCGCCGGAGGTAGAAGATGTCGACTCGGGGCCTCCTGCCGTGGAACGAAGAGGCGTCCGGCACCGATCAGCCAGCTCACGGTTTGCTGCTGATTCCGGCTGACCTGTTCCGTACACCAGAGGAGCTCGTCGGCGACATCCAGGAGTCCTGCTGCGGATCGATGGTCGGGGACCAACTCACGGGCAGTGCGAAAGCCTCGCTCGTCTCGAGTGATGCGATCGACCGCACCCTTCAAATCGAGGAACGCGACCTCCCCCTGGGAGTCGCTCAGACCGCTCAGATCAGACAGTCGTCGTCGCCAGGTGCTCTCGACACGGCCGGCACTCGCGCCGAAACCTCGCAGTTCACTGATGATGACCTTCAGATCGCGCCGCTCACGCGCGTCCAGCCCCGAAGCCGGCGCCGACAACAGAGACGTTGCCAGATGACAGACATAGCCGCCAACGGTACGGAGCTGTGCAGTCGTCGACCGCAAATCGCGCGTCAGCACAGCCGCCGGAGGCATCAAGGCGTGCGCACGCTCCCACCGGGCCGCTGCCGGCCCGATCATCGATCGAGCGTCGGCCAGGACAGCAGGACCCCCGGCCGCGAGACCAGCCAACCCACCGAGACCAGTACGCCGTACGTCGGACCCAGCGATGTCAGCCAACTCTCGCATCACAGAGCGCAGATGCGTCCGCTCGGCGTCGAAGGACCACGTGTTCCGAAGGACGACCTTCGCGGCCATCAGCGCGATGGCTGCGACCTCAGATCGTGCCGCGACCAAATCCTCACCGACGTTGAGCGCCGTCGCCGCGGCTGCATCCTCGACCGCCAGCAAATCAGCAGCAGCACCAATCGCCTGCGCCACACGTCCAAGCGCATTGTCCGAGCGCTTGCCGGGTGGACACTCCCAGGGCTCCGTACTAAGACGTCCGCGCAACCACCGCAGGTGGTACTTCGTCGCAAACAGCACCGCCTGCCAGTCTGCGAGCACCTCGGACTCATCCGGATAGGTCCCCCGCTGCGCGCTGACCGCGATCCGCCTTGCCGTACGCAACAGATCCTCATACGTCGCCCGCATCACGAACCCTCCGGATATCACCCGCGGCCGTCCGCAACGCGTCCCCCAACGCTAACCGCCAACTCAAGTCCTCGATCGACACGTCGATCTGATCCGCCAACCCAGCCGCCTCATCCAGCAACGCCGCTGGGTCATCTTCAAGCTCGCCCTCGTACCTGTCGTACGGCATGACGTCGAGCAACTCACACAACCGATACCTGCTGAACGCCGTCATCGCCCATCGCCCATCGGCAGCCTTCGCCTCAAGCGCCTCAACGATCGCCTCAGCACGAGTCGCCAACTCAACCACCCGCCGCCGCACGTCGTCGCCGTTCGCGGTCTTCTCATCCACCGAGAGCCTCCGTTCCAGTCGTCAACCCCGAGGCCCAGGACTTCTGATCCCAGACCACGGCGACTCAACGGATGCCACAGGCAAACTTTGGCTGACCAGCTACGGCCCCCCAAGACCAGGCGGCGCAACGACCCCATGGCAGGGCACCACCGATCGCCGCCCAGTCGTTCGAGCAAGGAACGCACAGCTGGCAACCTGGTTGCCAGCCTCTGAGACTGAGCAGCTGCGACGCAGTGAAGGCGGATCCCAGCGGGCTCTCGGAGATGGTGTAGATCTCTTGCAGCGTCGCCGCGAGAGCAGGGCGGACGGGCGAATATGCCTTCTGATCTGCGATTTCGTTCTTCGTCGATGATCAGCGGTGATCATGCTTTGTCGGTGTTCCACGGAGCAGGAATTTGCCTGAGGCAATCTTTCGACAGCCGTACGTTGATCATTCCATTGGTACTCCCGATGTGGCGACACCGTCACAGCTTCGATCGGACGCGCCGACCGAGCCGTGGCGATTCCCACGCCTGGCCGCGCGGCCGCGCGCGATCACCTCGTCACCTCGGCCGGCGACCTCCACGGGTGCTCTCCGCTGAGGTACCGGGCACGGTGGCGCGGCCGGCTTCGAGTCGATCCGTCGGTTCGAGCCAGTTGAACACCTACACGCGTTGTTGCTTCCGATCGCTGTTGCTCACTTTCTGGGGTGGCGTCTGGTGTGCGTCGTCGGCTGAGACATCTGAGACATTCTCCATCTCTCCGCGACGTGTCGCGCGACCACCGCTGAGCCAGATCATCCTCCAGCCCAGACCCGCTCTTATGCCACGAGCCAGCGGGATCACGCCCCTTGTGGAGTCACCCGGCATCTCTCCGTAACGTTGAGTCGCATTGTCCCGATACTGGTAGCGGGGGGTGAGATCCGCCCTGGCCTCAACGTCCAGGGCAATACCGAGTGAAGCCGCTGCGCGATGAACGACAACAAGCCACCGACGGTCTTCGGGCATTGCTCGAGGCGCGCCCTTCGGGTGCCCAAATAACGCTCTTCCTCGCGGCCGACGTGGGCGCTGGACTCCAGCGATGCGAATGATCCACCATGCGACCACGCGTGGAGGATCTTCTCCGCGGTTCAATCAAGGCGGAAACATGATGCAAGCCTGCGAAGGCTACTGTCCGAAGGACATCGTTCGACAACTGGATTTGCTCGGATTCGAATCTCGTCGAGCCTGCACGCCCTACGGCGCGGTGCAGTTCTATCTCTCTCGACCGACCGCTGGACGAACGTGCACCCTGTTGCTGCACGGTGTCGCGGCGGATGCGACCACCTGGACGCCGATGCTGCAGTGCGCTCGCGAACTCGACATCGATCTGGGCAACGTACTCGTGGTCGATCTGCCGGGCTTCGGACGGTCCGAGAACCGCCTCGACACGATGGATATCGATGAAGTCTGCAGCATGTTGATGGGCCAGGTGGCGGCAGCCGGATTCGAGCGCATCCGCCTTGTGGGTCATTCCATGGGAGGCTTCCTCGCCTTGGATATCGCCTCCAAGCACCCAGAGCGAGTGACGTCCGTCCACGTAGCCGCAGGCGCCTACTTCGGAATTCTGAACGCCATCAAAGCTCCGATCAGAAGTCTGGTTAGAACTCCGCGGACGGCGATCCTCTGGAATTCGTACTACGCCTTGTGTCTTGCGGGCCTGGCCGGAACAGTCGCCGTGCGAGCGGCAAGTGCAGTAGTCGGTCCACGCTGTGTAATCGCACCATTCGTCGCCAAGCCCGCGCGGATGCGGCGCCAAGTCGTCGAGACCCTCATCACGCAATTGAACCCGAGGGGCGTCGTGCTGACCGCGCGCAACGGGCCGGGATACAACGCAACAAAAACCTGGGGTGCCATCAAAGTGCCACTGACGGCCGTCTTCGGCAGCGCCGACCATTTGGTCACAAACAAGGACGCAGACGAATTGAAGCGCACTAATAACCATGCGAGAATTGAAACCGTCCAGGACGCCGGCCACTTGATGATACTCGAGCGCCCGGCAACGGTCCTGCGTGCATTGGACCTCTAACATGATCCCAAGGGCTTGCCGAGGCACTTACGAGAAGCTCCGGACTCTCGCTAGGACGTTGCTGCCCGTCAAGGGCTCCAGTCGGCGAGGTGACAATCTCAGGCTCGCACTGTGGCCACTCGGGACCTTCCTCACCACCTTGATCCTGACCGGCGCCTACAGCGTCGCCAGGGAAGACGGGTGCCAGGGATTCAGGGTCTTCCTGGCGTCACTGTTCTTGCGCCAAGGAGAACCAACCAATTGCCTGAGCGTGCCCTTCCTGGTGGATATCCCGACAGTCCTCCTTTCCTTGACAGCGCCTTTTGCGGCCATCTCGTACCTCGTCATCATCAGACGGCTCGAGACCTTGATCCAGGACCTGCAGCGCACCGGATTGGCTCCGAAGGACAGCGCCAGCACAGCGGGTCGCCGCAGCATCGCCGAGGCGCTCGACAGGTACATACCCCGCGGCTGGCAAAGCGCGTTGATATTCGCCATTTCCGTCATGATGACCATCTGGTTGTACAGCCGCAACCTGGAGTCGGGTGGAATCTTTCAGGCCCTGGCAAATCCAGCCGCCCCGGAGGCGACTCTCCGAGATCGCTGGTGGGCTAACTACCATCATCATGTCATCCTGGCAATCTACTGCGTCGGGGTCGGCGCGATCGGCGTCCATTTCACCCTCACGAGCGCTTGGCTCTATGGGCTGGTCGGGCGATACTTCGTGTCCGCTCGAAATGAACCAAGATTTCACGCCCGCTACGTACCTCGCTGGCGTGACCGCAGCTTCGGCTGGGCTCCGGCAATCGGTTTGATCATGCTGAGCTATGCGACGACAATCAATTTCGCAATTTCTATGATCGCCGTGTTCGACATGCTTCAGACAGGGTCGCTCAATCGAACAGTTGCCGGCGTCTTCGCAGTCATCGGGGTTATCACCGACCTGACGTTCGTCATAATGACTCTTCGCGCTGTCATTCAGTCGCACAAGCGCGTGCGGGCTGAAGTGCAACAGTTCGTCACAGAGCGCATCTCGCACGCGGAACTCCGGCGTCGACAGTCCTCGCGCAGCAGCAAGGGTCAGGCCCCCCGAGGCGGCATTGCCGGCTCGGACGTGGACGTCGTGCTGGCCGCACGAGACGCAGAAAACTGGCCGCTCTTGCCGATCTCGAATCCAGCAGTCGGATTGCTGAAGATCGCGCCCGGCCTCTACGCGATTTTCCAGCTCATCCGCACGCTGGGTGGCAGCTAGCCCGACCGACATCCGAGAACCAGGCAGGGATCATGGCGCGACGCAACGACCAGGTAGCTCTGGGGCCGAACTGGGATCATCTCACCATTCGGCCACTGGGACAGCCATTGGCAAAATTGGTACTGGCGGCGTTTTCCAGAACCATGGATCGCGACCGTCAGGCGATGCTGTCCGGACCAAAGCCGCTTCGAAACCACAATGTTCCGGCAATCACGGTCGTGGATGCAGGCGATTTCAGTGCCCGTCTGCTCCGTGACGGACTGCTTGGATTCGGGGAAGCCTTTATCACCGGGTCGTGGCGCGGCGGCGCCGGCGCCGGCGATCTTCGTGGCGAGACCGATGCGGTCGTGGAGTGGCTAACCGTCTACGCCGATGCTCTTACATCGAGGGAGACTGCGCGCGCGATGGCATCGAAAGTGGGCTGGCGTTGGCGGATGCCGACAACTGCCAACAATTCGAGGGAAGACGCAAGGCAGAACATCGCGCGACATTATGACCTCCCGGTCGAATTCTTCCGCCTCTTCCTGGATGACGATCTGACGTATTCATCCGCAGACTACCGGCACGCCGCGACACTCGAGGCCGCACAGGCGGCGAAGATCGAGGGGATCCTTGACCTCGCGGAAATTAGCACCGGCGGCCGACTTCTGGACATAGGTTGCGGCTGGGGAGCCCTGCTGTCCGCCGCAACTCAGAGAGGTGCCTGCGCCGTCGGTCTCACGATCTCGCGCAAACAGTTCGACCATTGTTCGAAGCGTCTGGCGGACATTGGCAGCGCGAGCGTAATCCTCGAAGACTACCGGGATCACCGCGACGCCTACGACTCCATCGTCTCGGTCGAGATGCTCGAGGCAGTGGGATCCAAGTCCTGGGCCACCTACTTCAAGCAGTTGGACCAACTTCTCAAACCCGGAGGAACTGCCGTTGTCCAAACCATTACATTTCCCGATCACCGCATGAAACGCTCGCTGGGAAACTACTCATGGGTCGACCGATACATATTCCCAGGTGGTGAACTGATCAGCCTCGAAGAGATAGGCCGGATCGTCTCCCGCGAAACCTCACTGGAACTAACGGCGACCGTCCGCCTGACCGCGTCGTACGCGACCACGTTACGCGAGTGGCGACACCGCTTCTGCGACAACCTGGACTCGGTTCGTTCTCAGGGCTTCGACGCAGGATTCACGCGGATCTGGGCACTGTATTTGGCATACTTCGAAGCCGCGTTCCGCGCACGCTTCCTCGACGTCTGGCAGTGCCAACTGAAGCGCCGCTGACGAGCCAGCGGGGCTCCGATCTCCGTTCAGCCCAGCCGTGCCGTCGCGACAAGCGGAAGATGCTTACGACATAGACCGTTGGCTGGCGGAGTACCTAGGTCACAGCAACCCGGGTTCACACTGAGGCTCTACACCCACAGTTGCCGTCGTCACACGAGCGTGCGCGCTCCACCGAGCAGTGACGGAGCAGTACCTGTCGGGTCCGCGCCAACGTCTGCCTTGTCGCTGGACCTTCGAGAGATGCGAGTCGGTGAGGGGCTGCTCCAGCTCGATCAGCCGGTCTACTGGGCCGAAGGTGGCAGCCCGCAGCGGACCCCATCGGACAGTACTTCGTCGGCAGTGCTTCGAGTCGTACCGTTAGATCCTCGACTACCGGATCTTTCCCGACGCGGGCCACCGCCGCTACCTCCTGGTCCACGCCGACCCGACGGTCACGCTGATCGAGTAACACTTCCTCAAGACACGCCTGGATCGGTTGCCGAACTGACAGGCACCGCCTGCTCCAGCTCCAGCTCCAGCTCGCGGTAGCTGTAATAGCCGCTCTGTTCGAAGATCCTGACCAGCTTGAGAAACTCTGTCCAGTGCTGACGGTTCTCCGGGTACACGCCGGCCGTCAACGCGGCCATTCGCGCGGCTGCCTCGGGCATCCCGTTGGCCAGACGGCATTGATCGTTGCCGACCCAGGCCTGGAGCAGATCCTCCAACTGTGCCGAGGTCAAATGTTCAGCGTGCTCGACAAGCACCCGGTTGGCCAGGTAGCTCCCGGTCGCCCAGTTCGGGGTCCTCTTCACGACCTCGATGAGCGTCGGGACGAAGTAGCTTGTTGGGCGAGCGGCCATGACATCGATCTGCTCAAACAGCGGCATCGCATTGAAGATCTCCTCGAGTGCCGGAAGATGTTCGCGAGCGACAGGCACGCCTACGAGCGCGATGACCGCCATTCGCTCTTCTACAGGAAGTCCGGGCTGTTCGACGAGGGCGACGAGCCTGTCACGGACAGGCGCGTCGACGGCGTCCCAGAAGAAGTCGTCATCCCCTAGCCTGGCCAGCGCACGAGCCTGCGCCGTGCCTTCGAGCGCGGCGAAGCGGCTCATCTGGGTGTCCACGACATCTCGCACGAGGCTACGGTCCCGCTCGGCGAAGGCCTTGAGTGTTGACGCCATCGGATCCGCGACGACGCGATTGGGCACGACGACACCTTCGGGCAGGTCGAGCTCATGCAAGGCGTGCTTGGCCGCGATCGCCACGATTCTCCGGCGGGTGCCTGTTCGGACCCGGTCAAAGTAGGTCGACTGCAGGTGCGATGGCGCCGGCGAGAAGGTGGGATCAGTGACGTAGTTCGTGAACGACGTCTGAATCCGCTGGCCCTGGACAGGCGGGTGCAGCAGCAGGGTGGTCAGGGCGACCGCGAGATGAGCCCGGGCAACTTCGGGTTCGGGCTGATATGCCTCGCCGTGCCTGCGCAGCGAGGGGTGGACACAGAGATGCCGGTCCTGCCGGATCCGTTCCAGGTCGCGTTGCCCGATCGAGTCGATCAACTCCAGGTCGACGGCTGTCTTGAGGAGCTGGTCCTCGATGGCTTGCATTGTACGAACCCCCTCGGGGCTCAGTCCCTGTTCCTGCGCCTTGACGACCTGTTTCTGCATCGCCTGGGCAATCGGCTCACCCTCCTCGGCGAGTTGTCCGACTTTCCCGAGGAGGTCGGCAACCACGGCTGTCCAGGTGGCGGCGATCGCGGCCCGGACCGCGCCCGCGTTGTAACAGCGCAGGGACTCCTGGACCAGCGGCCGAAGATCGCGATCCCATACCCGGTCGACACTCGCTTCAAGATCTAGCACCAACCTATTGTGGCCCCAGGGTCCCGAAGTCTGAATCGATCCTCCGTCGTGTGGGGTGGGCGGCCTTCGGCGACATCGTTCAGCAGCAGTTGAGCACCTCCTCCTCGTCGACCGCTTGGCGGGAAGACGGCGACGAGCAGAGACACGGCACCGCGACGGCCCATCGCCTCGGCGCGACGAGCTGTCTGGGCGCGCCGTCCGTGACACCTATCGCTCGGATCAAGACTTCGAGTCTGGGGTGGCAAAGGCTGCGGCTCTGCGCCGACTTCTCTCGACAGTCGCGCTGAACGACACCCGACTGCGGATGCCAGACCTCACTACCGAGCGTAGTCTCTTTGCATGTCCACTCGGGACAAGAAGCTGGGCACGGGGCGGGCCGTACGCCGCGTCGACCATGTACCTATGCGATCAACACGAACCGAGCCCCACTAGCCCCAGCTCACGCGCATCCGCCGTGTCGCCACCGTCCTGCGAGCCGGAGAACCTTAGATAGATCCGTGATTCAAGACACAACAACGCCCCAGCCCGCCGTCTGGTGGATGCCTGGCCGACGGCATCGGCTGCCAGGTACCTACGAGATCGGCGAGGACGGTGGCGTCGAGATCACTCTGATCGGACAGCTTCCCCGCGCGGACTTCAGCCCGATCGACATTCTGTGGGGCGAGGTACAAGGCATCCCGGTCACCTGTGAACGGGCAGTGCCCTCCTGGTACGCCGGCACGGGGAACCGACACGACAGACATCGGCTCCACATCGACACCGCCTATGAAGGAGCTCGCCTCAGGTCGCCGCGCACCACGCTCTTCTCCGCGGCCGGAGCCACGATCACGAACCTCGAGGCCTTCCACCGCAGGTCGATCATCGGACACATCGACGGTGGGTACGCGACCAACGACGGAGGCATCACCGACATTCCAGTCGGCCCAGGGACAGTCAGCTTTTGGGCCGGTGCGCGACAACGGCGCACCGCATCGCCGGAGACGCTAAGCATCACGGCCGTCCACTCTGTGCGTGTGAAGCCCATTCAGCCTCTGACGTACGACCAGATGCTGCAATCCTTCCTGCGGCCGCTCAGTAGCCTCGTCAGCCTCAGCGGACTTACCGCCGAATCCCTCTCCGCGGTAACTCTCCACAGGCGTGACAGTGGCAGCAAGGCCTCGTGGCCGATACAGGTAAGGCGCCACCTCTCTGCCCGCGGCGAACGCGAACTTCGGTTCTGGGAGATGTTGCTCCACACCGAGAATCTGGCGATTGAGAGCCAACTCGCCGGCTGGTTCAAGTTCTGGAACCGATGCACGATGGCGTTCTCGAGCTTCGAGGAGAGTCTCGCGTCGCGTGACGTCGCGTCTCGTCTTCTCTACGCGACCGGCGCATGTGAGGAACTGCATGCGACTCTCAGACCCGACCGCGAAATCCCGACAGCCGCGCAGACCGAGAGGCTTGAGCGAGTGTTGGCGACTATTGCCACGGGCAAGGACCGGCGTTGGGCTAGGAACATTCTGAAGCGAGGTCACCTCCCGTCGCTGCAGACCCGTCTCGAGGACCTTGCAGGTGCCCTTGACGCTGACTTCGGGCTCGCGCTGCTTGGGCCGCACAAGCCTTGGGCCGCGCAGGTTGCCGACGTTCGGAACGCTCTCGCCCACAGCGACGCACGCGCCACTGAGTACCTACAAGACCCCGATCTCATGTACGAGCTCACCAACACCCTGCAAGTGCTCTTCACCATGAACGTTCTCCCAGAGCTCGGCTTCACGCCGCCAAGCGCGGCCGAAGCATTCAAGGCGGTGCCGACCCTTGCTTGGAGGCTCGGCGGCTACCCTGCTGCGGTTCAGACTCGCGCGTAGTCTGACCTGTGCGCGCGCGGTACTGCGCGGATGAGCGACCAGCCCGGCGCCTGAAGGCGACGCTGCGGGCAGACTGGGAAGCGATGCCGTGATCGTCCCCGATCTCCGGGACGCCTCGGTCGCTGCTGCGGAGCTAGAGTGCAGTCAACCCAAGCATCAGACTAGGTACGGCACATCAAACGGTCTCGTATCGGGCTTGGCATAGGGACCCAGTAATGGTCCCCGACGTCGCCGAACGACACTCTCCCTGGCGCGTATGTGTGCCGGAACGTTAGTCACTCGCTTGGATCGGCCTTGCTGCGGTCGAGCAGGCAGTTCTGGCAGTGGAATGCTGGGGCGTGGTCGCTGGCTCTGGCCTCGAGTCTAGTTGTCGTCGGCGGTGTGGAGTGTAGTGCGGACGCTATAGCAGGGATCCTGTTCCAGGAGAGCCCGCACCGGCTGGTGGAATTCTTCCGGAGGCTCACCCGCCATCGCTCTGGCCAGCGCGCGGCGGACCCTCACGTCTGGATCTCTGGCAAGGCGCTGACCCACGAACTCCGGCTTTCCGTACTTGACCCAAAGAATCCCCGCCAGGCTCCGAGGCGCCCAGCCATGAGAAACCAATGAACCGACGTCGCCCTTGATCGTGTCGAGGCCGAGATCTCGGAGCGCCTCGGCGGCCCACCGGTCAGAGTCAGTGCCGTCGCCAAGGAGCGCGAAGGCGAGATTCCGGACGTTCGCTCGTTCGGCACGCTTCTTCACGAGGTGGGCGGCGAGGAAGATCGCACGGTTGCGTATGTCGCGGTCGACGTGCTTGAAGTGGACCGCCCCGAGCTGGTGACCGAACTGACGCTCGAACGCGTCATGTTCGGATGGCGTCGGGTTCGTCGCGCACTGGCTCGCGGCGGCGAGAAACCTCACGCGATCCCGCTCTCTTAGATCAGTGACTAGGTTTGACACAGCGATCAGATACTCGCACCGGTCGTTCGAGCCCACGAGCGGATCGTTGGCCCTCCTGAAGAGTTCCTCAATTGCCGGGATACGGCGAGCTGCTGGAAGGTTTCGCGCGAACACGGAGTCCGGGATCCCCGAGGTTCCGGACGTGAAGACGCCGGGCACGTGCTCCAGAGGGGTCGTGAGTCTTGTCAGCGCACCCTCGGTGGCATCGGCGTTGCTGATTTCGGAAGTCTGCGCCGCGATGACTTGCTGGGCCCATTGGTTTCCCTCCGCGGCAAGCTTCTCCAGGAGGCTCCGAACGGCCTCGAAGAACTCGTCAACAACGGCCAAGGTCGTGCCGTTTCGTGCGGACTGAGAGCGCGCGAGCAGCGGGATCAAATGATGCAACGCCGACCGCCGAAGACGAGGGCGACTGCGCGCGATACGCGCGACCGCGACTGCCTCGTCTTCGTCGTGGTACCGGTAGTGGTTGCTGTCGACCGCCGGCTGAGTCTTGAAGTGTTGGAGGGCCAGCCTGGCTCGTCTCTCGGTGAGACGATGCGCGATTCCCGCGAGTGCTTTGTGAGCCCCCTGGTAGCGAGACGTGTTGAAGCCCCGCAAGTCGATCAGTCGCCCGTCGTCCGCACTCGCGAACTCTTCGAGGACATGATCGGCGATCTGCCCAACCAGGGAATCAGGTACAAGGTCGACTTGAACTGCGAGGAGTTGGTACGTGGTCCCGACCGTCCAGTAGTTCGGCGCCGCGAGGTCCGTGACAGAATCGATGAACGTGAGGGAGTTCGCCTCTGCCAATTTCTTGATGCCATTGACGTCCCCCGCTCTCGCCAGATGCCGGGCGCTCCGTTGGAGCTCACCGACCTCCCCGAGGACTGAGGCGAGCACTCGGCGAGCCTGTTCTTCACCGGGCCAGTCGGCTGTTGCGACAGCATCCCGCAAGGCGCGTTGCGCAGAGATTGCGGCGGAGCGGAGGTTGCCACGGCGAAGGCCGTCGAGCGCGCCCTCATATGCCTGCTCGTCGATTGGCACGATGGTCGACGCAGGACCCATGTCGCGCATGGCGAGTTGCAGGGGCAGCAGTTCATCGCTCGTGAACGGTCGCCATCGTCCGCGAAAAGCACGGCGGCTGAAAACCCACCTGTACGCATCTGTCCAACGCTGAGCCAAACAGGCATCACCTGCAGCTTCGGCCCAGCTGCCTTCGGCCAGCTCGAACTCCTGATTGAGAGCGCATCGCCGCGCGTAGCGGGCGGTGACCAATCCATTCAACGCGTCACCGAGGCGGCGTGTCCGCGCGTCGGCGAGGAGGGCTCGCCAATCCCCGTCAGCCTCCGCGACCAGCAGCCTGAGTCGGGTCCTGATGTGCGGGTCGTCGATACTCTCCTGCAGGGCCGACAGCGTCTCCTGTGCATCGGCGAGCCACTCCGAGCGGTCGTTCGCCAGCTCAGTCTCGCCGGCGAGGACGCCGAGACGAGCTCGGTCTATTGGGTCCCCGACCAGAAGTGCCGACGTTTCAGGGACATCCCCCAAAGGGTGGAAGTAGACGTGCATCGCGGCGTCTGGGACCTTGTCGAGCTCTCTGCTCCGCTCGGAGCCCGTGACAGTTTGCGCGAGCTCGTGCAGTTCACGTTGGAGACTCTGCGCAGTGCCGGTCAGGCCTTGATCGAGAGCGAACCACAACCGATCAAGCGTACTGCGGACGGCTTCCTCGCCGCGGCCAAGTTGAACCAGAAGGCGCGCGCGAGTGGCCTCGTGCTGGGCGGCGTGGCCCCCGAATCCCGCTTCTCGGAGCTTGGTCTGCGCGGCTTCGATCAGGCTGAGGGCATGCGCTGGATCCGTCGACTGTACCTCCGCCTGCCGCAAGAGGTCAGCTGCTCCAGTAGCCACCTCTGGTGTCCTCGCCAACGCGTCCCGCGCCACAACGGCGTTGCCGGTCGGTACGACGAGCGGATCGATCGTGAATGGATCACAGAAACGCACCGCCGTGGGCATACCGAAGAACCTGATGACGATCGATGGTTGGTCGCGGAGTTGCTCAGAGAGGTTCCTGCTGTCCCACAGGTCGAGCCTGATCGGCGCGAGCTCGCGTTGCAAGGTGGCGAGCATCTTGGCCGCCTCGGTCGTCTGCACCTTTCGACCGACAGCGATGATGAGTCGTTCGACCTCAAACGGCCGCTCAGTGGTTTGGAATTTCTCCACCGCTGCCTTGAGGTCGGCGGGACCGAACCTCTTGTACCTCTTGCTCTGAAGTGCCACCGCCGAGCCACCCGGCGTCCAAGCGACCACGTCAAGGCCGAACTGCGCCTGACCACGCTCCCCATAGATGAGTGCCTCACGCAATCCCTCGACGTCACGCATCACCTGCCACAGGAGCTTCTCAAAGTTCTCCCAGGTCATCTCGTTGAACGGCAGCAGGTCCAGACTGTCCATGACCGGAGCCGCGGCGATTGCGGTCGGCGACTCCTCCAGCGAGGAGCCGAACGACAGCGACTGCCAGTTCTCAAGTCCAGGCACCCATTCCCCCTCAGTCCTACGGCACCCATCACGCCGACTACCCAGATACTAGTAACTGGCACGGAAATTCCGACCGCTCCGCGCCGCTCATAGTCCACGGGCCGGAACTGACGTTTCCTGAGCCGGTCGAAGGGCTCAAACGCGTGAAGTTCATGGAGCGGGAGGCCAAGAGCGCGTGGGGTTCGACGAGACGCACGCTGGCGGACATCGTCGTTTCGTCCGCCAGCAGTCCGGACGGGAGACTGCCCCTCGCCAGCCCGGTACCTGCAAGCACACATGCTCGAGGTCTCGGCGGATTTCGCGCACCTCGATCAGGTCCGCGGAGACCCGCAGCGCCCTCCGAGGAGCGGCCGCACGGCCTGATTCGATTGACCGGCCGGTCAATCGGGCCGCCCTCTCAAGCAGATCCCAGCCAGCGCCCCGTAGCCGGTTCAAAGCGCCCACCACAATCCGCACCGCGCTGTCCTTCTCAGTTCTCCTACGTCGTCTGTCATCGGGGAGCTGACCTTGGCTGCGGTAGCAGCATCGCAAAAGCCACCGGTTCGGTACCGCAGACGGGCCAGCCAATCCTCATCGGTCCTGAAATACCTGGCAGGACAGAATCCCGTCCAGGGGCTGTCTCGCTCCGTTGGAAGTACCGCAACAGGTCGTCGAGTCCTCAACCCTTCGCGCCGGCCTCGACCCAGGCGTCGTAGCTCACTGCCGCGGACGTGCAGCATTCCGTTCATTGCCGGTCCGCCTCCAAGTGCCTTCCGCCCGGACAGCTCCGCTGACCTGCCCGTCGCCCGCTGGACGACCGTCCGCTCGTTGAAGCTGAACGGGCCGTTCCAGAGCCGGAAGTGGTTGATCGGCTCATCGACAGCTGTATGCGGATCAACCTGACCTCCAGAAGCAAGGAGCAGCACCCGGAACCGCGCGGCGACCACCGTCCCCGCGGTGCCACCGCCGACAACGACGCCGCACCTACTCACGCTTGATCTCCTCTGGCGCAGTGGTGGTCAGCGAGCGGGTCAATCTGCACAGCGGTCGTCAAGGCAGGATCAATCAACTGTCAGTAGACGATTCGCGGTCAAGAACCAAACTCCGCGACTGGTTCGTCGACGGCAAGCACCAGGTCGCGAGTGGTGTCTCGGATGCCGAACACCTCATGGAGGCGTGTGGTCGCGTCGCCGGTCGAGCCGACCCACGAGTCGCGGACCAGACGCGAGAAGGTCTCCGAGGTGAGGTGTCTATCCTCGCCGACCGGGTAAATGGTTCCTCCAAGTGGACCGGTGCCCGGGTTGAGCAACCAGCGTCGCATGTACTCGCTGGGAACGTAGAAGCCAGGGGAAAGCTCGCCGGCTCGCCCGGGGCGAGCGGAGACTGGCTCGACGAACTTGACGAACGTGAAGCCATCGCCGAGGCGGTATGTGATCAAGTCGTCATCGGGCGCCGTCGTGTCGTGCATGCCCTCCAGTGCGCGCATCCGCGCGACCTGGCTCCCCAGTCGACCATCGGGCCGGAAGATCAGCCGTCCGTCCTTCAGCCGTTCGAGGAGCTTGTACTGCACGAGCACGAACGTGTCCGGGTCTCGGCGCACATAGACCAGGTCAGCGCCGGTCGCCGACTCGACGGTCGACACATTGATGTTCTTGATCAGAAGACGCCGGTCCTTCCAGCGGAACCCCCACCAGCCCCTGACGCTGTATATGTCCCGGTCCCAGCCCGGGAAGACCCCCGCGTCGTCGGTGATCACGTCATTCTCGCTGGCCCGTCCCGCCGTGATGTCGAGCGCGGTCGCCCACTCAGACGGCGACGGCGCCTCCTCCGGCTCGAGCTTGTGCCAGCTCGGCGTAAAGATGTGCAGTGCCGATGACATCGCCTCGTGGACAGCGACGGCCTGGCGACGGACTCTTGCCGTTGCCGCTCGCTCGTCCATCGCAGCTCGCAGCGAGGTTCGAAGCGCATCTGTGACTTCGGGGGCGAGCGCATGGACCGCGTCGGTGACCCATTTCGCAAGCTTCGGAGACATCGGCCGCATCGGGCCGGCGATCGTCTCGTCGAACCTTCGCTTGTTCTGCGCATCTAAGCGGGAGCGAACGAGGTCGAGATCGATCGGGTCAGCCAGCACGTAACGTGCACGCACTTCGGCACGTCGCACACCCGGGTCCCTCGTCCTTGGGCCACCGTGCACGGTTCCGATCCCAAAGATCATGAGCCGATCGCCCAGGCGACCGGCGAGCAGAGCCAGATCGAGGGCTGTGCGCCGCCACTGCTGAGCAGCGACTGTCTTCGGGAACGAGTGGTCGACCGGACCGCCGAATTGTCCGTCGGACTCGACCGGTAGGTCTTCCGATGGCTCGGTCTCGTCTTCCTCCTCGAGGAGCTCCATCTCTCGTTCCCATGCTTCCTCGAGCTCGGCCTCCTTCCGCGACCCGGGCATCGGGCGGAAGCGCGGCTCCGGGAGTGCCCCCAAACGAATGATCTCGACCTCTTCAGAGTTCATGACGACGATGGCGGTCACGACCACTCCCTCCAGCGCGCCCCGGTCCAGCAACGCTCGGCTGGTCACGCAGGGTCACCTGAGCGATTCTGTCAGGTCAGTCACCGTCACAGACCCGTGAATCAACTGTTGGAGCGCAGGCGCGTCAGCGCGTCGGGCTTTGCCCGACACGCTTTATGTGGCTGGAGTTATGCGACGGGGTCGAGTTGGACGGTGTGTCCGAGTCTTTCGAGTTGTGCGAGAAGCCGGCGGGTGTGGGCCTCGTCGTTGCGGCGGGCGAGCCAGTCCGCACCGAGATCGCGATAGGGCTCGTCGTTGCTGAGCATGTGGAAAGCGGCGACCAGGATGGAGTGCGCGACAGCGATCTGTGCTCGCCCGGCGCCGCGGCGTCTGGAAAGCCGGGCGTGCTGCGCGGCGAGGTAGTTCTTGCCGTGCATCCGGCTGACTGAGCCAGCAGCCTCGACCAGCATCGCGGTCAGCCACTTGTTCCCGTGCCGCTTCCCAGTCGGGGTGCGCTTGCCTGCCGACTCATAGACCCCAGGCGCGACCCCGGCCCAGGCCGCAAGCTTGGCCGCCGAGCCGAACCTCGACATGTCCGCGCCAGTCTCAGCAACGATGACCTGCGCGACCTTCTCCCCAACACCGGGAATGGTCTGCAGTAACTCCATCTCGTGCGCCCACGGCCGGCACTCGACCCGGATGGCCTCATCGAGATCGGCCAGGGCGTGCTCGACCAACTCGAGACGATCCATGATCGCGCCGGCCATCCGGGCATGGTGGTCGTCGAAGTGCCCCTCGAGTGCCTGGGCGAGGTCCGGGATCTTCGAGCGCATCTTGCCCTTGGCCATCTCGGCCAGCACCAGCGGGTCGCGCTCGCCGTCGATCATCGCGCGCAACATCACCCGCGCCGACACCGTCGTCACCGACCACGCGACCGTCGACAGCTTGATCGAGGCGTCTTCCAGCATCAACTCCAGCCGAACGGCCTCGCGCGTCCGATCGCCCATCAACTGCACCCGATACCGGGTCAGCATTCGCAACCGACGAATCGGCGGCGGCGGAACGAAGGACGGCGACAACAACCCGTGCTCCAGCAGCTGCGCGATCCACTCCGCATCACGCACATCGGTCTTGCGACCCGGCACCGCCTTCATATGCGCGGCGTTCAGCAACCACACCTCCATCGCCTCCTCGAGGCAATAGAACGGTGGCTTCCAATAAGTCGACGTCGACTCCATCGCCGCGATCGTCACACCGCACTCGACCAGCCAGTCACGCATCACCCGCAACGACCCGATCGTGGTCTTGAACGTCCGCGTCTGCGACGACCTGCTCCCCTGCCGCTTACCCGGAACGCGCACGCAAACGGTGACCGATGCCTTGCCGACATCCAAACCCGCCACCCGCTCGAACAACACCTCCATCGAAGACTCCCTTCCGGACTCGACCCGACCCACGACACCCGCGGCTACGCGCCGTCCGGAGGACCTTCTGCCAGGACACAGACCCACGTGCTCGCAGCAACAATCCACCGGCACCCGAAGACCCCGCGCCTTACACATCTACGGGCTCACCCGCACCAGTGTGTCCCGACGTCACCGGACGGCACACCCCGATTCTCATCCACCGCCGCAGCGACGAAGTCGCAAGCCGTTACACATCTTGCACCTAAGGAGCGAAGGCCGCGAATCAACTCAGAATTGACCGATTCCGGTAGTGCACAGGGCGAGTGCTTTGCCGGGATTTCGTGGCGCGCCGGGACTGCGCTGGTGGTGGGGTTGGGCGTCCAGAACTGGTAACTTCCGGTTGTCATTGTCGCATCTAAGTTGACGACCTTTGGGGTGTCTGCGTGAGTGTTCCGGGCTCTGCGCATCTGGTGCTGGCGCCCGGTGTGGTGCATCTGGACGAGCCGTCGGCGGTGTTCGAGGCGATGCTGTCGGGGTGGGCCAGGCAGCAGACGTCGCGGTTGCTGGCCGATGCCACGATCGATCCGAGACTGTCGCTGGTGCGGCGATTCGGCGAGTTCGCCGGATCGCATCCGTGGGATTGGACGGCCGGTGATGTGGAGGATTTCACGGCCAGCCTGATGGCGGGTGATGACCGGTTGGCGCCGTCGACGATCCGCGGTTATCACCTGACGCTGCGGCTGTTTTGCGACTACCTGCTAGACGGCCGATACGGCTGGGTCGGGCAGTGCGAGGAGCGGTTCGGGGCCATCCCGTCGCAGGTTTGCCACGACTACAACACCGCCGCGCACCTGGTCGACTACGAGGGCAGACCCGAGCGCCGGCCGTTCACCTATGACGAGTTGCAGACGCTGTTCGACTTCCTCGACTCCCGGGTCGAGGTCGTCGCCCGGTCCGGCCGCAAGGGCGCTTTGGCGGCGATGAGGGACGCGCAGATGGTCAAGACCGCCTACGCGTTCGGACTGCGCCGGCGCGAGTTGTGCTTCCTCGACGTCGCCGACCTGCGCCCGAACCCGCGGATGCCGCAGTGGGGAACCTTCGGTGCGGTGCACGTCCGCTATGCCAAGTCCAGCCGCGGCAGCGCACCCCGACGCCGCACGGTGCTGGCCGTCCCGGAGTTCGACTGGGCCATCGACGGGCTGCGGCAATGGGTCGACCAGGCCCGTCCGCTACTGCGCCCCGGACCACGCCAGGAGCTGTGGCTGACCGAACGCAACCAGCGGGTGTCGGCCAAGACGATCGACAAAAGGTTCGCGTTCCTGCGCGCCCAGGCAGGGCTTCCGGCCGACCTGACCTTGCACTGCCTGCGGCACTCCTACGTGACCCACCTGATCGAGTTCGGCTACCCCGAGCGGTTCGTCACCGAACAGGTCGGCCACTCCTACGCCTCGACCACGGCCCATCTACACCTCGGTGTCCAACGACTTCAAAACCAAGACCCTGCAGGCCGCGCTCCAGCGGGTCTACGGAACAAACACCAGCAACGGAACGCACACCACTAGCCAGGACGACACCGAGTGCCGGGAGGAAGGATGACGATGAGCGAGGGCGTGAGGATGGTGATCCGGTGGAATCTGCGCCAGGTGATGGCCGAGAACGGCATGTTCGCCACGACCGATCTGGCGGAGCCGCTGCATCAGCGAGGTGTCGAAATCTCCCGGCAGATGGTGCATCGGGTCGTCACCAAGACCCCGCAACGGATCAACGTCGACCTGCTCGCGGCGCTGTGTGACATCTTGGACTGCACCCCGAACGATCTGCTCGAGGTGCGTCAGGAGCAGATCCGTCAGTCACCCGCGGTCGGCCAGGCCGGACCTGATGGAGGGCCTGGAATCGGTGACCTGCGGCCGATCCGTGCACGCGTCCGCCGGCCCGGCGACCGATAAACGAGCAAGCAGACGAGCAGCAGATGAGTGAGCCTTCGTGCTTCGACTGCGGCAGCCCTAGCATCCACACCCGGCTGCCACACGCCTGGATCTGCAAGGCCTGTCGCCGGCGGCGCCACTACCACCCCCGACCCTGCCCGGGCTGCGGCACGACCCGCCCACTCGCCTACCAGTCCACCAAATCCACAGACCGTGCAAACGACAGCGAACACGGCGACGGCGACGGCGACGGCGACGGCGACGGCGACGGCGACGGCGACGGCGACGAGAGGATTGTCTGCGCGTCCTGCGCCGGCGCCGAGTCGGTCTTCGCCTGTCACGAGTGCGGTCAAGAAGACCATCCATATGGCGCCACCCGCTGCGCGCGCTGCTTCCTGCGCGAACGGCTCACCGAACTCCTGACCGACCCCGGCACCGGCCAGATCCACACGCGGCTGCGGCCGGTGTTCGACGAACTGGTCAACTCCGAACGGCCTCAGACCGGGATCTGGTGGCTGCGCAAGCAACCCGGCATCGGCCCACAACTGCTGGGGCAGATGGCCCGCGGTGAGCTCGAGATCAGCCACGACACCTTCCGCGCACTGCCCTGCGACCGGGTCCACAACTACCTGCGTGAGCTCCTCGCCTCGGTCGGCGTGCTGCCCGCCTACGAGCCACGGATCGAGCGGATCCCGCCCTGGCTCGACCAGAAACTCGCCCCGCTCACCCCTGACCACGCTGACCACGCCGACCTGGTCCGACGCTTCGCCCACTGGCACGTGCTGCGCCACCTCCGCAACATGGCCCGCCAAGGAGAGCTCACCAAGACGATGACCGACGGCGCCCGCGACCGCATCTCCGCAGCGATCCGCTTTCTCGCCTATCTCCACGCACACGGTGCCACCGCGGCCACCGCCACCCAGGATCTGCTGGAGCGCTACCAAATCAGCCACACCGTCAGCCTGGCCTCGGAATACACCTTCATCACCTGGCTGCGCCGCAGCCGGATCAACACTCGGCTGCGCATCCCCTATGTCCCCGCCGGACCACCCACAGTCAGCATCTCCGATGAAGAGCGCTGGCAGCACGTCGAACGCCTGCTCCACGACCAGACCCTGCGCAGCTACACCCGACTCGGCGGACTCTTCACCCTGCTGTTCGCACAACCCCTCTCACGCATCGTTGCCATGCGCACCAACCAGATCACCATGCACGCCGACGGCCGCGTCGACGTCACGTTCAGCACCATCCCAGTCCAGATGCCCACCGTCGTCGACCAGATCATCCGAGACCACCTGCAACAGCGAGGCAAAAGCCTCTACGCCTCCCGCGGCACCCAATGGCTCCTCCCCGGCGGCACACCAGGACACCACCTCCAGACCGAGAACATCCGCGCCCAACTCGTGGCCATCGGCATCAAACCCTACGAGTCACGCAAAGCCGCACTCTTCCAGCTCGCCGGCGAAATGCCCGCCCCAGTACTCGCAGAACTCCTAGGCATCCCCGACAGCACCGCCGCCGACTGGGCCAAGCTCGCCGCACGCGACTGGACCGGCTACATCGCCGACCGCGCACACTGACCCGAACTCAACCCAACCTGAATACGACCCCTCCGCCAACAGGCGCTTGCGGGACACGTGGATCGAGAGCTGATGTGCGCTGGCCGTTGAGCCTGTATGGGCGACTTGTCGGGGCGGCGATCATGCTGAGCATCCATCGGCTGACTGCTGGAGATGGCTACAAGTACCTCCTACGGCACGTCGCCTCGGGCGATGTGGATCGCCGGATGGCGACGCCGCTCACGGCGTACTACAGCGCGTCGGGATACCCAGCTGGCCGGTGGATCGGCGGCGGTCTCGACGGACTTCCGGGCGGCCGGCTTTTGCCTGGAACAGAGGTCACCGAAGCGCAGATGGCAGCTCTGTTCGGACGTGCCCAGGACCCCACGACTGGCCAACCGCTCGGTCGACCTCACCCCGTCTACAAGAGTCCTTCGGAACGCATTCGGGATAGGATCGCCACCTTGGATCCCACGCTCGACGAGATAGGTCGCAGCGACGCACTCTTCAGGATTCGGCGGGAGGAGATGCGGCAGAAGTCGAGGCAGGCCGTGGCCGGATTCGACCTGACGTTCTCCCCCGCCAAGTCTGTTTCGGCGCTCTGGGCAACAGGTGACGTCGGCGTACAAGAGCAGATCGTCGCCGCCCACCATGAGTCCGTCCACGATGTTCTCGACCTGATCGAGCAACATGCTGCCTTCACCAGGACCGGGCCGGGTGGCATCGCTCAGGTCGAAACTCGCGGTCTGATTGGCGCTGCCTTCGACCACTGGGACACCCGGAGTGGCGATCCTCAGTTGCATACCCATGTCATCGTCGCGAACCGAGTACAAGGTCCGGACGCAGCCTGGCGGACGCTCGACGGCCGGGTCCTGTATCGCGCCGCGGTGACCATGTCTGAAATCCACAACGTCTTCCTCGCCGACAACCTGACCCGGCGTCTCGGTGTCGACTGGGAGCTTCGCGAACGCGGTTCCCAGCGCAATCCTGCCTTCGAGATCGCCGCCGTACCGGACGAGCTCATCGTGGAGTTCTCTGCCAGAACCGAGCAGATCGAAGCCAACCTCAGCGCACTTCTCGAGGAACGCGGAGACCCGATCCATCCACCCAGCCGGCGCGAGATCTACGTGCTTCGGCAGCAGGCCACGCTGATGAATCGCCCACCCAAGCACCTCGCCAAGCCGCTGTCCGAGCTCATGACCCGATGGCGAACTCGCGCCGAACTGGTCATCGGCCACGACGCCATTGCGGCCATCCAGCACTCGCTCGAACAGGCCGGCAGCCGCCCCCTGACTGCGGCCGACCTCAGCCCACAGACCATCGAAGCATACGGCGCCGCGACAGTACTCACGCTGCAAACCAAACGCGCGACCTGGACGCGCTGGAACCTCCTCGCCGAGGCAGCCCGCCAGACCCGACTGCTCCGGCTGACCTCAGCCGACGAACGATTCGCAGTACTCGAGAAAATCCTCAAGAGCGCTGAACAGCACTCGATCAGCCTCACCGCGCCGGAACTTGTGTCCATCCCGATCACGAGATCCAACGGCGAGAGCGTCTTCACGATCCACAACGGCGAGATCTACACCTCGCCGGTGATCCTCGGCGCAGAGGCACTCCTGCTCGACCTTGCCCATGACGTCTCCGGACCAACCATTTGTACATCCCAGACGGCGGATCTCAGCCCAGACAAGCTCAAGGCCCTACGCCGCATCACGACCAGCGGCCAGAAACTCGAGGCCCTGATCGGCCCAGCCGGAACAGGCAAGACGAGGCTGCTCGCCGCCCTCACCAGCAACTGGACGTCCGCCCACGGCGATGGCTCGATCATCGCACTCGCACCGTCCTCAGCAGCCTCGACCGTCCTCGCGGACGCAATCGGCATCCCAACCGAGAACATCGCCAAATGGATCTACGAGTCCGCCGGCCTCGGCGCCGAACAGCGCCGCGAACAGATCCAGCAGACCGAGTACGCCGCTCACCTCGCCAACCGAACCCGCCGGAGGCACCGCCACCAGCGTCTCGCCGTCCAACTCGCGTCCCTCCGCGCCGAACAGGATCGTTGGACCTTCCGCAAGAACCAACTCGTCATCGTCGACGAAGCCTCGATGGCCTCCACCATGGAACTCGCCACCCTTGCCCGCGCAACCAACGCTGCCGGCGCCAAACTCCTCCTCGTCGGAGACGACGCCCAACTCTCCGCAGCCGACACCGGCGGCGCCTTCCGCCTCATCGCGAAAGACACCCAAGCCGCCGAACTCACCGACGTCTGGCGCTTCACCAACCCCTGGGAACGCGACGCCAGCCTCACTCTCCGCCGCGGCGACCTCACCGCCATCGATGCGTACGACGACCACAACCGGCTCAACGCCGGCTCATCCGATCAGATGGAAGACGCCGCCTACAAGGCCTGGCTCACCGACACCCGAGCCGGCCGAACCAGCCTCCTCATCGCCGCCGACAACGACACCGTCGCCCGACTGAACGCTCGCGCCCGCCTCGACCGCATCACCACCGGCGAAGTCGAACCCGACGGCATCGAACTCCACAACGGCAACCATGTCGGCCTCGGGGACCACATCGTCACCCGCCTCAACAACCGCCGCCTCCACTACGGCAAGACCGGCTTCGTCCAGAACGGAGACCGATGGACTGTCGTCCATCGTTGGCCCGACGGCTCCCTCACCATTCAGAACCGCACCGGCAGCACCGTCACTCTGCCCAGCAGTTACGTCGTGGAATCCGTCGAGCTTGCGTACGCGACCACCGCTCACCGCGCTCAGGGCGCAACAGTCGACACGGCCCATCTGCTCGTCGCCGAACAGCTCACCCGAGCACTTCTCTACGTAGGCATGACCCGCGGCCGCCATAGCAACAATGCCTATGTCGCAACCCACCAAGCCGCTGCCGACCTCCACGAACCGCACTCCGAACAGACCATGCAAGACGTTCTGGAGGCCGTCCTCAAGGACCCGGGCGTCGAGCAATCAGCCCATGAGATCCTTCGCCAGGAGCTCGACAAGGCGACTCGCCTCGACCGCCTAGTGCCCATCCACGAACATCTCTGTCAGCTCGATGCCCGTACCCGCTATCAGCAGGCCATCGCCGCCAGTGGACTGGACACGACGGACCAAGCGGCACTCCAGGCATCCCCTGCCTACGGCGCAGTCATAGCCGAACTCCGACGAGCCGAGGGCGCTGAGCTGAGTGTTCCGCAGATCGTTCGCCAGGCAGTGGCACAGTCCTCGATGGCGACCGCGGACGACATCGCAGCAGTGCTGCATGCGAGAGTCACACGCCTTGTTTCGAGAGCGATTCGCCGTACCGGTCACCAACCGAGGCTGCTCGCGGGACTGATCTCGCCCGCGAGCAACTACGTCGATCCGACCTTGCTTACTCCGCTTCGAGTGCTCGAGTCCCAGATCGTCCAACGTGCCGATTGGCTGGCAACGAATGCTGCGATCGAGGAGGCGACCTGGTACCGGTGGATGCAGGCTGGAGTCTGTGCACCGGGCGACGAATCCTTGGTTCGCGAGGTCGCTGCCTATCGAGAGCGGTACGACATTCAGAGCAGTACACCCCTTGGTGAATCCCCCAGACATGACGTCGTACAGGGACATCATCACGCTCGACTCATCAGTTTGCTTCAAAAGACGACGCAGACATCGCCAAGCGATGTCCATGCGGTCGCGCATGACGGGATGACGACCGAGCCCCCTGGCGCCGAGAGTGTCGTGGACGGATCTTCCACGCGTTCTCACCGAGATCCACTGCAATGAACGACGGCATGCGGCTCCTCATGGAGGTGAGATCGTCCTCAGGAGTGCACTCATCGCCTCCGCTCCGAATGTGTCTCGGCGGCCGAGCTCGACAACCTCCACCACCGGCCCGGCAGGACGGCATGGATGTGTACGTGGACGCGCAACGACGCAACCGCAAGCCAAGTCCGGACAACCAGCACCGGCATGAAGTCACCGCTCTCCGTCCAAGTGCATGGCCGGTACTCCGGGCGAACATCTTGCGCACCTCGGCTACCGCGCCCCCTGGGTTTCAAGGCTTCGAAGCTGTCCCTGGCGCGCGGGTCGTCACGATGTCCTGACAGTCCGATCCCGGCAACGATGCGGAGACTGATCCTGCGTTCAAGGCCGCCATACGCTTGCGCCCGCCGTGAATTCCAGTGGCTTCGAGTGTTCTTGCTGCACGCCGGGGGCTCGATTTCCTACGTCGCCGAGTACCAGCGAAATTGCAGTTTGTTGCAATCCATTGCGCTTGTCGCGGTCCGCGACGAGTGGTTGCATCCTAAGTAGGTTCACCGGGAGGGCGGCCCGGCACGTTTCTATCTGGGGAGGAATTGACGTGCGCCGAAAAGTTGCCATTGCATTGTCATCGCTCGCGTTGACCAGCATATCGACACTGCACAGTTTTGCTGTGCCGCCATCACCCTCAACCCACCCACCGGGTGCTTCTTCAAGCCCAACACCCGTTGCCAAGCAGTACGCGAGTCCACGACCGGAGCCCTCGCGAGTCCTGCCCCCCGCGGCGTCAGCAAAGGCGTCGCAGACGCCTGCCGACTGCCGTGCACTAGCCGAAAAAGTCCGCGCCAGGCAGGTAAAGATGCCGCCGAAGGCAAACTGCGCGGGAATCGAGGTCATGCCTACGCCACAGGCCGTCACCTGGCCCGATACGTGCAATCCAGCCCTCACCAACACGACGCCTTGGATCGCACTCGACCGACGCAACGCCTGTGACCATGTCGCCTTCCTGATCACCGTCGTCGATGTGAACACTGGCGAAGAGACGGGTCGCTCGGTGATGCACGCGGCCAACAAGATGCTCGCCAGCACCACCGCTCCGAACTGGAGCGTCCCCGTCGACGTCACTGTTCGGTCGTCGACGACTCCGGTCGGGCGGCCGACCGGGAGCACCGCAACCTTCGTGCCGTGCGCCACGGACTGCGCCGCTTCGAGCGTCTCCTATGCTGCGGTCAATGCCTCATACTGGCGTGGATCAGCCACCCTGTCGGCCACACCGATGGCATCGAACACCTGGCGCGAACACGTCTTCGGCCAGTGGCACGTCACCTTCAGCAACCCGCAATGGATCACGACGACGTCGGTCGATCTCTACACCGCCGACTCACGCTGCGACAACGCCTACGGTGGGAGCGCCGCCAACTGCGTGTTCCCGAACGTACCCGCCACAATGTCCTTCTCGTTGGCCGTCAATGCGGAATTCAACAACCACGTGCAACGAGCACTGCTGTCCGGACTGCCCGGTATGGCAGGCTCCACGACCTACCTCCACAAAGTCTTCTCGCCGTCGGTCGCGAGGAAGAACGGGGACACCGCTTGTCCTCAGAGTCTTCCCCGGCCGGCACAGAAGCAGTGCGACGAGTACCCGTTCCGCAGTACCTATGAGGGCGCCTACACCAGCGGCGATCCAACCCCACGCAGCTTCCCAGGCTGCGAGATGGATGACCCCGAGCGCACTGGTCCGAGTGGCTTCAGCCGCTGCTTCATCAATGAAACGCAGAACGGCTCAGCAGGGGCATACCTGGTCAACTTCTACCGGGCGCAGCGCATGCTGGCCAACGATCCGTTCCAGATAGAGTTCGTGTAGTGACGGATTCGACCTACCAGATCGAGGTCTCCTACCACCAGTTCTTTCTGGTGGTCGGAGGCGCTAGCCCTATTTTCGATCCCTCCACAGTCGGACCGGTGCTCGCGCTTGACCCGCAGGTACCGTCAGCGGTGATCGTCCGTACCGGCTGCGCCGACGGGCCAGTCAGAGTGACGGTCCGGATCGGAGCCGGATCGCTCCCAGACCTCGCAACCGCCGGCGGTGGATGGGAAGTGGGTGAGGAATTGGCGATACCTATCAGCGAGGAGCTGTACCTCGCTCCGCTGATGGGCGAAAGTCCGGCGTACCCGGTCTACACACCAACCGACCCGGGACTCCACCTGGTCCGCGTCCTCGCACGCGGTCGCACGACCCACTACGACGCGGTCGTCTGGGAACCCAGCGAGGACTACGACATCACCATCACACCAGTCAGCTCGGACCCAGGCCGCCAGACGACCGGCGACGACGGCCTCTACCGATCCTGACGAGGGCTTCCAAAGTCATCGCTGCTGCCTAGCAGCCATCGAGGAATTCTCCAGGAGAATGCAGGACGCTGACGCGCGCATCAATCATCATCCGGAACTTTCGCTCTCGGGACGGTGCGCAGTGCGGCTACAGCCTAGATGTGAGCTCCACTCGCGTAGTCGGCGGAGGGCGAGGGTTAGGTCTCGGTGGAAGGCGAGAGGGTCTGTGGAGGCGGCGTCGTCTTGGTAACAGGATTCCCAGAAGGTACGTAGGGCGGAGAGTTCCTCGACGATGGCGCCGTGGTGGTGCCAGCACGGTGGGATGACTTTGTGGTCGAGGTTGTAGCGGGTAGTTGCCCAGGACACCCATTCGCCGAGGTGCTCTAGTTCTTCGCTGGTACTAGCGGGGTCTAGATCGCGCCAGCAAACGACATACGGGTCAGTGGGCGGGGTGAACGCCAGTGCTCTGGCGAGTTCGTCGTCGGGGTTCATCGGAGGATGGCCTTGCCGATGCTGTCGCGGATCTGGTCGGCGTCGGGTCGGTCGGTCCAAGGAGTCATGGTGAGGAGGATGGGCGGGGCTGTCCGGGCGAGGAGGATGCCGGTGCCGAAGGGGATGGTGCGGATGACGTCGGGCGGGAGGATAGGGATTCGGCGGGTGCTGGTGGACGTGGTTCGGCCGCCGTCGGGGCCGCGGCTCCAGTTGCGGATCTCTTCGTCGCGTTCGCCGCAGACCGCGGCCAGGTCTTGGAGGTCGCGGGGTTGGGCGGAACCGCCGAGGATGAGGCGGAGGGTTGCGGCGTCCCACATGGCCGCTGCGGCTTGTTCGCCCCAGCGCTCGCGGGCCTGAGCCAGGGACTGGATGACCACATGGGTGGAGATGCCGGAGCCGCCGCCGTCGGCCATGAGCCCGGGGAGGGACGGTACGGCGCAGAGGTTGGCGATCTCGTCTAGGACCAGGCCCAGCGGTGGCTCGAGGCGGCCGCCGGGGTTGTGGGCCGCGAGTTGCCGGGCGCACTCGGTGATGTCTTCGAGTAGGGCGGCGATGAAGGCCGAGGTGGCGCTGGCGCCGGCTCCGGTGCCGAGCAGGTAGATGGTGCCGCGTTCGCGAATGAATGAGGCGGGGTCGAGTCCTTCGCCGGGCGGTGGGTCGAAGGAGCGTCGTACGGCAGGGTCGGCGAGGGCGGACAGGGCTGAGCGAACGCCGGCCCAGATGGCGTCGCGGGTGCGGCCGTCCATGCGGACGATGCCGTCGAGGGTGTCGCCCCAGCCTTCGGCGGCCTCGTCGGAGCGGTTGAGGATGGTGACGGCTTCTGTTGCGGAGGCTGGTTCGAGGCTCCACCGGTAGAGCTGATCGATGCCGCAGTCGTCGAGAGCTGCGGCGTGCAGGAGTCCACGGAGTGCCATCTCGGTCTGGCCGTGCCAGAACGCTCCGTCTGTGACGCCGCCTTTGGTGAAGCCGGCACCGGCGGCGAGCCCGCTGGCGCGAACCATCGCGGTGGTGGGGTTCTCGCATCCGCGGACGGGTGACCAGCGGATGCCTTCGACACGGCCAAGGCCTTGAGGGTCGAACACGGCAACGGGACCCATCCCCTGACGGAGCTCAAGGGTGGCAGCGAGGTTGTCGGGACGGGTCGACGTGGTGACGACGGCACCGGGAGCATCGATGATCCCGCCGATGATTTGGTGGAGCCCCTTGCCGGATCGCGGTGGACCGACATCGATGCGGGAGTCCTCGACGGACGCCCAGCAATCATGTCCGTGGGACCGGCCGAGAAGTGTTCCGACCTCGCCGGGCGATCGGGTGGGTGCTTGCGGGCGGGCGGTACGCCCTCGCCGTACGACCTGTCGGCGCCCGACCGCAGACTCGACCTCAGCGCTTGTCGCCAGACCAGGGCGTAGCGCGAGCGCGCGCCGGCGATTCGCGTGGGTTGACCGGCGACCCTGCAACAGTCGCGCACCGAGCAGACCGCCGACGATGGGCAAGGCAACAACGCCGGCCAGGGCTGTCCAGTAGGGCACGGGCCCTAACTGCGCGGCAGGGAGCCCGAACGCGACCGCTGGGTTGCCCGGATGCAGCACGACGTTTAGTGCGTCTATCCATGGCGACTTGGGCCACCGGCCGATCGTGAGGAGGCATGCGAGGCCGCCGGCGAGGTACAGGACGCCTGTCGTGCAAAAGAGGATCCCGGCACCGATGAAGAGGATGTCGGTGAGGTCTCGGGGTGGTCGTTGGTTCATTGCCTCTACATCCGGGCATCGGTGTCGAAGAGTTCGACTTCACGGGCATGGCGGACCAGTTGCACGACGAAGGACCGGTTGGGTAGCCGCCACAACGCCCGACCTTTGGGCAGCTTGCCGATGGTCGCGATCTCGACGTCGGTCAGGCCGAGGAGGCTCGCCGTTCGGGCGAGCTGGTCGGGCTCCTGGCGGAGCATGATCCTGGTCGAACAGTCCGCCAGCAGGCCTTCGGCCAGAGCACGGGCTTCGGAGCCAAGGTCACCGACAGCGGCGAGGTCGGACAGGCGATGCACGATGAGGATGTTGGACACGCCCCAGGCGCGCGAGAGCTTCCACTGTTCCTGCATCCTGCGAAGCAGCGCGGGATCACGCATTACTCGCCAGCCTTCGTCGTAGACGATGTAGCGGTTGCCACCTGCTGGGTCGGCGACAGCGGACTCCAACCACGACGATGCGCACGCAAGGGTCAGGCGCAGCGCCTCGTCGTTGCCGCCGCTTCCGAGCCATGAGGAGTCGAGGGTGACCATCGGCAGCGTTGGGTCGAACTCCGTCGTAGAGGGGCCGTCGAACATCCCGGACATGTCGCCGTGCACCAGCCGGCGGATCGCGTGGGCGACCTGCCGGCCATCGTCGGTCAGGCTCGTTGTCTGCAGACCGGCACGTCGTGCGAAGGCCGAGTCTGGGGTGAAGAGAGCGACCACGACATCCGGGACTGTCGGCGACGCGACCTGGCTGGACACGGTCTCCAGCGCGAGGTCCAGCGCGGTGTGTTCCACCGCGGCCAGCGGACGGCCGAGGGTCGATTCGGCGAGTGTTCCTAGCAGGGCTCGACGGCGTGACCAGACGATCCGTTGCCATTCGTCCGCATCGACCGTGGACGGTTTGCGGCCGGCATCCAGTGGGTTGAGTCGGGTGGGGAGTCCTGGTCCAAGCTTGATGGTGACGCCGCCCATCGCCTCGGCGACTGCTGTCCACTCTCCCTTCGGGTCACAGGGCACGTACGCTTTGTGGCCGAGGGCAATGGAACGGGTGATGAGCGCCTTGGCCGTCGACGACTTGCCGCTGCCGATCACCCCGGCCAGCAAGACGTTCGGGTTAGTGATGACGCGGTCCTGATAGAACACCCAGGGGTCGTAGACGAACGATCCGCCGCTGAAGACGTCGGAGCCGATGTAGGTGCCATCGGCACCCAACCCGCCTTCGGCCAGGAACGGGTAGGCGACCCGAAGCACCCTGGTCGTGGCACGGTGGGTGTCCACAAGGAGTCGTCGACCGCGCCCTGTGCCGGACTCCCCCTCGATCACACTCGGACGCGGTTTACGAGGTGCCAGGTACGCCGTCTGCCGGTTGGCACGCCTCGTCGCTCGGTCGGCGCCGTCCTCTTCGAAATACACAGAGTGCCGCGCCATCAGAGCCCGACCCCGAAAGGCAGCGCACCAGCCAGGAAGCCTTCCATCTGCTGGCCGGCCAACCGCCGCAGGTCGAGTAGAGCCTGACCCGCTGCGATCTCAACCTCCATGCACGCGTCGTCCAACGCATCCTCTGAATCGGCCGAGACGACGACCAGCCCGAGCCAGCGCACATCACCGTGGCCGGCGGCCAGGTCACGCTCCCGCTGTGCCACGTCAGCATCGAGCTGGCGGTCTTCCTCGGTCTCCAGCTGCCCGATCCGATTGCGTGTGGCCCGATCGCTGATGCGCTCGACCTGATGACGCCGTGCGTCCCGCAGCGCCTTGGCCATCGGGATCGGCTCGATGACCAGGGTGAAGGTACGGCGAATGCCTGGCTTCAGCAGCAACGGGCTCAGGAACGACGGAGTCGCCCGGATCCGCGGCCACTCCGTGATGACGTACACCCTGTGCAATGACGAGTCGGTTCTCAACTGATCCCATCCCGCGTCCACTGCGAACGGACCTGCATCCACCGCGTCGAGTGCCATCGGCTTCTGAAGGGTGCGCGTCGCGGCCGGATCGAATGCGACCCGCAGACTCGCTGCGAGGTCTCCGGCGCTCAGCCACGCACCAGCCACGCCAGCCGCGGCGAGCGAGGTCTGGAACGCGCGCGCCTCAGATTCGAGCACGGCCGTGGCGCCGATCAAGCCGCCGCCGTGCTTGCGCACCTCGCGCGACACCGCGTCGAGATTCACCGCGAAGCTGAAGAGAGTCTCGTGCCGGGCAGCGGTGGGTGCCGCGCGCCCTAGCAATTCGGTGTACATCGCTCCGGCTGTAGTCCGAGGGTCTACCTTGCGCTTCTTGGCCCACTCCCCCAGCTCGTCGCCGGGGTCCGGGAGCGTGCGCTCGAGAATCTGTGCCCGTGCGATCCGGTTGCCCTGGCATAGGCCGGCGATCAGACGCCCGTACGCCGCGACCCGCCGATCTTGCTCATCGGCGTTCTGCAACAGATGCGCCGGCCCCTCGATCCGGGCAACCGCGATCAAGCGTCGACTGCGCGGATCGTGAACGACACCAAGCCCGGTGCTCGAAGTCATGATCCGCAACGCGCCGCTCTCACCCGGCAACTGCAGGCGTCCATGCTTACGCGGCTCCATGACGCGTGCACGGTAGGACTGCTGCCCGCGCAGCGATCGCCAACCATGTGCGGCCCTCAGCAAGAGCCATCTGTACACCGGCAACTCCTCAGCTCGAGCAAAGGCGGCCGCGATGCAGACCGGAGCCATCGCCAACCCAGCCGCCTTCGCCAATGGGGTCAGTTGTGTAGCGATCGCCAGCGCCGCTAACAGGACGGCGGTCAGCAGCAGCGCGACCTGCATCGGGCGCAGTCCGAGCAGTACGGCGTGCCGCTCGGGTCGAGGGAACCGCGTCGAGAACGTCTCTGGACTCGTCATTCCTGTCCACCGCCCTGGGTATCGCGACGGCCATCGGACTGTTCTCCAGGCCCTCCGGAGCCATCAACAGACACCTGGCTCGTCGCGACCGCGGTGGCCGTCGAACCCTCGCCAGCCGGTGCAGTCTGCGATCCGGTCGGCGCGGAGAACGCTCCGTCGACACCGCCGAGCTGCCCCTGCGACGCCGCATCGCTGGCCGCCGATGCATCAGCCGACTTCTCGTCCCGCGAGTCCTTGCTCTCGCCAACTACTGGCCCCGATGCGTCCTTCCCGCCCGAGCCACCAAAGTGATGCGCACCCCACTGCTGCGCCTGCTCCATCCGTTCCTTGACCGCGGAGGCACCGGCCGTTCCCTGCTGCAACGCATGGACTGCGGTGTGCCCCTGGTCCCCTGCCCAGTGGATGAAGGAGTACGTCGCCAGTGGCGCGAAGGCGGCCATTGCAAACAGCAGAACTCCAGTCAGGAACGTCCCGATACTCGCGTCGGCCGGGTTGTCTGCTGCGCCCGTGGCTGACAACCCCAGCGTGAACACAACAGCCATCGCGACCTTCGAGAACAGCAACGCCCCGACGACCTCGATCCACCGCCGCAACCAATGCCTGGTCGCCGACCACGTCCAACTGGCCAATGCGATCGGGGCAAAGACAACGAAGGCGACGAGCGCGACCTGGCGGATCAGCATCACGAAGTAGAGCAAGGCGGTCGCGATCAGACCGAACACGACCGCGACAGCCAGGAACCCACCAAGGGTCCCAACGCTGAGCAGCGCCGTGACGTCCAGCATCCGTTCGAAGCCCGGTTTGGTCCTGGGGTTCCCAAGAATGGCGGTTGCCATCTGATCGACCGCCTGACCAGACGCTCCCACGATGCCAACGGCGAAGGGGACGCCGGCCGTACCGAGCAGAGCTCCGAATACCGCCTGCCCCAGCCGGGCAGGTTCCCGTCGAATCGCTGCGGAAGCACACTGGATCACGAACGCGATCACGAGCAGTGGCAGTGAGATGGAGACGACGAGGTCGAGGTTGTCCGTCCACCATTTCTGATTGAAGTCTGGCGTCGTACTGTCGCTGAAGCTCTGAAACACGTACGTCGTCATCTGGCTCAGCCCCTTGGCCAGCCAACTCACGAACGAGTCCCACACCGAATCGGTGATCGCGTCCGTGCCCGCCGAGACCGCGCAGGCACCTGGATTGAAGAGGCATTGAATCCAAGACATCAGCTATCCGCCGTCAGCCGATGACAATGCCGCTGAAGAAGCGGATCAGACTGTTGGCCGAGCCGATCAAGATCGCGGCACCAAGCGACGCCAGGACGCCGACTCGTCCTTTGCTGGCGACGTGCGGGTTGCTGTTGATGTTGCCCAAGGCCCATGCAGCCGCCGAGATGATCAGCGCGACGACGCAAGCTACGAGCGCGAACGTGATCGTCGCACCGGCCAGCGTCCGTACCTCCGGCAGCCCTGGCAGACCGCTGGCGTTCGGGCTGACGCCCGGGTCCTGCATGATGACCAGCTGCCGCATCGATGCACTGCATCTGAACACGTCGATGTCCTTCAGGTAGTTGAGTAGATGGGTGATGCCCAGCCGAGATAAGTGGCGCCCCACTGGGATTCGATGAGACCGAAGTCGACGAGGTACACGCCGCCTTCGCCGGCGACGGCGTCGCCGATGTCGTTCGAGACGATGCGGCCGTTGCCGACGTACACCGCGACGTGGCCGTACGGTCCACCGGTCGCCCAGAACACGAGCGCACCAGCAGGTGGCTGACGATCGCTGGGATGAGCGTGGTTGGTGGTAACCATCTCGTGCCACTGCTCGGCAGCCGACAAGTAGCCTGCGCGTGGCCGGCCCCAGATGTTCGCGGCCAGGCGGGCGCACAGCTGGTAGTAGCCGTGACTGCCGACCAACCGCAGCGCACGAGCTACTGCCTCGTCCGCACCCGGGAGCGCACCGCCACGGGTGCGGACCGGAGGCTTACAGTCGGTCGGCGTCGCAGAGGTGGGCGTCGCAGCACAGGTGTCTGTGCCGCTGGCTGCCAGGGCGATCGGTGCCATCAGGCCAACGCCTCCGGCGAGCAGCGCCGCGGCCAGCGTCACCTTGACGATCACGGCGACACCTGCGCTGTGGCAGACCAGAACTTGCAGGTCGGCGTGCAGACGACCGCTACCGCGGCCTGCCGTTCGAGGAACCTTGTGTCGGTGTCCATCACGACCGTCTGCTTGCCGTGGACAACGTACGCGTGCCAACCCTTGGGGGCCTGGCTGCGGTTCACCATCGCCTCGAGCTCAGGCGTGATCTCCGCCGTCACGGTTCCGACGGTGGCGCGGGCCTTGTGCAGCTGTAGTTGATCCCAGTCCGCCCACTGCGGCAGCAGACTCTTCGCGACCTGCGGTGCGGCCGAGGACGGGTCGGCGTACACGCTGACAGCGTTCTGCCAGTCGACGTAGCTGTGCTGTCTGGTGTCGTAGGTCCAGATCGCCCGGGCATATGCGATCGCGAACTCCTGCGGGTCTGTCGTCGTCGGACGCCGCCATGCCTCCAACTGCACTGCAGGCTCGCCCGGGATCGTGGTGCCGTGGGAGTTCGGCGTACCGGACTTCGCGTCCGGGCTGTGCCAGCGGGCAATGAGCATGAAGATCAGCGCGACCACGCCGGCGACGATCAGGACCGGTACCAAGATCTTGGACCGGCTCGATGACTTCACAGTGGTTCCTCTCTTGGGGGCTTCTGTACGGCGCAGCCACGCGAAGCCGGCGGCCGCGACGGGTCGCGGGACCAGCCACAGCGCACCGAGGACGTGCAGGGTGAACCTGAGCTGCGCGCGGTAGTACCGGACAAGCCAGTGATGGCGGGGTACTTCGTGGAAGTTGTGCGTCATAACGGGCCTCAACGGTTGAGGCCTGGAGACTTTTCGTCAGGCGGCTCGCAGCCACTCGAGGCCAGCCGCTCGGCGGTGGCCGCGGCGGCTTGGTTCTCCGAAAAACCGCTGGTCACGACCCGACGCGGCCCGAATCCAACGGCGTACGACCGGATCGCCAAAGACCGTCTCCCCGGACTCGCCGAGCGCCAGCCTCGCCAGCGCTGAGGTCTGGCTCGCGCCGCCTCGAAGCAACCAAGCAAAGGCTTCCGCCTGCGTTCTGGTCGCACCAGCTCGGCGAACCCGAGCAACTATCCCCGCGCGGTAGAACGGTGGTCCGTCGGCCGCGGCCCTGATGAGGCGCCGACCGACGGCGAGCGCAAGTCCCTCACCAGTCAACTCCAGTGCGATCCGATCCAGGTGCTGGCCCAGTACCGGCCGGTGTGCGGCCTCGCCGTCCGGCAGTTGCTGGGTTAGCGGGTGACGCCGACGTCGAACCATCTCCGCGCGTACCGCGTCTTGCAATCGCCAGCGGACCAGGTTCGCGAGGTATCCCCACGAGACCCCGCCCTCGGGCGGATCGTCCGCCAACTCGAGGCACCGCTCCCACGCGATCACCCGCGCGAGCTGTGCCGCCTCGTCATGACCGAGCGCTGCGCGGAGCCGACTCGACAGCGGTACGACGATCCGAGCCTCAATCCCGTCCGCCAGCCGGCGTGACGGGCCTGCTGCCCACCCGGACCGCTCTGCGTCGGCGATCAGTACCTCCAGGTCAACGTCCATGCCCACAATCTGCTGTCCAGCACCGCGATCCAGAACCTGGATCCCGGAATCAAGGACTCCGGGAATAGTCCGCCGGATCGGCGCCTGCATCGACCACGCCGGTCGACGGACGTCGCCGACTCCGAGGGCGGCGATCTCGACATCGACTGACAGCCGCCACCACCTCGGTCGACACGAGCTGCTCGTCGAGATGCACGGCCTGTGCGAGCTTGGCGATCTCGCCGGCCACCCGAGTCGGCGGAAGGCTCGCCACCAGCGGCGCGACAGCCCGGACCGCGTTCACCTGACCGCTGAGGTGATCCAAGACCTTGTCCCACCTCTCCAGCTCGACCTCGATCGCGAAGTCGACCAGCGGACGAGCCGACCCCAGCACCGCCCTCAGCTGCCGAGGATCGACCGAGTACAAGGCCGCCGGGTCTTGCCGATCCGGCAGCCGCGCAAATAGCACCTCGTCGAATAGATCGGACAGGACCTCGAGACTCCGCAGAGCGCCCGTTCGACCTGCCAGATCTCCATCGAATCCAACAATGACTGCACCTGTCCACGCGTACTTCCTGGCCATGAGCGCCTGCTCGGGTGAGAGCGCCGTACCGCAGCACGCCACACCGACCCACTCCTCCCCCGACAGGCTGACTGCGACCGAATCCATCGGCCCCTCCACGAAGACCGGCACGGCGCCTGCTCGGAGTCGTTCCACCTGACGGTCGAGGCCAACCAGCGCCTTTGCCTTGGAGTAGATCTCGGTGGTGGGCGTGTTCAAGTACCTCAGTCGGCCGCTCTGGGCACGACCGATGAACCCAACGGTGTGCAGGTCGAGGTCGTGGGCGGCGAACATCAGCCGGTCCCGAAACCTGTCGATCAGATACCCGCTATTGGTGACCGACGCCAGCCCCGCTGCCACCAGCAACCGATCGTCATAACCCGACCGGCGCAGATGGCTGACTAGCCGGGACCAGCCGTCCGGGGCGTACCCAACCCAGCAGGTCGGGCTCGGCGACAACACCTCGACCAATCCTCGGGCGTGCAGGTGCTGCGCCGCCCAGCCGTCGGGTCTGTCGTCCAACTGTTGCCGGTAGAACGCAGCGGCGGCCAGATGTACCTCGAGCAGCTGACCATTCACAGATCCAGCCCACGGTCGGGCGGATCCGGATCCGGATGAATCTCGGCCGCGACTCCGCTGCCCATCCGATAGCTCATCGTCGGAGGCACCGTGGTCAGGAGCTCGTGCAGGCGCTTCGGCGCAGAGTCAAGAGACGTGAACTCTCGCAGGCTGCCGGGCAACGCGACCGCGCGAACCCGGTCATAATGCAGCATCAGATCGGGGATGAACCCAACGGCGCGCCTCTGTGAGCGCTCATCGCCGCCGACCACAACGCCCACCGAGTCGGTCAAGCTGAACTTGCGCAGCATCCTTGTCTGCGCGGTCGACAACCCATCACCACAGACCGGAATACCAGCCCACTGGCCATCCAACTGCCGACTCATCTCGGACACCGCGATCGCACCCGCCGGATCATCAACAATCACAGGCATCGCACCACCACGCAGAAGATCCATCTGCTCGTCGATCCCGACAAGCACGTTCGACGACCGGTGCACCGCAGTCGCCGGTGTCAGCGAGCGGACTCCACCGTCAGGACCAATCCCGATGAACCCCGCTGGCAACAACTTGTGGTCACGGGCAACGAGCACGAGTTCGTCTCGATATCGATCAACCGCGTCGCCGTCCTCGGTCCACCTCATCAACCCCGCCCGCACCATGGTTGCGTGGCTGAACCCCTCCGACTGCAGATGATCGACGAGGTTCGACCAAGTGTCGGGGGCATAGCCGACCTTCCATGTCGAGTCCGTCGACAGCACCTGCTCGATACCGGCCTCCTTCAGGTACCCCGACGGCCACCCGTCCGTTGCCCGCAGCAACTCTCTGCGGAAGAAGCGTGCGGCGGCAGTGTTTGCCGCCAGCAACCGCTGCCGCTCCTCCGGCGTACTCGCAAACCCAGGATCGTTCACCAAGACCTCCAACAAAGCCGAACAGTTCCGGCCTCGAAGATCCCGTTACAACGCTGGCGATCGAACCCTGATCACGACTTCCAGGAGTCAGAGATCCAGCCCCGGAGCGGGCGGATCCGGGTCGGCGCTCCGCGACACCACGAACCCACGACCGCTGGCCCGATACGTCATCAACGGACGCGAGCTTGCCAGCAAGTCGTTCAACCGCTCGACCCCGAAGTTACTTCGCGCCACCTCCGCCAGCGTCTGCCCAGGAGGCAACGCAACGGTATGAACCCGATCGAAGAAGAACGCTAGGTCCAGCAGGTACCCTGCCGCCTGCTTCCGTTCCGCCTCGCTGCCGCCCAAGACAACGACCGCCTTGTCGCTCGTACTGAACTCCCGCAAAGTCCTGGACTGGGCCGTCGACAGCCCACCACCACACACCGGGATCCCAGCCCACCGCCCATCCATCACCAGGCCGGCGTTCGACACAGCGATCGCATCCATCGGCTCATCAACAATCACCGGCACCGCACCACCAGCCAGCAGACTCCGCTGCTCGCCAATCCCCACTAGCACGTTGGACGGTCGATGAATCATCGTCACCGGACTCGCCGATCGCGCCTCGCCATCCGGCCCGATCCCAACAAACCCGACCACCGACAGCCGGCGATCGCGCGCAACCAGCATCAACTTGTCCCGATGCCTGTCGGTGGCCTGACCATCCCCGCTCCAAGCCATCAGACCAGCCCGAGCCAACGTCCCATAGGCGAACCCCTGCTGCCGCAGATGATCAACCAAATTCGTCCACGTCCGCGGTGCGTAGCCCACCTTCCACGGCGACTCCGTCGACAACACGGACTCAGCCGCATGCGCCTTCAGATACTCCAAGTGCCACCCATCCGTAGCCCGAAGCAACTCCCGACGGAAGAACTGCGCAGCCGCAGCATTTGCCTCCAGCAACCGTCGACGCTCCTCCGTCGACAACCCAAAACCCTGAGAACTCACAAAGACCTCCGAAGCAGCACTCACAACTGACTGCCACGAGGCTCACCTCGACCACACGATCCGCAGAACCTGGAACTCGGCTTCAAGGACATCCGCCATCCGAGGACGATCACGTCAAGCTGATGTCTCTGCCGGGCTCTTCCAGCAGCGACTGTGCGGGCGGCGTCCGCGGACGCGGACGTCTCACGGGCCGATCACGCTCGTCGAACGGTGTCGGCGAGTCCGCCCAAAGCGCAGCCGACCGTGCCAACTGAGCCCCAGCCGCATCGATCGCCTCATCGACGATCCCGATCAGCTTGCGAATGCTCCAAGCAGCATCGTCGAGCGCCTCGGCCTCCCGGGCAGACCACACCCGCGGATCATCGATCTCTGCGTTCGGCTTCCCAGATTCCATGGCCCCGAAGATCGCCCGCGCGACGCCTCCGCAGAACCGGGATCAGACAATCCAGGACGTCGGTCAGGGACTCGGGCCGGTGGTCGGCGCGTCTCTCCCGATATGCAGAGGCGAGGTCGGATGCTGGCTTGATCTCAGGACGGGCGCCCGCGTCACGCCCGTCGACCGACAGTATCGACCTGACTGCGGCGCGTCTCGATGAATCCCACGCCGTACCACCATCGCGAGATGCGAATCCACAGCGCAGTTCGAGCCGATGGGAGGCGCGGCGTCAGAAAGAGCTAGCACCATGACCACGGACAACCTCGCCGGTCTGAGCGACGCACGCCGTTGCGGCAGGGTAGCGGACTGGCGGGTTCCGGAATATGCTCAGAGTTCTGGGGCATGCCGGAGGGCCCTGGCCTGGCGCGTCCCCCCACGCGCCGCCGGGCCCTTCCCCACGGCCTGGACGCTCACTTGGATGGCCTGCTCGTTCGTCGTCATCCCTTATCGAGACATCTGCAGGCCCTACACCCGGACACCTGGGGATGCTTGGCGCTCGCGCGCGCCGACGGTTCTCATCGTTGGCCGCGCGGCTACTGATGGCAGCCATCACATCCGGACGCCACGCCTGGCCAGCCACGAATCGGTAAGGATCTCAGCCAGTTCGTCTTCGTCAAGACGGTCCAGCCACGCACAGACTGACACCTTGACCTTGAATGTGTGCACGGCGAAGAAGACGTCGGACCGGTCAGCGAGCACGTCGCTCGAATCCAGGTCGAGACTCCAGACTCGAATCCAGGTCGAGACTCCAGAACTGCAGAACCTCCCGCCCCGCGTCATCCGACCGCAATCTGGCGAACGGATGGCGCCCGACGTCGAATGTCGGCGAACCCTCATGCGCATGCCCAGGCCTCGCTCCGGTCAGTCCCCCGGCAATCCGCTCGACATCCCGCCACGTCGCCATCCAGCCAATCTCTCACAACACCGTGAAGCTCGTTGGATGCGCCCCGCGGCCACAAGCGAAGGTAGGCAACGGGATCGCACCGACCGAGTTGACGAGCGTGGTTGCGACCGCCCAGGCCGCCTCGGGTCCGCTGACGTCGGCGGCCGCACGACGCGCCCGGTTGACGAGGGCGGCGAGCTTGAATGCACCGTCGAAGGCACCACTGACGATGCTCGCCCGCCGCCACGCAGGACTGAGTTCGTTCCACTCGGTTCCTGCCACGTCCCCATCATGAGCCCGAGAAGCCTCCACGACCGGAGGACCGCCTGGCGGCAACATTCACCGGGTGTCGCTACCCGATGAGGTTGGGGCCACGGCGGCGCGGCCGGATTCGAGGCGGGCTATCGGGATGCGGTACGGCGAGCACGAGACGTAGTCGAGGCCGGCTTCGGCGAAGTACGCGATGGAGGCCGGGTCGCCGCCGTGTTCGCCGCAGACGCCGATGACGAGGTCCGGGTTGCCCTTGCGGCCCTCGGCGACCGCGATCCGGACGAGCCGGCCGACGCCCTCGACATCCAGCGACTCGAACGGCGAGACCGCGAAGATCCCGGCGTCGAGGTAGCGCGGGAAGATCGACGCCTCCACATCGTCGCGGCTGAACGCCCAGGTCAGTTGCGTGAGGTCGTTCGTGCCGAAGGAGAAGAAGTCGGCGCACCGAGCGATCCGCTCGGCACCGAGCGCTGCCCGCGGTACCTCGATCATCGCCCCGATCCGGGTCGGGACCACCCGACCGGTCGACGCGGCGACAACGGCCAGGACGCTCTCGATCTCG
The DNA here is from genome assembly GCF_036226565.1 of Kribbella sp. NBC_00709. Classification (GTDB taxonomy): domain Bacteria; phylum Actinomycetota; class Actinomycetes; order Propionibacteriales; family Kribbellaceae; genus Kribbella. The sequence goes on from NZ_CP108996.1 coordinate 8,545,095, forward strand.
TCCCGCACCAGCCGCAACTCGGCCTCGCCGGCAACCAGCGGCACCATGATCTCCGGTCGCACCTCCAGCCCTTCGGCTGTCACCGCGGCCGCCGCCTCGGCGATTGCCCGGGTCTGCATGGCGAACAGCCCGGGGATCACGATCCCCAGCCGTACCCCGCGCAAGCCGAGCATCGGGTTGCTCTCATGCATCCGCTGCACCGCCCCGAGGAGACGCTCGGCCTCGGGATCCGGCGTGTCCGTCGCCCGGCCCACAGCTACCCGCACCGACAGATCGGTCAGATCAGGGAGGAACTCGTGCAGCGGCGGATCGATCAGCCGCACCGTCACCGGCAGACCGGCCATCGCACGGAAGATCCCGGCGAAGTCGTCACGCTGCAACTGCAGCAGGTCCTCGAGCGCGGCCTGCTGCTCCGAAGGACCATCCGCGAGGACGAGCCGCTCGACCAGCTTGCGCCGCTCCCCCAGGAACATGTGCTCGGTCCGGCACAGACCGATGCCTCCGGCACCGAATCGGCGCGCGCGCTCGGCATCGGCCGGGGTGTCCGCATTCGCGTGTACGCCGAGCACACGGCGCGCATCGGCATGACGCAGCAGCCGATCCACGGCCCGTACCAGATCGTCAGACTTCGACAGCTCCAGACGCCCCTCGAAGTACTCGACGACCGGAGAAGGGACAACCGGGACCTCTCCGCGGTAGACAACGCCGGCCAGACCGTCGAGGGACAGCATGTCGCCTTCCTCGATCACAACCCCGGCGGACGTGACGGCCCGGCGAGCGACCGGGTCGACGGTCAGGCTGTCGACACCGCACACACACGTCTTGCCGAGCCCGCGAGCAACGACTGCCGCGTGGGAGGTCTTGCCGCCCCTGGTGGTGAGGATTCCGACCGCGGCCAGCATGCCGGGCAGATCATCCGGGTTGGTCTCGCGGCGGACGAGGATCACCTGCCAGCCCTCATCAGCGAGCCTGCGAGCGGCAGCGGAATCGAACGCCGCGACACCCACCGCAGCCCCCGGCGAGGCAGCGACGCCATGAGCTACCACCGGTACGTCGTGATGCTCGCCGAACCGTGGAAACATGAGCTGGCTCAGCTGCGCGCCGTCGACCCGGAGCAACGCCTCGTCGAGCGTGATGAGCCCCTCGTCGACGAGCTGGACGGCAATCCGGAACGCCGCGCCCGCGGTCCGCTTCCCGACCCGCGTCTGCAGGATCCACAGCCGGCCGCGCTCGATCGTGAACTCGATGTCGCACAGGTCGCGGTAGTGCCGCTCCAACGTCGCCATCGCGGTCCGCAGCTCGACATCGCTCACCGGGTCGATCGCGGCCAACTGCGCCAGCGGAACGGTATTGCGGACGCCCGCGACGACGTCCTCACCCTGCGCGTTCTGCAGGTAGTCGCCGTAGACGCCGGTCGCGCCGGACGCCGGATCGCGGGTGAACGCGACACCGGTGCCGCTGTCGGAGCCGCGGTTGCCGAAGACCATCGCCATCACGTTGACCGCCGTACCGAGATCGTCGGCGATGTGCTCCTGGCGCCGGTACAGGGTCGCCCGCTCCGTCGACCACGAGCGGAACACCGCGCGAACCGCCAGGTCGAGCTGCTCCACCGGGTCCTGCGGGAACGGCCGGCCGGTGTGGTCGGCGATCGCCTGCTTCAACGCCGTACAGGCACGTTCTATCGCCTCGGCCGGCAACTCCTCCGGTGTCCCGACTCCCCAACGGGCGTACTCCGTCGACACGGCCGATTGCAGGAGCTCGTCCGGTACGTCGAGCACCGTGCGCGCGTACATCTGCAACAGCCGGCGATAGGAGTCCCACGCGAAGTGATCGTCACCGGCGTGCTTCGCCAGCCCGTGGACGGATTCGTCGGTGAGCCCGATGTCCAGGATGGTATCCATCATCCCCGGCATCGAGAACTTCGCGCCGGAACGCACCGACAGCAGCAACGGGTCGGTCGGGTCACCCAGCCGACGGCCCATGGTCGCCTCCAGGCGAGTGAGGTGCGCGGTGATCTCCTCGGCCACACCGAGCGGCAGATCGCCGTTCTCCAAATAGGCACGACAGGCCGTCGTTCCGATCGTGAAACCGGGCGGAACCGGCAGACCCAGGCGGGTCATCTCTGCGAGATTGGCGCCCTTGCCTCCGAGCAGGTCCTTCTGGTCCATGCTTCCTTCGGCGAAGTCGAACACGTAGCGAGCGGTTGTCAGCGTTGTGGTCATGGATGTGCCACCTCCGTCTCTCACGTTCCAGCGACGGGCACACCGGCCACAGGGCCGAAGGTCCCGCCCGGACCGGACGCTCTGCCCTGCCCGCGCGGCGGCACACGTTCGATCCTTCAGGTATCCCCCTTGGAGGTAGCGATGTCCGGACACGTGTTGGTGGCGTACGCGAGCAAGATGGGCTCGACGGCGGAGATCGCCGCCGGGATCGGAGCCGAGATCCGCGAGCACGGCCACCTGGTCGACGTTCGCAACGTCAAGCATGTCCAGTCGGTCGCGGAGTACGACGCGGTCGTCCTCGGCAGCGCGCTCTACAACCGCGCCTGGCGGCCCGAAGCCGTCCACTTCCTCAGCAAGCATGCCGAGGAGCTGCGCGCGCGGGAGGTCTGGCTGTTCCACAGCGGTCCGATCGGCCCGCACGCCGACGGCCTGCAAGCGATGCCGAGGAAGGTCAGGGAGCTTGCCGAGCGCATCGGTGCCCAACCCGCGATGACGTTCGCGGGCCGGCTCGAGCCCGAAACCGCCCAGGGGTTCCTCGCTCGCCGGATGGCCGCCACCGTGCTGGCCGGGGACGTGCGGGACTGGGACGTCATCGGCGCCTGGGCACAGGACGTCGCCGCCGCGATCTCCGCGGCCGAGGCCGGCTGCTGGAACCGCCCGGGACAGAGCCAGGAGGTGTCACGATGAGCTTCAACCTCGCCACCATGCTGACCGAATCGGCGCTCAGCCACGCCGGCAAGACCGCAGTGATCAGCGGCGACTACCGGATGACGTACGCCGAGCTCGACGCCGCATCCGACCGGTTCGCGACCGGACTCCATCTCGAGGGCATCCGTCCTGGGGACGCGGTCGGTCTGCAGCTGCCCAATCTGCCACAGTTCGTGATCGCGTACTTCGGGCTGCTCAAGGCGGGCGCGATCGTCGTACCGATGAACGTTCTCTACAAGGCCGACGAGGTCGGCTTCATCCTGCGTGACTCCGGGGCGCGGATGCTGATCACTTGGGCCGGCGTCGCCGACGAGGCCGCGAAAGGGACGGCTCAGGCCGGTGTGGACAACCTGGTGGTCGTCACCACTCCCGGTCTGGAGCGGCCGGCGAACGGCACGCCGTTCGAGAGTCTGCTGGCCCGAGCCCCTGCCGGCACCCCCGAGATGCACCAGTCCGATCCGGGCGACACCGCGGTGATCGTCTACACGTCCGGCACCACCGGCCGGCCGAAAGGCGCCGAGCTGACGCATTTCCAGTTGTTCATGAACGCCGACACTCCCGGCCGGCTGTTCGGCGTACAGGACGACGACGTCATCCTCGTCGTGCTGCCGTTGTTCCACATCTTCGCGCTGTCGAGCATCCTCGACGTCTGTGTGCGGTTCGCGGCGACGATGACGCTGGTCCCCCGGTTCGCCCCGGACAAGGTGCTGGCGACTATCGAGCGCGACCACGTCACCGTCTTCGAGGGCGTGCCGACCATGTACATCGCCCTGCTGGCGCATCCCGACCTCGACAAGTACGACGTGTCCTCACTGCGCGTGGGCGTGTCCGGCGGTGCACCGATCCCGGCCAAGGTCATCGACGAGTTCGAGGATCGCTTCGGGATCGTGATCCTGGAGGGCTACGGACTGTCCGAGACGGCCTCGACCACGACGTTCAATGTCAGCGCCGAGGACCGCCGCGTCTACAGCGTCGGTCGGCCGATCTGGGGCGTGCAGGTGCAGGTCTGGGGCGACCACGGGGACCTGCTGCCGCCCGGCCGCGACAACATCGGCGAGCTGATGGTCCGTGGTGTCAACGTGATGCGCGGCTACCGCGGCGACCCTGAGGCGTCGGCGAAGGCCTTCAGCCGTGGCTGGTTCCACACCGGCGATCTCGGCTACGTCGACGAGGACGGCTACTTCTTCGTGGTCGACCGGAAGAAGGAGCTGATCATCCGCGGCGGGTACAACGTGTACCCGCGGGAGGTCGAGGACGCGATCTACACCCACCCCGCCGTCGCCCAGGCCGCGGTTGTCGGCGTGCCCGACGATCTGCTCGGCCAGGAGGTCAAGGCGTACGTCGCGCTGCACCCTGGCCGCGAGGTCAGCCCGGACGAGTTGATCCAGCACGTGAAGGCGCGGATCGCGCCGTACAAGTATCCGCGATCGGTGGAGATCCGTGCCGAGTTGCCGATCACGGCGGCGGGCAAGATCCTGAAGCGGGAGCTCTAGCCATGGACCGGATGACACCGCTCGATGCCGCGTTCCTCGAGGCCGAGGACGAGGAGCCCGGTGTGTCGATGGCGATCTCCTCGATCGCGGTTTTCGACGGACCGGCTCCGACGTACGACGAGTTCGCCGAGCTCCTGACCGGCCGGCTGGCGCTGATCCCGCGGTACCGGCAGAAGGCACGCCAGTTGCCGTTCGATCTCGGACCACCGGTCTGGTACGACGACGAGCATTTCGACCTCAGCTATCACCTGCGGCATACAGCCTTGCCTGCACCGGGCGGTGACGACGAGCTGAGCGCTCTGATGGGCCGGATCATGTCCGCGCGCCTGAACCGGGACCACCCGCTGTGGGAGTACTGGCTCGTCGACGGCCTGAAGGGCGGACGATGGGCGCTGATCTCCAAGGTGCATCACTGCATGGTGGACGGAGTGTCCGGGACCGACCTCTACACCGTCGTGCTGGACCCGACGCCAGAGCCTCGATCCGCGGTCTCCGATGAGTGGACGCCGCAGCCCACGCCGACGACCGTCGGCCTCACGGCTGGTGCGGTCGGTCAGCTGATGCTGACCCCGGTCCGCCAGCTCCGGCTCGTGGTCGCCGGCCTCCAGCAGCCCGGCACCCTCGCCTACCGGTCGTGGAGCATCGCGCGCGGCCTCTGGGCGCTGTCCGAAGCTGTCCTGCCCGCCTCACCGTCGTCGTTGAGCGGCTCCCTGTCGTCGAGCCGCCGGTACGCGTTCGGCCGCGCGACCGTCGCACAGGTGAAGGCGATCCGGCGCAAACTGGGCGGGACCTTCAACGACGTCGTACTCGCCGCCGTGACCGGCGGCTTCCGGGCGTTGCTGTTGTCCCGTGGGGAGACTCCGCACCCGAACTCGGTCCGGACACTCGTCCCGGTGAACGTCCGGGCGCCGGGCGAGGAGAGCATCAGGGACAACCGGGTCTCGATGATGCTTGCCGGGCTCCCCGTCCACCTCGAGGATCCGGTCGAGCGACTGGCCGCCGTCCGCGCCCGGCTCGACGAGCTGAAGTCCGACCACGAGATCGACTCGGTCGCGCTGCTGACCGAGCTCGCCCGCCAGGAGCCGTTCGCCGTGATCGCGTCCGGCTACCGGATGGCAGCCCGATTCCCGCAGCGTTCGATCGTCACTGTCGTCACCAACGTTCCCGGACCGCGGCAGCCGTTGTACGCGCTCGGGCGCCGCCTGGTCGAGATCATCCCGTACGTGCCGATCGGCTCGACCGTCCGTACGGGCGTCTCGATCCTCAGTTACTGCGACTCCGTCGCCTTCGGAGTCACCGGCGACTTCGACGAGCCCGATCTCGCCGTACTTGCCGAAGGCATCGAAAGCAGCCTGACCGAACTCGCGGCGGCCGGCCGGCGTCAGCCGACGCGCCGGGCTCGATCCACCGGATAGTGGCGCGCGAGCTCGGCCGGCGGCACGAACGGACGCCACTGGCCCGGCGCCAGGGCCAAGCGGTCGGCAGCCAGCCAGAGTACGGCGGGATTGTGGCCGTAGCCCAGGTGGCTTCCGTGCACGGCTACGTTCTGGCGCAGCGGTCCCGGCGGCTCGACGCAGGCGTGCCACGGCACGATGCCATCGTGCTCCGAGTACACCGACGTGGCCGGCATGAGCAAGCGCGGTCTGATGTGCTCGGGCGGCGGCATCTCGGACTCCGGGACGTGCAGGTGCGACAGGAGCCTGAAGACATGATGTGCCCGGGTCTTGCCCGAGACGCCGAGACGGTACGGGCTCCCGAGGGTGATCACATCCCGAACCAGGAACGGTGTCTCCCGGGCCAGCTCGCGCGCATAGATCCCGCCCAGACTCCAGCCGATCAGGCTGATCGCCTGACCGTGACGGTCGGCCAGATCGCGCAGCCGCACCCGCATGCCGTCGACGACCGCCCGGGTGGGCCCCAGGTTCCGGCCGAGGTTCCATCTGTGCGCCCGATAGCCCAGCCGGGTCAGGAACCAGCGCAGCGACGCGGTGGATGCATCCGAGGCGAGCAGCCCGGGCAGCACGAGCACCGGATGACCGTCGCCGCCGGGCGCTGTGCGCAGTATCGATCGAGCGGCGGCCAGCTGACCGAGGTCGACCACGCTGCGGCTCGGCTCGGTCAGGTACCAGTGCAGGGCCGGACCGGAGGAACTCCTGTCCTGAGCAGATGAGGCGGGCATGTGCCCTCCCAGGGTCGTACGGCCGACGGCCTTACCGACGGGTATCCCCTTCAGGATAGGCAGATCCGCCCAACTTTCCACTCGGCGACGCGCGGCGTACCGCGGCGGCACCTGGGCCCTCCATCCAGGCCAGCATCCGCTGCGCGGTCGTCGCCGGTACCTCGAGCTGGGGTACGTGCCCCACCTCGGGGAAGATCTCGACGGTCCAGTCGGGATGCCGTCGCCGCGCGTAGTCGGCCGCCGCGGCCGGGACCAGCCTGTCCGCTGCTCCATGCAGCAGGAGCACGGGAGCCTGCAGCGCATCGATCATGGCCCAGGCCCGCCGGCGTCTGGCGCCCAGGAGGAGCAGCGACCGGGCCGCGGCCAGAAACGCGGCATCCAGCCCGTGCACCCGGGATCGCACTTCGACAAGCTCGACCGAGGCATCGACCAAGTCTGCCGGTACCACCGAGGGGTCGACGCAGCACAGCCGCAACAGACGCTGGACCTGCTGCCGTGCCGATCGCTGCCGGCGCCCTCGGGCGAGGATCCAGCGTCCCAGCACCGGTACAGCAAACCCCGCGAAGGCCGCGGTGACGGCAGGCTCAGGCCGTGCACCCCCGGTCGGTGGCAGGGCCGGATCGATCAGCACCAGCCCCGCGACGGCGTCGGGGCGCCGGGACGCGAGCATGATCGACACGAGCGCGCCCATCGAGTTGCCAACCAGGATGGCAGGGCTTCCGAGGACCTCGTCGACGAAACGGCCGAGCATCTTCGCGTTGGCCTGAACAGTGGCCGGCCGGCCCTCAGGGTGGCTCAGGCCGAAGCCGAGCAGATCGATCGCTACCACCCGCGCACGGGCCGCCAGCAGCGGAGCGAGCAGGGTCCAGTTCAGGTGCGAGCCACCGAGGCCGTGCACCAGGACCAAGCGAGGTCCGTTCGCCGCGCCCCCGAAGTCGACGTAGTGCACCGGCCCGTCCAGATCGACGTACCGGTCGACCCCACCCCAACGGCTGACATCCAGACTTCCTGTCATCCGACTCTCCGGTCTCGTGTGACTCTGTGTTCCATTTCAGGCGACCTTCCCGACGCCGATCAGAGCCGAACCTCCCGTCCTTGTGAGCTCTTCGGCCCTGCCGCATGCGGTCGACCCGATCGACGATCAGACCATGAAGGTCTCATCCCAGGACCGCACCAGACAGCCACTGCGTGGGCGCGCGCTCGTATGGCGCTGGTTCCGGACCGTCACCTTGGCCGAACTGCTCGGCTTCTCCGTACCGGCGCTGGTCGGCGCCACGGTCTCGAACTCCCGGCCCGCGGTCGCGCTCCCAGCTCTCCTGCTGGCCGGGTCCGTCGAAGGCGCGATGCTCGGCCTGGGCCAAGCCGCCGTACTGCGACGCGCGCTGCCGGAGCTCCGCACCCGGACCTGGATCATCGCCACGTCGCTCGCGGCGGCTTTCGCCTACCTCCTCGGTCTGACGCCCTCGATGCTGGCGAACTCGATCTCGGACTGGCCCATCCCGCTGGTGGTGGCCGGATCGGTCGTTCTCGGGCTGGCGCTGCTGGCTTCCATCGGCGCAGCGCAGTGGCTGGTACTGCGCAACCTCGTCAGCGGCTCAAGCAGCTGGATCGCTACGACGGCCCTCGCCTGGCTGGCCGGTCTGGCGATCTTCCTGGGCTTCGCGATGCCATTGTGGCAGCCAGGCCAACCGCTGATCCTGATCATCGCGATCGCGATCGCCGGCGGATTCCTGATGGCAGCCACCAGCAGCGCCATCACCGGTACGGCGCTCCGCCGCCTCCTCCAGCTCCGGACTTCTCGGGCCGAGGATCACTGACGTCGCTCAGTTGATCGGCATGGCGGTGTCGACCTCTCGGCGGTGCTGGTCGCGCTCTGCGGGGGTGACGTGGTGGGCCACGATCGCGACGGGGCAAGGCATCTCCGCGATGGTCCGGCGGGCCACCGGGTCGCCGATCGGCAACGGGCCGGTGTGGGCGCCGACGACGATCAGGTCGACGTCCTCACTCTCGCGCGCCAGCGTCGCCACCACGGGGCGAGTCGTGAGGAGGCGGGTGACTTTGACGTGCGGGTACTCCTCGTCCCATCCCGCCAGCGTCTCCGACACCGTCAGCCCTGCGCGCTCTTGCCAGCTGCCGTCGGCACCGTCGGGTGCGTGGTAGGCGAGGTGGTGCGAATGCACCACGGTCAGGTTCGCGTGGCGGTCGGACGCGGTGCGGAAGGCGAACTCGACGGCCTCGAGCGACAACGGGGTCCCGTCGATGCCCACGGCGATGCCGCGCTCGGTCGGCATCGGCTGCCAGCCGGTGGGGATCACGATCACGGGTCGGCCGATGCGAGCCGCCAGGGCGAGGTTGCCCTGCGTAGAGATCAGGCCGGAGGTCGCGCTGTCGTAGGACCGGGCCACCACCAGGACACTCGCCTCACGGGTGGCCGCCTGCAGGACCTTCACCCGCGACCCCTCCATCGCCACGGTCCTGATCACCAGACCTCGACCGTGCCGGCGCTTCGCATGGGCCGCGGCGTCCCGCAGATTCTCCTCGGCTATCGCCGACGCGGACCGCGACGTCAGCGAGGTGTGCGGCGTCGAGCGATGGTAAGGCGCAACGATGACGAGGTCCGTGCCGGCGCGGACAGCTGTCCGACTCGCGTAGTCGACGACCCGCAGACCGTCGATGCTGCCGTCGACCTCGGCGACGACCGGTCCCAGCGTTTCCCAGCTGTTCATCCTGCCCCTCCTTGTTGCTTGCATCGAGCCTCCTTCGTCAGGAACCGGCCGAGCAGAGTCGCCGTGCCCTCGGCTCAGGGTCGTATGGCCCTTCGGACAGCGATCGAGCGCTTCAGGGCTTGCTGATCAGGCGAGGGCGTACGGTGGGTCCCATGGGAGCTCCGGTGGGCGGAGGGCACACCTGGGACGCAGGTGCGCTGGAGGACGCCGGACTCTCCCGCGTTCGGCTCGACACCTTGCTGCAGGAGCTGCTCGGCCGCGTCGACGACATCATGGATTCGCAGGAGCGGCTGCGCGCCCTGCTCGACGCGGTGGTCGGTATCAGTGCGGATCTGGATCTGAACAGCACGCTCGACCGGATCGTCACCGTCGCCTGTGACCTGGTCGGAGCCCGGTACGGCGCTCTCGGCGTGGTCAGACGCGACGGCAAGGGACTGTCGCGGTTCGTCACGCACGGCATCACCCCGGATCAGATCGAACAGATCGGGCCCTATCCGGACGGACACGGGATCCTCGGCTTGCTGATCGAGCATCCCGAACCGCTCCGGCTGCACGACCTGTCCGAGCATCCGCAGTCCTACGGCTTCCCGGCCAACCATCCACCGATGCGCGGCTTCCTCGGCGTTCCGATCCGGAGCCGGCAGCAGGTCTTCGGCAACCTGTACCTGACCGAGAAGGCCGACGGCGCCGATTTCACCGAGGACGACGAACGGACCATGACCGCCCTGGCCGCGGCGGCCGGCGTGGTGATCGCCAACGCCCGCCTGTACGCCGACACCGAACGCCGGCGCCGGTGGCACGAGGTGACCGCGGAGATCACCCAGCTGATGCTCGGCGATTTCGACCCGCAGGAGGCGCTGGACCTGATCGCGCGCCGCGCCCGCGAGGTGTCCGGCTCGCTGGTGGGGTTGATCTTGCTCATCGACGGAGCGGACCTGGTCGTTCGGGCCGTCGACGCTCCGGCGCCCTTCCAGCGTTACCTCGGCCGCCGCTTCCCGGCGAACCTGCCGGTGCTGACGGACGTACTGCGCGGCGCCGAGCAAGTGGTGATCGAGGACGTGGCCCAGCTGGCCAAGGAGTCCGGTCTGCTGCCGGACCTGCCGGAGCTGGAACACATCGGCCGGACGATTCTCGCACCGATTGCCCCCGGCAACCATCTCACCGGCGGACTCCTGATCGTCTCTGCGGCACAAGGTGCGGTGCTGGCGGTCACACCGGGGACGGACCTGCTCCGGATGTTCGCCAACCAGGCCACCCTGGCCCTGGATCGCAAGCAGGCTCAGCGCAACCAGTCCACGCTTGCCGTCCTGAAGGACCGCGACCGGATCGCACGGGATCTGCACGACCTGGTCATCCAGCGCCTGTTCGCGACCGGTCTGCAACTGCAGAGCATGCACCGGCTGGTCCGGCCGGACGCGCAGGAACGCCTCAGCCGTGCCGTCGACGACATCGACTCCACCATCCGCGACCTGCGGAGCGCGATCTTCGAACTGCACCGCCAGCCTGGTCAGAGTTCGCTGCGCGCGGACCTCCAGACGTTGGTCGACGAGTACACGCGGCCGCTGGGATTCCGGCCCCGGCTCATGACCACCGGGCCGGTCGACACCGTCGTACCGGTAGCCGCCAAACCGCAGATCCTGGCCGTACTGCGGGAGTCGTTGTCAAACGTGGTGCGCTACGCCAACGCCTCCGACGTCACGGTAGACCTCACCGTGACGGGCGACGGTGTGACGCTTCGCGTGGCCGACAACGGCACCGCGATCTCCGCCGCCGATCGCGACGGCGCACTGCGGAACCTCCGCGACCGAGCCGCCACTCTCGGCAGCTCCGTACAGCTCGAACCGAACCAGCCGCAGGGCACAGTGGTCGAACTTCGCACACCGCTGTGATCCCTTGGTCGGGACTTTCGGCCCTGTTCTCGGACCCGTCGCCCGGCGATTGTCGAGGTGGTGGCCACCCCGGACCACGGTGTCCTGAAGGAATGTCGCATGAGCACAAGTCAGCAGTACGACAACTCCCGGTTGCAGATCCTCGGACCGGCGGAATGCATCAGCATGCTCGGGTCGGTTCCGCTCGGCCGGCTGGTGTACACCAACGCCGGACTGCCGGCGATCCGGCTGGTCAACTTCGTGCTCGACGAGGACACGATTGTGTTCAGCACAGGTCAGGGTGACAAGTTCCACGCGGCCGAGCGCGGTGATGTCGTCGCGTTCGAGGCCGACGACGTCGAACTGGAGCGTCACATGGGCTGGACTGTCACGGCGATCGGCCACCTGTCGGTCGCCACGGCCGAGGAGAGCACCGAATTGCGCCACAGACTGCCGTTGCACTCATGGCTGCCGATGGACGAGTCGCAGCTCGTCCGGCTCGGCATCGAATCCATCCACGGTCGCCGGCTGGTTCCGTGGGGCCGGCGTCCCCGCTCCGGTTAGTTCCCATCGCCGGTGACTATGCGTACTGTGGGGGCGTGGCCGAAGGCTCGTCTGGGCGGGGAAGTTGGGACGAGGGGGCGCTGGAGTACGCCGGGTTGTCCCGGGTACGTCTGGATGCCCTCCTGCAGGAGCTCCTCGGGCGGGTCGACGAGATCATGGAGTACCAGGAGCGGCTGCGCGCGCTCCTCGACGCCGTTGTCGGCATCGGGGCGGATCTCGACTTGAACAGCACCCTGGACCGGATCGTGACCGCGGCGTGTGAGCTCGCCGGGGCGCGGTACGGCGCTCTCGGTGTCGTCGGCCCGGACGGTAAACGGCTGGTCCGTTTCATCACGCACGGTGTGACCGACGAGGAGATCGGCGCGATCGGCCCGTACCCCGAAGGCCACGGCATCCTCGGGCTGCTGATCGAACACCCCGAACCGATCCGGCTGCACGACCTCGCCGAGCACCCGCGGTCCTACGGCTTCCCGGCCAACCACCCGCCGATGAAGAGCTTCCTCGGCGTACCGATCCGGACCCGCGAGCACGCCTACGGCAACCTGTACCTGACCGAGAAGACCGGCAACGCCGATTTCACCGAGGACGACGAACGCACTGTCACCGCCCTCGCCACCGCCGCCGGCGTGGTGATCGACAACGCCAGGCTGTACGCCGACACCGAGCAACGCCGCCGCTGGCACGAGGTCACCGCCGAGATCACCCAGCTGATGCTCGGCGAGTACGACGCCGACGAAGCGCTCCAACTCATCGTGCAACGCTCCCGAGAAGTCGCCGGCGCACAGGTCGCCGCCGTGCTGCTCGCCGAGGGCGATGAGTTGGTCGTCCGGGCCGTCGACGGGCGACCGGAGTTCACCAAGTACCTCGGGCACCGGATCCCGGCCGACCTACCGCTGCTGCACCTGCTGAATTCGGGCAGCGGCGACCAGATCGTCATCGAGGATCTCGCGCAGCTCGTCAAGGATGCCGGCGGCCTGACCGAGTTCCCCGAGAGCGCGAATCTCGCCCGGGCGACGATCGCCCCGCTCCCGCCGGGCACCACCGACACTGGCGGCCTGCTCGCCGTGGCCATGGACCAGGGTTCGAACACCCGGGTCGCGGAAGGTGCAGCCCTGGTGCGGATGTTCGCCGGCCAGGCCACCCTCGCGGTCGAACGCGCCCAGGCGCAACGCGACCGCGACCTGCTCGTCGTACTCGAAGACCGCGACCGGATCGCCCGCGACCTGCACGACCTCGTCATCCAACGCCTGTTCGCGACCGGACTCCAACTCCAGGGAATGCAGCGGCTGGTGCGGACCGAGCACCAGGAGCGACTCAGCCGCGCGGTCGAGGACATCGACAGCACGATCCACGACCTCCGAGCGGCGATCTTCGAACTCCAACAGGCCCCTAACTCGAGTTCGCTGCGCGGCGACGTCCAAGCCCTGGTCGCGGAGTACACCGAACCGCTCGGCTTCCGGCCCCAGCTGATCTGCACCGGCCCGATCGACACCGTCGTACCGACCGCCGTACGACCACAGATCCTCGCCACCGTCCGCGAATCGCTGTCCAACATCGTCCGCCACGCACAGGCCTCCGAAGTCACAGTCGAGGTCAACGCCGACAGTCAACAAGTCGTCGCGCGGACCACCGACAACGGCGTCGGCATCGGCGACCAGCACCGCAGCAGCGGACTACGCAACCTCACCGAACGCGCACAGGCCCTCGGCGGCACCGTCCGGGTCACCGACAACCAGCCGCACGGCACAATCGTCGAGCTCCGCGCACCACTCGCCGACAACTGACAGCCGAACGGCCTCCCAGGTCAGGACTCTTGCCCGCAGCGCCACCCCCCTCCCCCCGGCGAACCTGAAGAGGAGACCAGTGGGAGGAGCACCCCGTGTCCGAGCAACTGCCCAAAGAGCATGTCGACATCCTGCTCGCGGCGGCGATCGCCGCACCGAGCATGCACAACACCCAGCCTTGGCGGTTCGAGGTCGAGGGCCACGTGATCGACGTCTACCTGGACGGATCTCGCACGCTCCCGGCTGAGGACCCGACCGGCCGGGCGATGCGGATCGCCGCCGGCGCCGCCACCTTCAACCTCCGGTGCGCGGCCGAGAACCTCGGGTACGGCACCTGGTTCGGGCTGGCGCCGTACCCGGAGGAACCCGATCTGCTCGCCCGCGTCGTCCTCGAACCCACCGGCGCCCGCAACGACGACCTGCTCGACCTCGCAGCACAGATCCCGTACCGCCACACCGACCGCCACCCGGCCGACGCCACTCCACTCGCCGACGACGTGCGCGTTGCGCTGCTGCAGGCGGCGTACGCCGAGGGCGCCGAGCTCACCTGGCTCGGCGAGACCGAGGTCCACACGCTCCTCGACCTGGTGCTCGACACGGACCTGCGCGAGATCCACGACTGGCACCGGCGGACCGAACGGAGCCACTGGGTCGGCGGCGAACGCACCGCCGACGGCATTCCCAGCTCGGCCCTCGGACCGCGATCGACCAGCTATCCCGCGGCTGTCCGGGACATGGGCACCCGACCGGCCGATCGACTCCGCGACGAACGACAGTTCGAGGAGCGCCCGGAACTCGCCATCCTCTCCACCTACTTCGACGACCCGGCCGATCAGGTCGTCGCCGGCGCCGCGCTCGAGCGAGTCCTGCTGACCGCGACCCGGGCCGGCGTCAGCGCATCGTTCCTCAACCAGCCACTCGAGTACGACGACCTGCGCACCAAGGTCCAGCGCCTGACCCAGCGCCCGGGCAACGCCCACATGATCATCCGATTCGGCCGCACCCGGACCCACACCGGCACCGCTCGCCGGCCGGTCGCAGACTTCCTGCCTGAGGAGCAGTCATGACCACATTGCGCCAGGAGATCGACCGCTGGGAGGCCGACCTCGAGAACATCGCCAGCACCAGCCAGTCCGACGACTGGTTCCTCGAAGAGCAGCGGCTGACGGAAGCTCTGCACACGCTCACCGCCTTCCGCGGCCGCATCGTCCCGATCCTCACCGCCGAGCAGCCGAACGACCGGATCATCGTCGACGAGATCGAACATCTCCTCGACCACCTCCAAGACCTTCGCGACCACCTCTACCGGACCGTCCATCCGCCGAACTGCCACCAAGAGGTCGCCGAAACACTGGCAGCCCTGCGTGCCCTCAGCCGGGTAGCAGCCCGCTTCGAACCAACCCTCGAAGACGCTCCATGACCGCGCTCACCTTCCTCGGCGCCGCCGGGACGGTGACCGGCAGCAAGTTCCTGCTCGAACGGGACCGGCAACGGATCCTGGTCGACTGCGGCCTGTTCCAGGGCGAGGCCCGGTGGCGCCGACGCAACTGGGACCCGTTCCCGGTGGATCCGGCGTCACTCGACGCTGTCGTCCTCACCCACGCGCACCTGGACCACTGCGGCTATCTGCCCGGCCTGGTCCGGCACGGCTTTCACGGTCCGGTGATCTGCACCCCCGGTACGGCGGACGTCGCGGCGATCGTGCTTCGCGACGCCGCCCACCTCCAGGTCGAGGACGCCGAGCATGCCCGCGCCGAAGGGTACTCCAGGCACGATCCGCCGCGGCCGTTGTTCGACACCGAGGACGCCGAACGGGCCATCCGGCTGTTCCGCCCGACCGTCGACAGGACCGATCTGGCCGAGTCCACGGCGGTGACTCTTCACCGCGCCGGTCACATCCTCGGGTCGGCCTTCGCCGAGCTCGAGTTCGACGGCCACCGTCTGCTGGTCAGTGGCGACCTCGGCCGCCAGGAGCATCCTCTGCTCCGCCCGCCCGAACCTCCGCCGGCCGTCGACACGGTCCTGATCGAGGCAACGTACGGCGATCGCCAGCACCAGCCGCTCGACCATGCCGAGCTGGCCCGCCTGATCAGCACCACAGCCGCCCGCGGCGGGGTCGTCCTGATGCCGGCCTTCGCGATCGACCGTACGGCGGTCCTGTTGCACGAGCTCGCGGGTCTGATGCGGGCCGGACTCGTTCCGCGGCTGCCCGTCTATGTCAACAGTCCGATGGCCCTGGCTGCCCTGAACGTCTATCGCGCGGCGGTCTCGAACAAGTCGCCCGAGCTCCGTCCCGAGATCCTCGGCGGCCCGGACCCGTTCGACCCCGGCACAGTGCATCTCGTCCACACGGTCGAGGAGTCGATGCGGATCAGCGATCCCGGCCGGCCGTCCATCGTGATCTCGGCATCCGGTATGGCTACCGGCGGGCGCGTTCTCTACCATCTGGCCCGGCTGCTCCCGGGCAAGCGCAACACCGTCGTACTCCCGGGCTTCCAAGTGCCGGGCACCCGCGGCCGGGCCCTGCTCGACGGTACCCGCTCGGTGAAGATCCACGGCCGTTACATCCCGGTGCGTGCAGACGTCGTAGGGATGTCGGAGTTCTCCGCCCACGCAGACTCCGACGAGCTGATCAGGTGGCTCTCCTCGGCGCCACGGCCGCCCGAGACCGTGTACGTCGTCCACGGCGAGGACCATGCCCGCGCCGAGCTCGCCCGGCGGATCCACGACGAGCTCGACTGGACCGCGGTCACGCCGAGCCACCTCGAGCGGGTCCGACTCTGAGTCAGGGCTGGTCGCCGCGTAGGTGGCGGGCGTACCAGTCCGGCTCGGGAGCCGCCGGTGTCAGTCGCATCCGTACGTCGACCGCGAACGCGCCGGCCGGGGCGGCCACCAGCGGGTTGATGTCCAGCTCTGCGAGCTCGGGGACCGCGTTCGCCAGCCAGGCGATTCGCTGCATGACATCCAGGACAGCGTCCTGATCGGCAGCCTGCGCGCCGCGGTATCCGGCCAGCACCGGAGCGCACCGCAACGAGTGAAGCATCTCGAGCGCGTCCAGATCGGTCAGCGGCAACCCGCGCCACTGCCGATCGGCCAGGACGTCGGTCAGCACTCCACCGCTGCCGGCCATCAGTAGCGGCCCGAAAAGCCGATCCCGGACGACACCGATGACGAGCTCGGTACCGGCCGGGGCCATCGCCTGGACCAGCACCTGCGGGCCGCCGGCTGCGGCGGTGATCTCGTCGTACGCCTGTCCTAGCTGCACTGCGTTCGCCAGGCCGACACGGACACCGCCGATGTCGGTCTTGTGCACCACGCCGGGTGCGGCTGTCTTCAACGCGACCGGGTAGCCGACGGTCTCGGCCGCGGCGATCGCCTTCGAGCGCGTCACTGCGGTCAGGACCGGCATCATCGGCACGCCGGCACAGCGCAGGAGCTGACTCGCCTCCTGTGGATCCAGCCACCCGCCGCTGGGTGTGTGTCGCAGGAATCGTTCTACGACGACCCGTGCCCCCGCAGCGTCGACCCGCGGCAGCTCCGGTACGACGCCTTGCGGCCGGGCTCGCCACTCGGCGTAGCGGACGGCATGGGCCAAGGCACGGACCGCGCTCTCGGGGAACGGGAACACCGGAATCCTGCGCCCGTCGGCCAGCGCGATCTCCGGAGCGGCCTGCGCCGATCCGACGCAGTTCACCACGATCGGGAGATCGGCGTGATCCCCGGCAGCGGCGATCGCGGCATAGATGTCGGCGACGTTCCCGGCCCGCGTGACGGCGTAGTTCACCACCAGGCTGTCGACCTCGCCGCTCGCCACGATCACCCGTAAGCCCTGCTCGAGGCTCGTCGGCGACGCGGCGGCACCGAGGTCGACGGGGTTCGCCGTACCCACTGCTCCGAGCGCGGCGAGCTTCTGCTGGACCGCCGGACCGAACTCGGGCAGTTGCAGACCGAGCCGGCTTGCGGCGTCCGCGGCCAGGATGCCCGCTCCCCCGGCGTTCCCGACGACTGCGACCCGACGGCCCTGCGGCAGCGGCGGTACGGCGAGTACGCGAGCTGTTTCCACCAGTTCCTCGACCGTGTCCATCCGGAGTACGCCGGACTGCGCGAACAGCGCGTCGACGGCTGTCTCCGGTGTCGCGGCGGCCGCGGTGTGCGAGACGCCGGCCCGGCGTCCGCCGACCGAGCGGCCGCCCTTCACGACCAGGATCGGTTTCGTCCGGCCGATCATCCGGGCCAGCCCGCCGAACTTGCGCGGGTTCCCGAACGACTCCAGATACAGCCCGATCACCGCAGTTCGTGGGTCACCCCACCAATGCAGGAGCACATCGTTGCCGCTGACATCGACCTTGTTGCCGAGGGAAACGAACTCGGAGATTCCCAGCCCGGTCCGCCCGGCGTGCTCCAGCACCGCGATGCCCACGGCGCCGGACTGCGCAGCGAGTGCCAGCGCTCCGGGCGTGGGCGATACCTCGGCGAACGTCGCGTTCAGGCTCACGTCCGGGGCTGTGTTCACCAGGCCGAGGCAGTTCGGGCCGATCAGCCGGATACTGTGTCGGCGAGCGATCGCCAGCATCTGATGCTGCAGCTCGCGACCGGCCGATCCGAGTTCGGAGAATCCGGCCGTCAGTACAACCGCGCCGCCGACGCCGCTCTCGCCACACTCCGTCAGCACACCGAGCACGCGCTCCGCGGGAACCGCGATGACCGCCAGGTCGACTGTGTGTGGAACCGCCGAGATCGACGGGTACGCCGGCACGTCCGCGATCTGGTCGGCTCGCGGGTTCACGGCGTACACGGAACCGGTGAAGCCGCCCTTGACGATGTTGAGCAGGAGCTCGTGCCCGATGCCACCAGGTTTGCGGCCGGCACCGATCACGGCCACGGTCTGCGGGGAGAACAGGCGATGCAGCGAGCGATTCTCGGCCGCCCGCTCCCGATCGGCCATCCGCTCCAGGGTCGCAGGGTGGTACGCCGTGTCGAGCACCAACTCGACCACGCCGCTGTCCAGCTTGCGGACCGGCTCGAAACCGGAGCCGACCAGGACGCGCAGCATCTTGGCGTTCTCACCCAGCGTGTCGGCACGCAACCGTTCGATGCCGTTCTCCCGAGCCGTCGCCGCCAGTTGCTCCAGCAAGAGCGTCCCGATGCCGCGGCCATGGACCGAGTCCTGGAGCAGGAAGGCCATCTCCGCCTCACCGGTGCGCAGCGCTTCGTAGCTCGCGACACCAACGACGTTGTCGCCGTACTCCGCAACCAGCGCGACGTGTCCGCCCGGCTCGGCCGCAAGATGATGGGTGTAGTCGTCGGCCATGCCCCGATTGATGCCGAAGAACCGCAGGTAGATCGATTCGTCCGACACCCGCTGGTTCATCGCTGCCAGCGCCGGCTCGTCGTCCAGGCGGATCGGCCGGATCCGAACCACCGATCCGTCCGCTGCCAGCACGTCCCAGCCCGTTCCGGGCGATGTCCCCGGCCGTTCGATCGCCGTCATCCCAGCTCCCTCCGACACCACACCAGCCCACCGCGAGACGGCTCCCCCGGGCCAGTGCCGTTGGTCCCGGGCCACGGGACCTTCGCCTCTAGGACCTCACCGGCGCCGACCGCGACGCTGAGGACCATGGATGCGATCGACCTGGCACGGTGGCAGTTCGGCATCACCACCGTCTACCACTTCTTGTTCGTGCCGATCACCATCGGCCTGTCGGCTCTCGTAGCCGGCCTGCACACCGCCTGGTACCGGACCGGGAAGCTGAAGTACCGGCAGCTCACCCAGTTCTGGGGCAAGTTGTTCCTGATCAACTTCGCCATCGGCGTGGTCACCGGCATCGTCCAGGAGTTCCAGTTCGGGATGAACTGGAGCGCCTACTCGAAGTTCGTCGGTGACATCTTCGGCGCCCCGCTGGCGATCGAGGGTC
Source organism: Kribbella sp. NBC_00709 (assembly GCF_036226565.1). Lineage (GTDB taxonomy): Bacteria > Actinomycetota > Actinomycetes > Propionibacteriales > Kribbellaceae > Kribbella. Next base: position 8,564,554 of record NZ_CP108996.1, read on the forward strand.
TGCTCGCCTTCTTCCTGGAGTCCACCTTCCTCGGGCTGTGGATCTTCGGCTGGGACAAGCTGCCCAAGAAGATGCACCTGGCCTCGATCTGGCTCGTTGCCATCGGCACCCAGTTGTCGGCGTACTTCATCCTGGCCGCAAACTCCTGGATGCAGTGGCCGGTCGGATACACCTACAACCAGGCAAGCGGACGCGCCGAGCTGCACGACTTCGGCGCCGTACTGACGAACAAGGTCGCGCTCGCCACCTTCCCGCACACCATCGCGGCCTCCTTCCTGACCGGCGGGGCCTTCATGCTGGGGATCGCGCTGTGGCACCTGCTGCGCGGCGGGAAGCAGCGCACCGAGCTCTTCCGGCCGTCGGCCAAGCTCGGCGCGATCACCGTTCTCGTCGCCGCCGTCGCGGTCTTCGTGACCGGCGACATCCAGGGCAAGATCATGACCGAGACGCAGCCGATGAAGATGGCCGCAGCCGAGGCGCTGTACGACACCTCGCGGCCCGCCGGCTTCTCGGTGCTGACCATCGGCTCGCTCGACGGGCAGCGCGAGGTGTGGGCGCTGACCGTTCCGCACGGGCTGTCGTTCCTGGCCACCGGCACGTGGAACGGCAAGGTCCAGGGGATCAACGACCTCCAGCAGGCGTACGAGCAGCGCTTCGGGCCGGGCACCTACAAACCGAACATCCCGGTCACCTACTGGACGTTCCGGCTGATGATCCTGTTCGGAGCGCTGGCAGCGCTGATGGCCCTGATCGCGCTGTGGTACCTGCGCCGCCGCGAACGTGGCGCGCCGTCCCGCTGGCTGGTCCGCGGCGCGATCGTCCTGCCGCTGCTCCCGCTCCTCGCGAACAGCTTCGGCTGGATCTTCACCGAGATGGGCCGGCAGCCGTGGATCGTCTTCGGGCTGATGCAGACCCGGGACGGGGTCTCGCCGACCGTGGGCGCCGGATCGGTACTCACCTCGATGATCACGTTCACGCTGCTGTACGCCGTCCTCGCGGTGATCGAGGTCGTCCTGCTGCTCCGCTTCGCACGGACCGTCCCGGCCGAGCCCGACACCGAAGCGGCGGACTCTGATCAGTCTGAAGCCGCCTTCCTGTACTGAGGAGACTCCGATGGGACTCACTGACGTCTGGTTCCTGCTCATCGCCGTCCTCTGGACCGGCTATCTGGTGCTCGAAGGCTTCGACTTCGGCGTCGGCATGCTGCTGCCCGTGGTCGCCAAGGACGCGGTCGACCGTCAGGTCACCCTGCGCACCATCGGACCGGTCTGGGACGGCAACGAGGTGTGGCTGCTGGTCGCCGGCGGCGCCACCTTCGCCGCGTTCCCGTTCTGGTACGCCAGCCTCTTCTCCGGCTTCTACCTCGCCCTGCTGGTGATCCTGGTCGCCCTGATCGTGCGCGGCATGGCGCTGGAGTACCGCAACAAGCTCCATGACGCGGCGTGGCACCGGCGATGGGATCTCGCGATCGTGATCGGCAGCGCCGTACCGGCTCTGCTCTGGGGTGTGGCGCTGGCCAACATCGTGCGCGGTGTGCCGTTGAACGCCAACCACGACTTCACCGGCAACTTCTTCACGCTGCTCAATCCGTACGCGTTGCTCGGCGGACTGACCACGCTGGTGCTCTTCGCCCTCCACGGTGCGATCTTCCTCGCCCTCAAGACACACGGACCGGTACGTGATCGGGCGCGCGCACTGGTTCTCCCGGTAGGAGCCGCGGCCGTCGTACTGGCGGCAGCCTTCCTGATCTGGACCCAGTCGTTCGACGGTTCCTGGATCACCTGGGCGCTGGCCCTCCTCGCGGCGGTGTGCCTCGTCGCCGGAATCCTCGCCTCGCGGGCCGGCCGCGACGGGCTCGGCTTCCTCGGTACGGCGGCCACCATCGTGCTCGCGGCAGCGACCCTGTTCGTGACGCTGTACCCCAACGTCCTGCCGTCGACGACCGACCCGGCGTTCAGCCTGACCACGACGAACGCCGCGTCGACGCCGTACACGCTGAAGATCATGACGTGGGTGGCGGTCATCTTCACGCCGATCGTCCTGCTCTACCAGGGCTACACCTACTGGATCTTCCGCAAACGGCTCACTCGGGACGACATCCCGCAGGTCAAGGTCGCCTGATGCCGGCTGTCGACCGCCGCCTGCTCCGCCACACCCGCAGCACCAGGGTCTTCCTGGTGCTGTCGGCTGTGATCGGTACCGCACAGGCTGTCCTGATCCTGGTCCAGGCCTGGTTGCTGGCCGGGATCATCGCCGACGCCTTCCTCGGCGGCTTCGGACTCGATCGACTCCGCGCTCCGGTGACGGCGCTCGCCGCCACGTTGCTCGGGCGGGCCGCGCTCTCCTGGATCGCCGAGGTTGTCGCGCAGCGGTGCTCCGCCGCGGTCAAGTCCGAACTGCGGATGCGCTTCCTCGACAAGATCGTTGCCCTAGGCCCGCGATGGCTGACCGGCGAACGCAGCGGCGAGCTCACCGCCCTGGCGACCCGCGGGATCGATGCGCTCGACGAGTACTTCTCCCGGTACCTTCCGCAACTCGTGCTCGTCGGCATCGTCCCGCTCGTGGTCGCGGCCCGGATGCTGACCGCGGATTGGCTGAGTGCCGTGATCGTCGTGGTCACGCTTCCGCTGATCCCGATCTTCATGGTCCTCGTCGGCCTCACGACCAAGGCGGCGACCGCTCGCCAATGGGAGACCCTGCAGACGCTCGCCCATCACTTCCTGGACGTGCTGGCGGGGATCGGGACCCTCAAGGTCTTCGGCCGCTCCCGCGCCCAGGTCGAGACGATCCGCCGCCTCGCTGACCGCCAGCGGCGTACGACGCTTGCCACGCTGCGGATCGCCTTCCTGTCGTCGCTCGTCCTTGAACTCGTAGCAACACTCTCCGTCGCGCTGGTCGCGGTGTCCGTCGGTCTTCGGCTGGTCGACGGCCGGCTGGACCTGAAGACCGCGTTGCTGGTCCTGATCCTGGCGCCGGAGGCCTACCTGCCGCTGCGGCTCCTGGGCACGCATTACCACGCCAGCGCCGAAGGACTGGCCGCGGCCGACGAACTGTTCGAAGTCATCGAGCAGACCACTCCAGAACCCGGCCACGAGATCGCCGACCCGACCGCCGCGATCGTTCTCCAGGACATCACCGTGAACAGCCGGGAGGCGAGAGCGATCGAAGACCTGTCGATCGTGATCCCAGCAGGTCAGGTGACGGGCATCGTTGGTCCGAGCGGTGGTGGGAAGTCCACGGTGCTCGGTCTGCTGCTCGGCACGATCCGCCCGGACAGTGGTCGACTCTTTGCTGGAGGCATCGATCTGGCGAAGGCCGACTTGGAGCAATGGCGGCGCAACGTCGCCTGGATGGGCCAGGACCCGGTCCTGTTCGCCGGCACCGTCGCGGACAACATCAAGCTCGGCACGGCCGCATCCGCCGATCACCTCGCCGTACGACGGGCGGCCCGCGCCGCGCGCGTCGACGTACCGCTTGAGCTTGTGCTCGGTGAGCGGGGTGACGGTGTGTCGGCCGGGCAGCGTCGCCGGATCGCGCTCGCCCGGGCGATCCACCGCGACGCTCCCCTGCTGCTCCTCGATGAGCCGACCGAGAGCGTCGACCCGGAAACGGAGCAGGCGCTGCTCGAGTCGCTCCCGGAAGCGTTCGCCGGCCGCACCGTCGTACTCGTCACGCACCGTCCGGCGTTGCTCGAACTGTGCGACACCGTCATCCATCTCGACCGTACGGCGGTGCCGGCATGACGATCCGCTGGCTGGTGGACCTGGTTCGTCCAGAGCTCAAGCGCCTGGCCGCCGCGGCACTCCTTGGCGTCCTGGCGATGGTCTGCTCGATCGGCCTGCTGGCAACCTCGGCCTGGCTGATCTCGCGGGCCGCCGAGCACCCGCCCGTCCTGTACCTCAGCGTGGCGATCGTCGCGGTCCGTGCCTTCGGCGTCGGCCGCGGCGTACTCCGGTACGCCGAACGGCTCGTCGGTCACGACGCCGCGTTCCGGGTCCTCGGCCGGACTCGCATCCAGGCCTGGCTCGATCTCGATCGGGCCGCACCCGCCGGACTCGGCGGAACCCGTACCGGCGATCTGCTCACCCGCGTGACGCGCGACGTCGACGCGATCCAGGACCTTCTCGTGCGCGCCGTACTCCCGATCGCGGTCAGCCTGCTGACCGGGCTCATCACCGTAGCCGTACTGACTGCCCTCCTACCGGCCGCGGGCGCCGTCCTGCTGATCGGTCTGGCCACAGCAGGCCTGGCCGCACCGGTGGTCTCACTCAGTCTGTCTGCCAAAGCCGACCGCCGCTTCGCACCAGTCAGATCAGAGCTCGCCACCGATGTCCACGACCTCCTCACCGGCCTGGCAGACCTGACCGCGTACGGCGGAACCGGCGAGCGACTGCAACGGCTCGGAACTCAAGACACGCGACTGACCGCGATCCTCAAGCGGTCGGCGTCGGCCGCCGGAGTCGGCGCGGCCGTGACCAACGCGGCGCTCGCCCTCACGGTGATCGGCGAGGTCCTGGTCGGGGTCCCTGCGGTCCGGGACGGACGGCTCGCCGGTGTCGTCCTGGCTGTGCTGGTACTCACGCCGCTGGCCGCCTTCGAACTGATCACGCCCCTTCCTGCAGCAGCCCGTCATCTGGTCCGTGGCTGGTCAGCTGCCGACAGGCTGCGCGCCCTGACGAATCTCCCGGACCCTTCAGTTGCCTGGGGCACCAAATCCGCCGACTCGGGCACTCTGTCCGCGCAGCATCTCACCATCCGCTGGCCCGGCGCTGCCACGCCGGCGCTGACAGGGTTCGATCTGGATCTGCGACCGGGGCAACGGGTCGGGCTGATCGGACCGAGCGGATCCGGGAAGAGCACGCTGGCCGCGGCGCTGATGGGATTCCTCGCACCCGACGCCGGCAGCGTCACGCTCGCCGGGACCGATCTGACCGCGATCGACGAGACGTCGTACCGGCAGGTCGTCGTGCTCTGCGGGCAGGACGACCACGTCTTCGACGGCACCGTCCGCGACAACCTGCTGATCGGCAGACCCGACGCCACCGACCGCGAGCTCCTCGAGGCACTCGACCGGGTTCGGCTCGGAGACTGGGTACGGCGGCAACCCGCCGGACTGGGCACCCCGGTCGGCGAACGTGGCGCCCGCATCTCCGGCGGCGAGCGTCAGCGCCTGACGCTGGCCCGGGCGCTGCTTGCGGATCCCGCCGTACTCGTCCTCGACGAACCCACCGCCCACCTCGACGGCCCGACCGCCGACGACCTGATCCACGACATCACCGACGCAACCGAGGGGCGTACGACGCTCCTGATCACCCACCGCTACCGCGATCTCGAGGCCGTCGACCAGGTCGTCGATCTCTCCAGCGGAGCGGGCGAACCGAGGAGAACCTATGCATGAGCTGACCGGTAAGCCGTTGTCCGACGAGGAGGTCGCTGACCTCGACGCGTACTGGCGCGCGACCAACTTCCTCGCCGCCGGGCAGATCTACCTGCTCGCCAATCCGCTCCTGACCGAACCACTCCGCGTAGAGCACATCAAGCCGCGTCTTCTCGGCCACTGGGGTACAACCCCCGGCCTGAACATGCTCTACACCCATCTCAACCGGGTGATCCGCCGCCGGAACCTCTCGATGATGTACATCATCGGCCCCGGTCACGGCGGCCCGGCGATCGCGGCCAACACCTGGCTCGAAGGCAGCTACAGCGACACGTATCCAGATGTCTCCCGGGACGCGCCCGGCATGGCCCGGCTGTTCCGCCAGTTCTCCTTCCCCGGCGGCATCCCGAGCCATGTGGCCCCCGAACTGCCGGGATCGATCCACGAGGGCGGCGAGCTCGGGTACTCGCTCAGTCACGCGTACGGCGCCGCGCTGGACAACCCCGACCTCGTCGTCGCCTGTGTGATCGGCGACGGCGAGGCGGAGACCGGTCCGCTGGCGGCCTCATGGCACTCGAACAAGTTCCTCGATCCCCGCACCGACGGCGCCGTACTCCCGATCCTGCACCTCAACGGATACAAGATCGCCAACCCCGCGGTGCTCGCCCGGATCGGCGACGACGAACTGACGTGGCTGTTCGAGGGGTACGGCTACCGGCCGTACCTTGTCGAGGGCAACGAACCCGACCACGTCCACCAGGCCCTCGCGCTCACGCTCGACCAGGTCCTCGACGACATCACCGCGATCCAGACCGAGGCACGGGCCCACCCGGACGCACCGCGCCGCCCCTGGCCGATGATCGTGCTGCGTACGCCGAAGGGCTGGACCGGTCCGCGCGAGGTCGACGGCGTACCGGTGGAAGGGACCTGGCGGTCGCACCAGGTGCCGTTGGCCGGTGTACGCACCTCGCCCGAGCACCTGCGCATGCTCGAGGACTGGCTGCGGAGCTACCGCCCGGAGGAGCTGTTCGACTCCGAGGGCCGGCCCGTGGAGCGACTGCTGCGACAAGTTCCGGCCGCCGAGCGGCGCATGGGTTCGAGTCCGCACAGCAACGGTGGACTGCTCCGGCGTGACCTCGATCTGCCGGCGCTGACGGAGTACGCCGTGCCTGTGCAGAGTGCTGGTGAGACCGAGCACGAGCCGACCCGGGTCCTCGGCTACTACCTCCGCGACGTCATGCGCGCCAGCCTGCCGTACCGGAATTTCCGGGTCTTCGGTCCGGACGAGACCGCGTCCAACCGGCTGGACGCCCTGTACGACGTGACCGGCAAAGCGTGGAACGCCGAGGTACTGCCGACCGACGAGCATCTCGCGGTCGACGGACGGGTGATGGAGATCCTCAGCGAGCACACCTGTCAGGGCTGGCTGGAGGGCTACCTGCTGACCGGCAGACACGGCTGGTTCTCCTGCTACGAGGCGTTCGTGCACATCGTCGACTCGATGGTCAACCAGCACGCGAAGTGGCTCAAGGTGACCCGCGCGCTCCCCTGGCGCCGGCCGATCCCGTCGCTGAACTACCTGCTCACCTCGCACGTGTGGCGGCAGGACCACAACGGCTTCTCGCACCAGGACCCGGGCTTCATCGACCACGTCGTGAACAAGAAGGCAGAGGTCATCCGCGTCTACCTGCTGCCGGACACCAACACGCTGCTCGCGACCGCTGACCACTGTCTGCGGAGCCAGGACTACATCAACGTCATCGTGGCAGGGAAGCAGCCGCAGGCCGACTGGCTCGGCCCGGAGGCGGCCGCGCTGCACTGCGCACGCGGCGCCGGCGTCTGGGAGTTCGCGAGCAACGACGAGGGCGAGCCCGATGTGGTGATGGCCTGCGCGGGCGACGTACCGACCCTGGAGACACTGGCCGCGGTGAGTCTGCTGCACGAGCACCTGCCGTCGTTGAAGATCCGGGTCGTCAACGTGGTCGACCTGATGCGCCTGCAGCCGGCCACCGAGCACCCGCACGGGCTGCCCGACGCCGACTTCGACGCGTTGTTCACGACGGACAAGCCGGTGATCTTCGCGTACCACGGTTATCCGTGGCTGATCCACCGGCTGACGTACCGGCGGGCGAACCACGAGAACCTGCATGTCCGCGGGTACAAGGAAGAAGGCACCACGACAACGCCGTTCGACATGGTCGTCCGCAACGACCTCGACCGCTTCCACCTCGCGCTCGACGTCATCGACCGGGTGCCGGGTCTCGGGCAGCGCGCCGCCGACGTACGCCAGTGGCTCATCGACCAGCGGGCCCGTCACCACGCTTACATCCTCGAGCACGGCGAGGACCTGCCCGAGATCCGTAACTGGCACTGGCGAAGGAGGCCGGCATGACAGTTGCCGTAGGCATCGATGGTCGCCCCGACTGCGAGAACGCGATCCGTTGGGGTGCGTCCGAGGCCGCCGCGCGCGGAGTACCTCTGCACCTGGTGCACGCGTTCGTCTGGGCCGAGTTCCGCGTGCCACTCGGCCCGAGCGACACGGCACCGGGGCTCCGCGCCCAGGCCGACCAGATCATCGCCGCGGCCGTCGAGCTGGCACAGAAGTTCTCGCCCGGGGTGCCGGTCACGGGAACCAGAGTCGACGGCTTCCCGCCGGCGGTGCTGCTCGCGGAGTCGAGGACGGCCGACCTGATCGTGATCGGCAGCCGCGTCACCGGGCGCCTGCTCGGTCTGGTGGTCAGCTCGACGGGTGTCGAGCTGTCCGCACATGCGCATTGCCCCCTGGTCGTCGTACGACCGACCGAGGACGCGCTCCCAGGCAGCCTCGTGGTGATCGGGTACGACGGTTCGCCGGCCGCCGGCGCCGCAGTCGAATTCGGTCTCGAGTACGCCCGGAGGCATCAGTTACCGGCCCGGATCGTCACGGTCCTGGACGGCGAGGACGACGACCACGACCTGCACGCCGCGGTCCGCCCGTACGCGCGCAAGGCCGAGCTGATCGAGGTCACCGGTCATCCGTCCGAGATGCTGCTGGAATGGTCGGCCGACGCACAACTGCTGGTCGTCGGATCGCGGGGACACGGTGGGTTCGCCGGCCTCCTGCTCGGATCGGTGAGCCAGACCATACTGAATCAGTCGCCCTGCCCGGTCGCGATCATCCCCCGTGCAGCGATCGAAAGTCCTCCGTAGCCGGGTCGTTCGGCACTGCCGGAGGGCCCGGCCACGCTGGTGTTCTGGAGTTGACCGAAGGAGGCTCTGATGTCCAAGAAGGTACTGGTCGCCTACGCGAGCAAGATGGGCGCGACCGCCGGCATCGCCAAGGCGATCGGTGACGAGCTGCGTGCACACGGACACAGCGTCGACGTGCTCGACGTCGCGCAGGTCAAGGACATCGAGCCGTACGACGCCGTCGTACTCGGCAGCGCACTGTACATCCGCCGCTGGCGGAGGACGGCCGTCCGCTTCCTTCGCCACAACGTCGAGGAGCTCCGCAAGCGCCAGGTCTGGCTGTTCCACAGCGGCCCGGTCGGCCCCGACAAGGACGAGGAGCAGACGATGCCGTCGGCTGTCGCCCACCTCGCCCACGAGATCGGCGCAACGCCGGCGGTGACTTTCGCCGGCCGTCTCGAACCTGACACCGCCAAAGGCTTCCTGGCCCGCCGCCTCGCGAGCGGCAGCCTGGCCGGCGACTCCCGCGACTGGGACAAGATCAAAGCCTGGGCCGCGGACATCAGCGCCGCCATCGAAGCCACCCGCCGCAGTACCTGGCACCGTCCGACCCGCCCGGCCGACTACTACCTCGGCTGACCCCTCCGGCCAGACCGATCCAGCATCGCTGAGTCCCGCGGTCAGAAGGTGGCGATCGGGTTGACCGGGCTGCCGGACGTACCCGCGAACCGGACCGGCGCGACCGCGAGCTGGAAGTCCCACTGGCCGAGCTCAACAGCTGTCGTGGCGCACATCTCCAGGTCGCAGTTGTCCAGCAGCCAGAGACCCATCGCCACGAGGCTCACGGCATGAACCGGCATCAACACGCCGTCGTACCCCGACGGCTGAACGTCCTGAGGAGTGTCAGCGCCGATCAGCGCGACCCCGCGTTCCTGCAGCCACGGCAGGCAGGACGCGTGCCAGCCGGCCTGCGTTATACCGCCGGCCACACCGGCTTCGTGCCGAGCCCGGCCATAGCCGGTCCGCAGGAGGACCGCATCGCCGGGTCGCACCTGCACACCCTGACGACGCTCGGCCTCCTCGAGATCATCGGGAAACACACCCTCACCCGGTTCCAGCCACGGCACATCGCGAACCCGCGCCACGTCCAGCAGGACACCCCGCGTGATGATCCCGTCCGCCGCCGCTGTGACGGCAGCCCACGCCGATCCTGTTGCAGCGTCGACCAACGAGTGCGACCGACCGTTGTACATCTTCCCGTCCCAGAACAGGTGGCAGGGCGAGTCGATGTGCGTGATCGTGTTGCCGTGGAAGAAGATGCCGAGCCGCTCGTTCGAGAAGCCCCAGCGCCGGTCGTTGTGGAATGCGGTCGGCATGTGCTCGGCGCCCGGCATGTCGGCGGCACACGGGCACGCCGTCGTCGACCGCTCCATCTCTTCCGGTACGGCGACCTCCCAGCCACACGACACGCTCCGGCCGTGGCGCACGGCCCTCGCCGCGGCCAGCCGGACGTCGTCGGTGATGTGGTTCAGGGTGCCGAGCTCGTCGTCGCCCCACCGTCCCCAGTTCGACAGTGTGTCGAAGTACCCGAGCACGTCGTCCTGCGTTGGCATCGGTCGCTCTGCCGTCATCCCGGCATCACACCAGATCAGCGGGCCAGCGGCCGGCGGAGCCCTCAGTCGTGGGGCTGCTTCTTGGTGTGTTCGATGGCGAAGACGGCGGCTTCGGTGCGGCGCTCGAGGTTGAGTTTGCGGAGCAGGGAGGAGACGTAGTTCTTGACGGTCTTCTCGGCGAGGAAGAGGGATTGGGCGATCTGGCGGTTGGTCTTGCCCTCGGCGATCTCGGCGAGGATGCGGCGTTCCTGCTCGGTCAACGACGCGTACCGCGGGTCCTCGGTTTCGGTGGGGTGCCGCAGGCGTTCCAGCACCTTGACCGTCATGCTCGGGTCCAGCAGCGATTCACCGGCGGCGAGACGGCGTACCGCGTCGACCAGCGCCTGGCCGTGGATCTGCTTCAGCAGGTACCCGGCGGCGCCGGCCATGATCGCGGTGAACAGCGCCTCGTCGTCCGAGAACGAGGTCAGCATCAGGCAGGCCGGCGGCTCGTCCATCTGCGAGCGGACCTCCCGGCAGACGGTGATCCCGTCGCCGTCGGGCAGCCGGACGTCCAGGACGGCGACGTCGGGGCGTACGGCGGGGATCCGCGCGATCGCCTCCGCCGCGGTCGAGGCGTCACCGACGACCTCGATGTCCGGCTCCGCATCGAGCAACTGATGCAGCCCGAGCCGCACCACCTCATGGTCGTCGAGCAGGAACACCTTGATCGTCATGACCGTCTCCTTCGGCATCACGCCGTACCCCACCCGGACCGGCGCCCGCTTCAGCATCCCGCGACCCCCACGCTACTCGCCAGGGACCACGGTCCCGCCCTGCCCGGGACCTTTGCCGGGACTTTTACCGGCACCGAATCCGTCCGGACCTTGAGGGTGGATCGTCCGCCGTCCGTGCCGTCCGGCCTGCTTGTCCGTGACCTCGGACCCTGCCTGCGCGGCTGTCCGGCTGATTGATTGGAGCTACAGACCGACACGAAGGGCAGACTCTGATGGACCTTGAGACCACCGGTCGCCAGAGCGACCTCGGCACCCGGATCCGGCACCGCCGGCAGGCTCTCGGCCTGACCATCGCGGAAGTCGCCGAACGGACCGCGCTGACAGCGGAACGCGTCGAGCACATCGAGACCCGCCCGTTCGCCCTCACCGGCGCCGAGCTGGTCCGGCTCGCGCATGCCCTCGACATCAGTGTCATCGATCTGACCAGGAGCGACCCACCGAGACGTTCCCGGCACACACCCGTCGTACCCGTCCTCGAACCCATGCGCAAAGAAGAGTGCACCCAGCTGATCAACAGCGGCGATGTCGGCCGGATCGCGTACGACGGCGTCGACGGCCTCGTCGTGCTCCCGGTGACCTACTGCACGCTGGGCGAGCTGATCCTGTTCCGCACCGCGTCCGACAGCGCGGTCGCGCAGTTCGACCTCGACCCGATCGCTTTCGAGCTCGACGCCGTCGACGAAGGCATGCACGACGGCTGGAGCGTCCTGGTCAACGGCACCGTCCGCCCGGCCGAGGACCAGGAGATCGATGCCGTCCGCAACCACCTCGAGCCCTGGGCCGGCGGCACCCGCGACAGCTACATGGCCATCCAGCCCCACCGCGTCACCGGCCGCCGCATCCGCTCCTGGTGAACCCTGCCTTCTCCTTCACGACAGCACCATTCCCGGGATGCGCCGGCGGATCGCGTCGAGCTCGGCCTCGTCGGAGACGCCCTGCCAGTCGTACCGCGGTGTGTACGGAGACTCGAGGGCCTGTACGTCGTCATCGGTGAGCTCGATGTCCAGTGACGCCACCGCCTCGTCGATCTGCTGGACCGAGCCCACCCCGACCAGCGGTGCCGTGACGACGGGCTGACGGCGGAGCCAGGCGAGTGCGATCTGAGCGCGGCTGACGCCATGGCCTTGTGCCACCTGTCCGACCGCGTCGATGATCGCGCGGTTGGACGCCTCCTGCTCAGGCGAATAGAGCGTGTCCGCGTAGGCGCCGTCGGTCTCGGAGCGCGCAGTCGACCTGGCATCGTCCCATCCGCGGGCGAGCCGACCTCGGGCCAGCGGCGACCAGATGATCGTGCCGACGCCTTCGTCGAGGCACAGCGGAATCATCTCCCGCTCCTCTTCACGGGCGAGCAGGTTGTAGTGGTCCTGCATCGACACGAAGCGCGCCCAGCCGTGCCGCTTCTGCAGCTGCAGTGCCTTCGCGAACTCCCAGGCGTGCATCGACGACGCACCGAGGTACCGCACCTTGCCCGCCTTGACGAGATCGCTGAGCGCCTCAAGCGTCTCCTCCCACGGGGTCGCGTGGTCGTTGCGGTGGATCTGGTAGAGGTCGATGTAGTCGGTCCCCAGACGGCGCAGCGAGTGGTCGATCTCGGTCATGATCGCCTTCCGCGACAGCCCGCGGCCGTTGGGGCCGGAGCGCATCGGGTGCCGGAGCTTGGTCGCGATCACCACGTCGTCACGGTCGGCGAAGTCCTTGAGCGCGCGGCCGAGGATCTCTTCGCTGGACCCGTTCGAGTACAGGTTCGCGGTGTCGAAGAAGTTGATGCCGGCGTCCAGTGCGTGCTGGATCAGCGGCCGGGCCTCGGCTTCGCCCTTCGACCAGACCGGGTGCCCGCGGTCGGGCTCGCCGTACGTCATCGCGCCGATCGCGATCGGTGCCACGTCCAGGCCGGTCGTGCCGAGCTTGATGTACTGCATGATGCTCCTCTAAGCTATGTGGAGAGGTCTCCGGATACTGTAGTGGAGAGCTCTCCACTTAGCAAGATGAGGCTTTCATGGTTCGTTCAGACGCCCGCGAGAACCGGGCCCGCATCCTCACGGCCGCCCGCGATGCCTTCGCCGACGACGGCGCCACCTCCATGAACCAGGTCGCGCAGCGCGCGGGCGTCGGGGCAGGCACGCTGTACCGCAACTTCCCCACCCGGGAGGCGCTGGTACTGGCCGTCTATCAGGACGAGGTCGAACGGATCATCGCCACCGTGCCCGGGCTTCTCGCCGAGCTGACGCCACTCGAGGCGCTGCGCGAGTGGACGACCGGACTGGTCGAAGCGATGCGGAAGAAGCACGGCCTCGGCGATGCCCTCAGTCCCACTGCGCACCAGGCGATCACCGAGCAGACCTACGGGCCGGTCGTCGCCGCGATCACCGAGCTTCTCGACGCGGGCAAGCAGGACGGGAGCATCCGCACCGACGCCGACCCAGGCGACTTCCTGCAGCTCACCGCCGCACTCTGGCGCACCGCACCCGGCCCTGACGACCGCTCACCCCGCATGCTCGCCCTCATCCTCGACGGTCTCCGCCCCCAGCCGCAGCCATAGACCACGAACGCCGGCCGCCCCATCCACTCCCGGCAACCCACCCCCCGCCGACTTTGAGAAGCCACCAACCATTTCTCCGGCGCGAAGATGGTTGGTGGCTTCTCAAAGTCGGGGGTCAGATGTCCAGTTCGTGTTCGCGGAGGCGGGCTCGGGCTTCGTCGAAGTCTTCGCGGGTCATGTCGCCGGCGGCGTAGCGGCGTTCGAGGATGTCGAGGGGTGACGGCATGGTCCGGGGTGGCTGGCGGTGTGGGCGCCGGAGTAGCTGGACCGCGGCCCATACCGCGCCGCCCCAGAGGGCGACCACGGTCACGGCCCAGAGCACGGCACCTGTCGCTGAGTGCATCATCATTTCGGGTCCTCTCAGGCAACCTTTGCGGTGCCGGTCAGTAGGCGGCCGAGTTCTTCGCCCCAGTGCTGCGCGCGGTCGATCTCGACGTCGCTGATCGGGCCGGTCGTCTCGTTCACGAAGAAGCTCTCCGACGTGGTCAGCGGCCGTAGGCCCATCCGGCGGAGCAGTTTCGCCGCCGAGCGGGCGGCCGAGCCCGGCAACCGCCGTACCTTGGCGATCCGGGTGTCGAAGGTCGCTACCCGGAGCAGATCGGATCGACGTCCGGTCGGCGGCTCGAGCGCGGCCAGCCATTCGCGGATGCCGACCTCGATCGGCAACACCACGTCGCCCTGTTTCCAGGCCTCCTGCCGCGTCGACAGCCGGCTCATGGAGAACGCGTGCGTCGGTCCCCCGACGATCAGTAACCGGACATCATCGGGTACGACGCTCGGCGCCCGGTTGACCGGAACCGTGTCCGCCGGAAGGTGGTGTCGCAACCCGTCACGGATCGCTCGCGCGATCCGCTCGGTGTTGCCGAACATCGTCTCGTACACGATCAAGGCTCGAACGGTCTCGGACATGATTGCTCCCTCCGCTCAGTGCGATCCGACGCTCGTGCGGGAAGCGTCCAGGCGCTTGCCCTCGGCGTCGGTCAGGTGGTGCGGGACGATCGCGACCGGGCAGGTCATCGCGGCCGTCGAACGCCGCGCGACCGGGTCGATCGGCAACGGGCCGCTGTGCGCGCCGACGACGATCAGTCCGACGTCGCCGCTCTCGTGCACCAGTGCCGCTGCCGGCGGACGGCTACTCAGGAAGCGCGTCACCTTCACGTCCGGGAAGCGCCTCGTCCACGGGGCCAGGTTCTCGGACAGGATGTAGTCGGCCCGGCTGATCCACGAGCAGTCCGGATCCTCGTCCGCGAACGGACGCTCGGCCGGCAGTCCGGCGTGAACCACGATCAGGTCACCCTCCCGTGCCGCCGCCACCCCGAAGGCGAACTCGAGCGCCTCGGTCGACAACGCCGTACCATCGATGCCGACGGCAACCTTCCGGTCGACCAGCGACGGCTTCCAGGACAGCGGTACGACGACCACCGGGCAGCCGGCCCGCGCTGCCAGCGTCAGGTTGGCCTGGGTGTGCACCAGCCGCTGTGGGCCACGACTGCGCGAACGCCCGACCACGAGCATCCGGGCCTTGCGCGCCGCAGTCGCGAGGACGCGGAGCCGGGAGCCCTCCTCGGTGAGCGCGACCAGTTCGGTCGCGTATCCGTCGCGGTGCCGCACATGCGCCACAGCTGCCCGGACCGCGGCGTCGGCTGCCTCCGCGGGCGGCTTCGGCGCGTAGCCCGGCATCATCGGAGAGTACGAACCGTGCGCGGAGTACGGCGCGACCAGCACCAGCTCCGCGCCCGTCCGCAAGGCTTCGGCGGACGCGTAGTCCACTACGCGAAGGTTTTCCGCGCTTCCGTCGACCTCGACCACTACCGGGCCGGTCCGGTTCCAGTCACTCATCTTTCTCACCTCAGAATTGCGTAGGTACGACGGCCAGCGGGCACACCGTGTGGTGCAGTACTCCTCGCGTCACGGAGCCGAGGAGAGCCGACGCCAGCCGGGTGTGGTGGTGGGTGCCGACGACCAGGAGCTGGGCGTCGGACTGTTCGGCCGCGGTGACGACACCGTCGACCGCGTGCCCGCGCCGGATGTCGACCTCGATGGTCAGGTTCGGGTACTTCTGGTGCCACTCCGCGGCGACGTTGTCGAAGTACCGCTGGGCATGCTCGGCCCATTCGGAGCTGACGCCGGCCGTGTTGACCGCGTCCCAGCTGAAGACGGCCGGCAGATCCCACACGTGCAGGATCCGGATCGGCAGGTTCCGCTCAGTAGCGAGTGTGGTGGCGAACTCCATCGCCGCGGCGTTGCCGTCCCCGTCGTCGAGGGCGACCAGGATCGGTCCCGCGTGGTCGGACGGCTTCCAGTGCTCCGGCACAACCACAACCGGGACGTTCGCGTGCGCTGCGACCGCCTCCGAGGTGGAACCGATCAGCAGCCGTTTGAACGTTCCCAGCCCCCGGCGGCCGACAACCAGCATCCGGCTGTTCGCCGCCGCCTCGGTCAGGATCCGGGCCGGCGGCCCGATCATCAGGCCCGCCTCGTGGTCCAATGCGCCCGGACTCGCGTCCAGGTTCTTCTGGACATCGGTGATGAGCTCCATCGCCGTGTCGTCGACCAGATCCGGCTCGAGCCCTGAGGCCCGCCGGACTCGATCGTCGATCACATGCACCGCCTGGAGTGGCTCCCGCCGGAGCAACGACTCCTGCAGGGCCCACTCCAGGGCACCGGTGTCGCGCCAGGAGCCGTCGACTCCGACGTGGATGACCGGCTTGACGGTCATGTCGCTCACCGCAGCCACGGGTACTTGCCGACGAAGTCCAGGCTGCTCCACCACTTGCCCAGACCCCATACGTTGCCAGCGGCAACCAGTGCGAGGGTGACGACGGTGATGGCGCCGAGGATGTGGTCGTCCAGCACCGGGTTGGTCTCCGGCGGCAGGTTCGCCGACCACATCAGCAGATACAGCAACGCACCGCACACCGCGGCGATGCGCATCCCGATACCGAGCGTCAGCGCGAGACCGATACCGGCCAGGCCGATCATGAACAGCGGCGTGACCCACCAGTCACCGACCAGCGACTGGTAGAAATCGGCCATCGGACCGCTCGTACCCTTGCCCAGGAACCCGGCCGTCGGGTCGCCACCATCGATCCAGCCCTTACCGGACGGAGTCGCGTAGCCGAGGCCGAACACCTTGTCCACGAACGCCCACAAGAAACTCAGGCCGTACGCGATCCGCAGGACGCCGAGCGCACGCCCGGCCGCCGTGGTGATGATCGGATGCCGATCGCCGTCGGGCTGCATTGCAGGAGCCGGCAGGTCTTGCCGCTGCCTAGTGGTCATGATGTCGTCCTTTCACTCGATTCCGACACCTCGATCCTGCGACCTCGTGTCGCCGACGGTCAGAGCCCTTCGCACCTCACTCGCGGGAGCCGAACGGCCCCTCGGTCCCGGGACGTATGCCGGTGTCCGCGGCGCGGAGCCGCGTCCAGGCTGAAATCGGAAGCCATGTCTATCCACGGAGGTGCCCCATGGCCGAGGTCATTCGAGGCGGCCCCGCCGCGAACGCCGTACTGACCGATGACGAGATCCGCATCGTGCTCGCGGCCGCGGCGCACGCCCCGTCGATGCACAACACGCAACCGTGGCGGTTCGAGATCCACGGGCCGGTGATCGACGTACTGCTCGACGAAGAGCGCACGCTGCCGGTCGCCGATCCGGCCGGCCGAGGTGCCCGGATCGGCCTCGGAGCGGCGGCCTTCAACGTCCGCGTCGCCGCGGCGATGCTCGGCTACGAGTCACGCCTGGCCGTCGACCCCGACCCGGCACGGCCCGAGGTCGTGGCCCGGCTCTTCCTCGCGGATCGCCAGGCACCGGTCGCGGGGCTGAGTACGTTGTACGGCGAGGTTTCCGCCCGGCATACGTACCGCGGCCCCCTGCTCGGCCGCCTCATCCCACCGCGGGTCCAGCACCAGCTCGACGACGCCGCACGGCAGGAGAACGCGCAGCTCCACTGGCTCGACCCGGCCACGACGCAACAACTCGATGCACTGCTGAAGCAGACCGATTCCGCGGACAGTATCGACGAGGACCGACTGCACGAGCGGCTGCACTGGATCGGAGGCGACCGATCGGGCGACGGGGTCCACGAGAACGCGCTCGGCCCGCTACCGGCCCTCCCGGCCGTTGTCCGGGACCTGGCGCTCGGCTTCGACAGCGCCCATCGGAGCCAGGCTGTCTACGAGAGGCAACCGACGATCGCCGTACTCAGCACTGCCGGCGAGGACGGCACCGCCTGGGTCACCGCCGGCCTCGCCCTGCAGCGGATGCTCCTGGTCGCCACTTCGTACGACCTGACGGCCTCTTTCCTGAATCAGGTACTGGAACGCCCTGTCCCCCGATTCGCGGTCCGCGAGCTGATCGGCGGTCATGCCTGGCCGCAGATGGTGATCCGGATCGGCTACCCCGCCCAGCCCGCCGGACACACGTCCCGGCTCGACTGGCGCGACTCCCTCGACCGTTGGTTCTGAACACCCAAGGAGATCGACATCATGTCCACACAGCCCACCCCGATCGTGATCGGGTACGACGGCTCTCCCGGCAGCCTCTCAGCGCTGAACTGGGCCGCCGCCGCAGCCGACCGTGCAATGGCCCCACTGCAGATCGTCGAGGCCTTCGAGATCGTGATCATCACCCGGCCGTCGCCCGGAAAGGTCGTCCCGCTCGAGGCGATCCGAGCCGCCCGCCAGCAAGGCCTCGACGAGGTAGCCGCCGGCATCCGCGAGCAGCACCCTGGCCTGCGGATCGAGACCAGTCTCCTCGGCGGGTCCGCTCCGAAGACCCTGATCGACGCGTCTCGGGACGCCAGGCTCGTGGTCCTCGGATCGCGCGGACTCGGAGGCTGGAGCGGACTGCTCGTCGGCTCGGTCGCCGTCCAGGTGACCGCGCACGCGGACTGCCCGGTCGTGGTGATCCCGCACGACGAGCAGCCGCACGGGCAGGACGGGCCGACCATCGTCGTCGGTGTCGACGGCTCCAAGGCCTCGGCAAAGGCCATCGACTTCGCCTTCGACCAAGCCGACTCGCTGCACGCTCAGGTCGTCGCCGTCCACGCGTGGACCAGCCCGTTCCTCACCTATGCCGACGGCGCATCCATGCTGCAGTTCGACGAGGAGAAGGTCCGCGAGGAGTCGCGGCTGCTCGTCGCCGAGTCCGTCGCCGGCGCGGCCGCGGATCACCCGGACGTGAAGTGGACGACCGAACTGGTCCCAGGCTCAGCGGCCCAGGCCCTGGTACGGCGTTCCGAGTCCGCCGACCTGGTCGTCGTCGGCTCCCGTGGCCGCGGCGGATTCAGCGGACTGGTCCTCGGATCCGTGAGCCAGAGCGTCCTGCACCACGTCCATTCGCCGATCGCCGTGGTTCACTAAGGCGCCCGCGGAGTCAGCATGTGCCAAGTCCGAGCCCTTCCCGAACAACCGACCGCAGTCCGCCGCACCCGGTTGCGCCCCGAGCAGTTGGTGGACTGGGTTCCGTCGGCGTGCGCCGCCGTCGCCGAGCAGTTGCGGCACCACGACATCGCGCCCGTCGGCTTCCCGTTCGCACGCTGGCGCACAATGTCCGACGGGGTGATCGAGGCAGAGGCCGGATTCCCCGTCTCCGCCCCGATCCCGGCCAACACACCCATTGAGCAGTCCGTGCTGCCAGGCGGTCCGGTGGTCGCCGTCTGGCACACTGCCCCGGACGAGAAGCTCGACCTGACCTACCAGGCCATCGAGCACTGGCTGGAGGCAGACGACGCGATCGCGAGCGGAGACAGCTGGGAGATCTACCACGACCTACCGGTCTGCGACCACGTCGGCAACCGCATCGAAGTCATTCAGCCCATCACCTTCGCACCCGCCTGATCCGGCAAACGAAAGCCGCGGTCCACGCCATCTGAGGCGCGGACCGCGGCTCTCTGACTACTACTCGACCCCCTTCTCGCCGAACAGTGCGACCTTCAGGGCGCCCGTGGTGGCCGGGTCGGCGAAGACGTCGTAGGCGTCCTGCATCTCGTCGAGGCCGAACCGGTGGGTGATCAGACCGGGCATCTCGAGTCGGCCAGCGGCGAGCATCGACAACAGCCTCGGGGTCGAGAACGTATCGACCAGACCGGTGGTGATAGTGACGTTCTTGATCCACAGGTCCTCGAGGTGCAGCGTCGCGGGGGCGCCGTGGACGCCGACGTTCGCGACCGTGCCGCCCGGCCGGACGACGCGGGTGCAGAGCTCGAAGGTATCCGGTACGCCGACGGCCTCGATCGCCACATCGGCGCCGAGCCCACCAGTCAGCTCCCGAACCTGCGCCACGACGTCCTCGTCCGGTCCGAGGGCCAGATCGGCGCCGCGCTCAAGGGCAGCCTTGCGCCGCGAGTCCGCGGCGTCGACGACCACGACCCGTGACGGCGAGAACAGTTTGCTGGTCGCGAGTGCCGCCAGCCCGATCGGGCCGGCGCCGACGATCACGACGGTGTCGCCCGGTGAGACCTTACCGTTGAGTACGCCGACCTCGTACGACGTCGGCAGGATGTCGGCCAGCAGTACCGCCTCCTCGTTGCTGACGTTGTCCGGCAGCTTGTACACCGAGCGGTCGGCGAACGGTACCCGGACCTGCTCGGCCTGCGTGCCGTCGATCAGGTGGCCGAGGATCCAGCCGCCACCGCCGAGGCATTGACCGTAGTGGCCCTGCCGGCAGTACTCACACCGGCCGCAGGCGGTGATGCACGAGATCAGCACCCGGTCGCCGATCGCCACACCGCGGACGCCGCTACCGACGGCCGTGATCGTGCCAACTGCTTCGTGACCGAGGATCCGCCCCGGCTCAACGGTCGGAACATCCCCCTTCAGGATGTGCAGATCGGTGCCGCAGATCGTCACCGCGTCGACGCGTACGATCGCGTCCTCAGGATCCTGGATCACCGGATCCGGCACTTCCTGCCAGCTCCGCTGACCCGGACCGTTGTACACCAATGCCTTCATCACGAACCTCCCTGGACGAGACTTTCCACTGTCGACTCTGTCCCGTTCGGTCACCCGTGACAGCGGCCGAAACGCTCCCTTCAGCAGGACCTTCGGCCCTGCCTACGGCCCACATCCAAGGCTTGACTGGAGCTGCCAGGAGTACGAGTCCGGGAGGTCCTCATGTCCACACAACTGCCTGTGCTGGTAGGGATCGACGGATCCCGCGACGGGCTGATCGCGCTGACCTGGGCAGCGTCGTACGCGATGCTGCACGACGCGCCACTGCACGCGGTGCACGTCGTCGACGACGACCGCCACGTGGCCGTCGGCGCGCCGCCCAACGCACGCGACGACGGCAGCGAGGTGCTCGAAGACGCCCTCGACGAACTCGAGCTGATCGGCTTCCGGGCCGCGTCGCTCGAAGTCCGGCACGGCCAGCCGGCCCAGGTCCTGCTCGAGCAGTCCGAACACTCCCAGGCCCTGGTCGTCGGCCGCCGCGGCATGGGCGGCTTCGCCGAACTGGTCCTCGGCTCGACCTCCCAGGTCTGTACGGCGCTCAGCACCACAGTCCCCCTGGTTGTCGTGCCCGATACCTGGGACCCAGCAGCCCCACCCCGCGGGCGGATCGTGGTCGGCATCGACGGATCCGTCGAAGGTCAGGACGCGCTCCAATTCGCGTTCGAACAGGCCGCGACCACCGGCGCCGAGATCCTCGGCCTCCACGCCGTCGAGATCCCGAAGAGCTACCCAGACCCGAACGTCTGGGACGACCCGGACCAGGAGCCGTGGCGCGACACCGCCGACGAACTGCTCACGCGAACCCTCGAAGGCTGGACAGCGAAGTACCCCGACATCGCGGTCCACCGCCGCAGCGTCACCGACCACGCCGTTCTCGCCCTGGCCCGCGAGTCGCGCGACGCCGACCTCGTCGTGGTCGGAGGCCTCGGCCGTACGGCGTTCTCCGAACTGCGAATGGGATCCGTCGCCCGCGGTCTGCTCTACCACTCACACAGCCCGGTCGCCGTCGTACACCATCCGGAGTTCTGACATGGACCACGTCATCAGAACCCGCAACCTGACCAAGCGCTTCGGTCACCGAACCGCCCTCGACAGTCTCGATCTCGACGTACCCGCCGGCGTCATCCTCGGGTACCTCGGGCCGAACGGGGCCGGTAAGACCACCACGATCCGCCTGCTGGCCGGCCTGATCCGGCCGACCGCCGGGTCCGCGGTCGTGTTCGGCTTCGACGCCTCGGACCAGTACGACGCCCTGCAGCGCCGGATCGGCTACCTGCCGGGCGAGTTCGTCGCCTACCCGGACCTGACCGGTACGCAGTACCTGGACTACTTCGCTCATCTGTACGGCGGCGTCGAACGCAATCGGATCGAACTGCTGGCCAAGCGGTTCGACCTGGACCTCGGCGTCCGGATCGGCACGTTGTCCCGCGGCAACCGGCAGAAGATCGGCATCGTGCAGGCCTTCATGCACGACCCGGACCTGCTGATCCTCGACGAGCCGACCAGCGGACTCGACCCGCTGATGCAGCGCGAGTTCCGCAGTCTGCTGCGCGAGACCCGGGACGCCGGACGAACCGTTTTCCTGTCCTCACACATCCTTTCCGAGGTCGACGCGGTCGCGGACACGGTCGCCATCCTGCGCGCCGGACGACTGGTCACCGTGCAGTCCGTGCCGGCACTGCGAGACCGAGCCCGGCGGCGCCTCGACCTCACGTTCGACGGCGTCCCGCCGACGGACAGCATCCACGCCGTACCGGGCCTGCAGGAGCTGTCGGTGGACGGCCGCACCGCGCACATCGTCATCGCCGGGTCGACCGCGGAGCTGCTCAAGGCCGTCGCGCCGTACGGCGTCAGCAACGTCGTCAGCCACGAGGCGGATCTCGAGGCGGCGTTCCTCGACTACTACGACGGCCAGGGGTGAGGACCATGTTCCGCAGCGTCTATCTGAAGTCGATGTACGACGCCCGCCGCGGCCTCATCGGCTGGTCGATCGCGATCGCGGTCCTGGTACTGCTCGAGTCCGCGCTCTGGCCGTCGGTGCGCGACATGCTGGACCTGACGCAGCTCTACCAGTCGTTCCCCGAGGCGCTGCGGAAGTTCTTCAACCTCGACGCGATGACGACCGGCGCCGGATTCCTCAACGCCGAGTTGTTCACGCTGATGTTGCCCGGCCTGTTCCTGGTCTTCGGAATCGGCCACGGCGCGCGTGCAATCGCCGGCGAAGAGGAACGCGGCACGCTCGAACTGCTGCTCGTCACCCCGGTCTCCGGCGCCCGGATCGTCTTCGACAAAGCCCTCGCGCTGGCGACCTCGCTCGCGGTTCTCGGCCTCACGCTGTTCGCCGCCACCACCATCGCGAGTCCGATCTTCGGACTCGGCATCTCCCCCGTGGACGCCGCCAGTGGCGCCCTTGCGATGACGTTGCTCGGCCTCGAGTACGGCGTACTCGCACTGGCCGTCGGCGCACTCACCGGGCGCCGCACCACCGCCATCGGCATCGCCGCGGCGGCCGCGACCGCGGCGTACGTCGTGTATGCCGCCGGCCTCATCCTCCCGCGCTTCGAGGACTGGCAGCCCTACTCCCCCATCCACCAGGCCTTCCACAACGGCCCACTCGGCGCCGGCCTCCAACTCAGCTACCTCTGGCTCCTCGCCGGCTCCGCCGTCCTGGTCGCCATCGCCCTCCCAACATTGGACGGCCGCGACATCTCCACGGCCCACGGCGGATGACCTCTGGGCCTGTCCGCTCAGGGGCGGCGGGCGGCCCAGTTGTTCCAGCTTGCCTTGGCGCCGGAGTCGCCGATGCGGACTACGTCGTACACGGCGGCGCCGGCGACGAGGACGGCGATCACGGTCAGGGTCGTGGTGAGGGCGTTCGACGTGGGCGCCAGGAAGGTGCGCTTCGCCGGTGTCCGGCCGGTGCTCTCTCGTTGCCGCCACCAGAGCACGACCGCCATTGCCGCGACGCCGATGGCCGCGTAGATCGCGGTGTCGCCCAGCTCGGCGTGGCGGTGGATCAGCGGGTTCGCTGAGAGGCGGTGTTCCAGCCACTCGCCTGCGCTCGTCGTGATCGGCACCAGTACGACGACCAGCAGCGACAGGATCGCGTTCGGTCCGGCGAGCCGGCGTCTGGCCGCGGGCCAGAGCGCGGTGAGCGCCAGCAGCGCCGCCGACAGTGGGAGCAGGACGACGATGGCGTGCACAAGGAGCACGTGGGCCGGGAGACCGTTGACTGTCTGCATCAGGTTCCTTCGACTCGTAACCGATTCGGAGCAGCCAGGCTGGCAGCGGGATCTTGGTGTTTTCTTGGAACGCTCACCCGGCGGACCGGAAATGCGCTGCGTCCAGGGCGGACTGCAGCGAACGGCGGTACCCGTCGGAGGTGAAAGTTGCCCCCGACACCGTGTCGATCCGGGAACTCTGCGCAGCAAGAGCTTCCTGCTCGAGCTGCGGCAGCGAGAACGAGCTGATCTCGCGGTCACGCCCACCTTCGGACGGGTAGACCACCGCCGTCACCGCAGTCAGCCGGCGCCCTTTGATGGTGATCCGGACCTGCACCGGCCCGTACCGCGTGCCGGCCGACGCCCCGTTCACCGTTATGTCGCCGGTTCCGGGCGACGTACTGACGATGCCCGGCGTCACCGTGGACACCGACGGCGTGGAGACGTGGTTCCGGCTCGTCGGGAACAGGAAGAGCAGAGCCAGCAGTACGCCGGTACTGCCGCCGACCAGCAGGTTGCGCCGCAGCCGCTCCGAATGTGTCCTCACAGCGCACCGGCCTTGTGCGCGGCGTCGAGCGCGGACTGCAGTGACTGGCGGTACCCCTCAGAGGTGAAGGTCGCGCCGGACACCGTATCGATCTGCGCACTCTGAACAGCCATCGTCTCCTGGTTGAGCTGCGGGACCGCGTAGCCGTTGATCTGGTCGGTCTGCCCGTCGCCGCTCGGGTGCTGCAGCGTGTGCGCCTTGACGATCCGCTCTCCACGCACGGTGACCTCCACCTGCACCGGCCCGTACTGCGTGTCGACGACACCGCCCGCGACCACAGACGACACCGCCGGGGACCGTGGGGTGGCCCTGTGGGCGGTCGTCTTCGAAGATGTTGGAGCACTTGGCTTTGGCGGTGTCGGCGTACTGCGTGTCGGCGTACTCCGGGTCGGCGTACTCGATGACAGGGATGGCGGTTGCACGCTCGCCCGGAACGCCACCGCCACGACCGCGGTGGTTGCTACCGTCATCAGCAGTCTGATCCCGCGCCTCACGCACGTACTCCTTTCACCACGAGAATCGCTCCTGGTGCAGCTGGTTGGCCGGTAGCCCGACCTCCAGCGCAGCCGCACACACCGCGTCCATCCACCGATCCGGCCCGCAGACATAGACGTCGTACTGCGGGATCCCGGGCACGAGGTCCCACATCGCGTCCACGTCCGACCACGACCGGGCGTTCTCCGGCAGCCATGACGACCGCTTCCGCAGCCGCGGCCCGAGCACGTAGTGCACCGTGATGCCGCGACGCCGGGCCAGCTGCTCCAGCTCGTCACGGAAGACCAGATCCGCTTCACTGTGCGCGCGGTACACAAGAACGGCCTTGCCCGGCTCGTACTCGAGCTCTTCCAGCAACGCGCGGAGCGGAGTGATACCGATGCCGCAGGCAAACATCGCGACGCGGTCGGTGACCCGTCGCTCCGCGGTCAGTCGCCCGTACGGCCCCTCGACAGCCACCCGAGTGCCGGGCCGCAACCGCGCGAGCCGGCTACTGCCGTCTCCCGCGGCCTTCGCCGTCACCCGGAGCCGGTCGGGCGACGGCGAGGCCGACAGCGAGTACGGGTTGCCCCGTGACCATCCCGGACCGTCGAGGAAGCGGAACACGAAGTACTGCCCCGCCCGGACGGGCATCCGGTGCAGTCCACGCCCACCGAGCAACACGGTCACCACACCGGGCGCCTCATGGGTCACCTCGCGCACCGTGAGCCCGTACCGAAGGGTCCGCCAGACCGGCAGCGCGAGCCGGTACAGAAGGATCGCGCCGACGGCCACGCCGTACGCCGACCACCAGTACAGGCGCGCCACCGGCGAGGTCGTGAAGTCCGCACCGGTCCAGATCTCGTGCGGTATGGACAGCCCGACGCCGATGTATGCGTACAGATGCAGCAGATGCCACGACTCGTACCGCAGCGCCTTCCGCGCTGCCCGGACCGAGGTGAACACGACCAGCGTCAGCGCGAGAGTCGCGGCGACCGCAAGCAGCATGCCGCCGTACGTCGTGACGACGGTCCACGTCTCCCGCAGCAGATTGTTGTGATCACGCAGGGTGTACCCGGCGAGGATCAGGACGATGTGCAGCAGGAGCAGGTTGAACGACCAGAAACCAACCAGCCGGTGCTTGCGCGCCAGCTCGTCCTGACCGTAGCTCCGCTCGATCATCGGCACCCGCGCCATCAGGAACACCTGGACCAGCAGCAGGTCGGCGGCGACCAGTCCTGACAGCCTGCCGACAGACGTGAGCAGATCCGCCGGACCGCTGAACAGTGTTTGCAGGCCACGCCCGGACACCCACAGCGCGACGACCACCAGGACACTCGCCCAGCACAGGATCCCGACCACGTCGCGCCACCACACCGGAGTCGGGCGCGGGCGGCGCCGGACATGCGTACGCCGCGGCCGGCTGACCTCGTGTGCTGCACCGCGGTACGTCATGCTCCGACGATGACCGCGGTTTCTTAGTCCTTCCTTGGACTGTCCTCCGCGATCGCGGGCAGGACGAGTTCGAACGTCGCCCCGATGTCGCTCGGCACCAGCCGGAGCTGACCGCCGAGCCGGTTCGCGACGTCGTGTGCGAGCGCCAGTCCGAGCCCGTAATGGGCACGTCCGGCCCGGTGGCCCCCGGAATCGAACCGGCGCAGTACACGCTGCGCGGCCTCCGGACCGATCCCCGGCCCGGTGTCGCTGACCGCCAGGATCACGTCGCCGCGATGCCGTCGTACCGTCATCCGGACTGCGCCATCGCGCGGCGTGTGGTCGATCGCATTGTCGACCAGCGCGATCGTCGCGCGCCGGATCGCACTCTGTGAACCGAAGGCAAGCGCAGTATCACCATGGGACTCCCACCGCAGCACTACTCCGGCCTGCTCCGCGTGAGCGCCGGCCGTGTCGGCCACGTCCTGCGCGATCCGGACCAGGTCGACCGGCTCGTGATCCTCCGCGCCCCGCGGATCCGCGGCGGCAAGTAGGTCGTCGACGACCTCGGCCAACCGGCGGGTGTCGTCGACCACGCCGTCCGCATCCCCCAGGATCTCCTCACTCGCACCGCTGCGACGTAAGGCCCGGCCGAGCACCTGCGCGCGAGTGCTCAGCAACGTCAACGGTGTCCGCAACTCGTGCCCGGCGTCAGCCACGAACGCGCGCTGCAGGGTCAAGGCCTGGGCCAGCGGCTGTACGGCGCGACGCCCGATCAGCACGCCCAGCAGCCCTGCGAGCAGCAGGCCGAGCGCCGTCGCGAAGCCCATCGCCTGCAGCAGCCGGGCGCGTTCCTTGTGTGCCGTCGCGAGATTCAGCACGGCCTGGACCGGCCTGCCTTTCGTGACGCCGGTCGCAACGCGATACTCGCCGTCGTCGTTCTCGATCGTGATCAGGCTGATCTGTCCGGTGGTTCGTGACCGAAGCGCAGCCAGCTCAGGGAGAAGTTCCTCAGGCAGGCCTGGCGAGGTGACCGTGCCGGACGATCCGGTCATCGCCAGCCAAGTGCCCGCCGGCGGGTCGCCGACGTCGTCGGCCGTGGCGATGGCGGACCGGAGCAACTCGTCCGCGGCCCCGGCCTGCCCACGGACGACGACAAGTGTGACCAAGGCGATGAGCAGCAGCATCGCGAGCGCGACCAGCCCCGCAGCCTGCACGGCGACGCGACGAGCGGCCCGGCGAACCAGAACCTCGTCACCGATCGGCCGTCCGCTCATGGCTTGCCCAACCGATAGCCGAGGCCACGCACCGTGCTGATCACTCCTCGCCCCAGCTTCCGCCGGCAGTAGTGGACGTAGGTGTCGACGACCGTCTCGGACTCCGCATCGCCGAACACCCGGTCCAGGAGGTCGGACCGGCTGAACACCGCTCCGGGCCGCGCCGCCAGCAGTCCAAGCAGAGCCGCCTCCCGCTCCGACAGCTCTACGGTTCCGCCATCGGTCCGACGTACCGTCCGGCCGGCCAGGTCCAGCGAGCCACCTGGTACGGCGAGCTCGACTGCGTGATCCAGATGCCGCCGGAGCAGCGCTCGCACGCGGGCCAGCAACTCCGTCAGCTCGAACGGCTTTGTCAGGTAGTCCTCAGCTCCGGTGTCCAGGCCCTCGACCCGGTCCTCGGTGCTTCTCCGAGCGGACAGCACCAGGATCGGCGTACCGACACCACGACTGCGCAGCCGTGCGATCAGGTCCAGACCTTCGACGGCCGGCAGACCACGATCGACGATCATCGCGTCGACCGGCTGCGTCAGCGCAAGATGCAGACCGGTGTGCCCGTCCGCTGCCCGGGTCACGGTGTAGCCCTCGTCGGTCAGGACCCGGTCGAGGAGCCGGGCCAGGTCACCGTCGTCCTCGATCAGCAGGATCCGCGCACTCATCGCTCGCCCCAGCCGGCGGTGGCGAACAGGTTGCCGTCGGCAAGAATACCCAGACCTTCGTACCCAGGGAGCGCGTTCAGGACGTCCGGCCAGCCGTCGGCCGCGACGAAGGCAGCCGTGGCCAGCACGTCGGCGTACTCCAGAGAAGGTCCGGTCACCGACACCGACAGCCAGCGGCTCTTCGCCGCCCCGCCGCTGCGCGGGTCGTACAGGTGCGCGCCCCGCGCGGCAGTGCCACTTGTCGCCACCGCTCCCCCGGTCCGCGGCACACTCGCGACCACCCGGCCCGGATCACGCGGGTCCTGGATGCCCACCGTGAACGGCTCGGTGCTCGGACACACCACGAGCACGTCACCACCGGCGTTCAGGCACCAGTCCACGTCACCGACCTCCCGCAGCCACTCACCGGCCCGCTCGACCGCCCACCCCTTCACCAGCCCCGACGGGTCCCACCCGCCACCAGGCACCTCCGCGTCGAACAAGCCACCGGTCAACTCCCGCGCGGCAACACACCGCTCGGCAACCTCGCGCACCACCGGATCAACACGATCCCAACTCACCTCGCCCCGCGCCAGCAGGCTCACCGCGCTGTCCGCCTGGTACGGCGAGAACACCCGATCCACCTCGATCAGCTCGGCGAACACCTTCCGCACCGCGACCTCCGCCGCCTCCGACCCGGCGCCCTCGCCGCGCGCAAGCACACTGATCGGCAGCCCCATGACCTGCTCGACCCAACTCCGCCGCGACACCATGCGGCAACGGTACGTCCGCACCTCACCCGCCCAGCCGACGGTGCCGACGACGCCGTACGAACACCGCGACAGTCAGGGTGCTGGCGAACCCGCCTAGCAGCAGGCCGCTCACCAGCCCCAGGCGTTGCTCGAGCACCCGGTACGACGCTCCGGCCAGGAAGCCTCCGCCGGCCACCAGGACGGCCCAGACCCCTCCACCGACGATGTTCGCGAAGGTGAAGTGCGAGCGCCGCATCCGGCTCATCCCCGCGATCCCGGGAACAAGCGCCCGGAACGCAGCGGTCCAGCGGCCGAGGATCACGGCGACGGCTCCGCGGCGACGGATCAGGGCGAGGGTCCGCTCGACCTGCTCCGGCCGTCGCAGCCGGCTCGGCAACCGGCCGAGAAGTCCAGGCCCGTGGCGCCGCCCGACCACGAACCCCACCTGGTCGCCCACGATCGCACCAAGTGCAGCCGCAACCATCACGGCCCACAGCGGCAAGCCACCCGCGTGGGCGACCACTCCGCCGATGATGACCGCGGTCTCGCCCGGCACGACGAGGCCCAGGAAGGTCGATGCCTCGAGCGCCGGCAGCAGGCAGACCACCGTCAGCACCAGCCACGTGGGCAGTTGGGCGAGCCAGTCGAAGATTGCGGTCATGAGCTCGACCGCCCTGGTGCACGCCGACGGCGAAGCAGGCGCCACAGTTCGTCGGCGCCCCAGACGACGAATGGGAAGGTCGCCAGGACGAGGAGCTGCGACGTCGGCGGGACCGAGGTGCCGAAGATGTTCTGCAGGGGTGGCAGCGCGACCACGGCGGCGGCGAAGACTACTTCGAACAGGACGCCCCACAAGAGCAATCGGTTCGTGGTGACACCGATCGAGCGCAGCGATGCGTACTGCGTGCGGGCTGCGAACGCGGTGCCGAGCTGACAGGCGACGATGGCCAGGAACGACATGGTGGTTGCCTGCAGCCACAACTCGTGGAACGGGTCGCCGGTGCCGGTGGGGTCGCCAAGACGCCAGCCGCCGGCGAGGAGTGTCCAGAAGAAGGCGCCGACGACCAGGATCGCGGACAGCCCACCGAGCAACCCCCAGGCGCGCGCCAGCATCGGACCGTCGATCACACCTTGGGTCCGGCGTCGCGGCGGCCGGTCCATCAGCCCGGGCTCGGCGGGTTCGCGGCCGAGGGCGAGCGCCGGCAGGGTCTCCGTGCCGAGGTCGATCGCGAGGATCTGCAGCACGGTCAGCGGCAGCGGAACCCGCCCGCCCGACAGCGCGTAGATCAGGAACGGCACCACCTCCGGGGTGGCGTGGGCGAAGATGTAGACGATGAACTTCCGCACGTTGTCGTACACCCGGCGGCCCGACTCGACTGCAGTGACGATCGAGGCGAAGTTGTCGTCGGTCAGCACCATCGTGGCCGCCTCGCGGGCGACATCGGTGCCCGAGGCACCCATCGCCACTCCGATGTCGGCCCGGCGCAACGCTGGTGCGTCGTTCACCCCGTCGCCGGTCATCGCGACGACGTGGCCCTGTGCCTGCAGAGCGTCCGCGATCCTCAGCTTCGCCTCGGGTGAGCTCCGCGCGAAGATCAGTTCATGGTCCGCCGCAAGCAGGTCGTCCAACTGACGCTCGCTCATCCGGTCCAGCTCCGCTCCGGTCACGACCCTGACCCCGTCGTGCGTGATGCCGACCTGCCGGGCGATCTCGGCCGCGGTCAACCCGTTGTCCCCGGTGACGACGATCAACCGGATCCCGGCCGCCTGACAACGCCGTACGGCGTCGGCCACTTCCGGCCGCGGTGGGTCGAGCATCGCGACGAGACCGAGGAACACCAGGTCGCACTCCACGTCCGCGCGTGCCGCGGCCCGCTCGACCGTCCGGTCGGCAGCGCCGATCAGCCGTAGCCCGCGCCCCTCGAACTCCACGAACGTCCGCCCGAACTCCGCCCGTACCTCGTCGGTCAGCTCCTCCTCCCCCGTCGCAGTCAGGTATCGCGTCGAACGAGCAAGGATCTCCTCGGGCGCACCCTTCACATGGGCGACCAGCTCGTCGCCGCACCGATCGACGGTCGACATGAGCCGCAGTGACGGGTCGAACGCGTACTGCGCGCTCCGGCCGGCTGCCCGCGCCGCCGGGTTCATCGGCGCACCGACCCCGACCGCAGCTTGGACGAGCGCGACCTCGGTGGGATCTCCGCTGTCCGCTGCAGCATTGGAGCACAGCGCGAGCGTCGCCCCGAGGCGCCGTACCTGGTCGTCGTCGGCCGGCAGCAGCGGGACCGAGCGCGACGGCACCCAGACATCCGTCACGTGCATCCGGTTCTGCGTCAGCGTGCCCGTCTTGTCGGTGCAGATCACCGTCGTGGATCCGAGCGTCTCCACCGCCGACAGCCGCTTGACCACAGCGCCGGCCCGGGCCAGGACCCGTACGCCGACCGCCAGCGCGAGCGTGATCGTCGGCAGCAGTCCCTCGGGGACGTTGGCCACCAGCAGACCGATGGCAAAATTGAGTGCATCCGGCAACGACAAGCCCGCGACCGTCACGCCCAGCAGCAGGAACAGCAGTCCCGCGCCGACTGCGACCGCGGCGATCAGCCAGGCGACCCGCTTGACCTGCCGCTCCAGCGGACTGTCCTCCCGGGTCACGCGCTGCGACATCGCCGCGATCCGGCCGAGCTCGGTGTGCATGCCGGCCGCGAACACCACGCCGCGTGCCTCGCCTGCGGTGCAGTTCGTGCCGCTGAACACCAGATCGCCGGCATCCAGCAAGTTGCCCGCGGCATCGAGCTGGTCGGCCGACCGGACAACGGGCACCGACTCGCCGGTGAGCGTCGAGTTGTCGATCTCGACAGCTCCCACGACCAATCGCACGTCGGCCGACACCCGATTGCCTTCGGCAATCACTACGATGTCGCCCGGCACCAGTGAGCGTGCCTCGACGCTGCGGACGTCGCCGTCGCGGACAACCGTCGCCAACGCCGGGAGATAGGCGGCCAGCGCTTCGACCGCGCGCTCGGCCTGTCGCTCCTGGACGAATGCGAGCCCCGCGTTCAGCAGGACCACAACCACGATCGCCACGGCCAGCACGCCCGTACCGCCGAGGGCTGCCAGCGCTGCGGCGAGCCACAGCAGCAATGCCAAAGGGTGGGTGAGCTGCCGGCCCAGCTCACCCACCCAGCCAGTTCCCCGACGCCGGGTCAGTTCGTTCGGCCCGTACGCCTCGAGCCGGCGTTCCGCGTCCCGCGCCGACAGACCGTCCGGCGTGGTCCGAAGATCACGGAACAGCCGATCGGCGGGCTCTTGAGGATCGCTCGTCTTCAGCTCCGTCGAGGGCTGCTCCGTGGTCGTCACCGGCTTCGGCCTTTAGTAGAACGTCGCGCCGGTGGCGCGCGTCGTGTCGTCGAACGTCCAGGTCAGCTTGGTCTGAACGCCGACCACACCGTCGACACCGCCGACGAGCTCCTCGGCGAACGCGACCGTGCTCTTCTTCTCCACCTGACCGGTCAGCGTCACAACGCCCTCGTGGACCGACACCTCCACAGATAGCGGGTCGTCCCACAGGTTCCGGTCGACAACGTCACGCCGTACCCGAGCCAGAATCTCCTCGTCGGTCGCCAGGAAGGCCTTCAGCAGATCCGAGCGCGCGACGATTCCGGCCAGCTCGTCGCCATCGGTCACGACCAGGCGGGTGATCCCGCGGCCGGCCATGAGCCGTGCGGCCTCGTCGAGCGTGCAGCCACCCTCCACGGTCACCGCAGGGCTGGTCATCAGCATTCCGGCAGTCAGCGCCTCCGCCTTGGCCCGCGTCTTGCGGTGCGGCCAGTGCAGGCCGTGCGGTGTCCGCTGGTACTGCTCCTTGCGGAGCAGGTCCGTTTCGGAGACAACCCCGGCCACCCCGCCGTACACACTGCGGACCGGCACGGCGCTGATGTGGTTCTCCGCCAGTACGGCGGCGACGGCCTTGAAAGGCGTGTCCTCGGTGACGGTGACGACGTTCTTCGTCATCACGTCGGCAACTGTCAGAAAGTGGCCCATCACGACTCCCGGTGGTGGCGGACGATCGCGACAGGCGAGTCCGCGTGGTGCAGAAGGCTCTGGCTGACCGATCCCAGCAGCAGCCCGGCAACGCCGCCGCGGCCTCGGGAGCCGACGACGACCAGCGATGCCCCGTCCGAGCGCTCGATCAGCCGCGCACCTGGGCGGCCGTCGATCACGGATGCGCGGACCTTCACCGTCGGGTACTTGTCCCGGTACGGCTCGAGGCTCTCGGCGAGCCAGTTCGTCAGCAGGTCCTCGGTGCTGTCGATCGATGCAGCATGCTCGATCTGGGGCTGCCAGCAGTGCAGGACCTCGAGCGGCTGTTCGGTCCGCGCCGCCTCCTCGAAGGCGAACGCGACCGCGTCCTCGGAATCCGGCGAACCATCGGTGCCGACCACAACCGGCCCCGCGCGGTGCTCACCGCGCACGACAACAACCGGGCACGGCGCCTTGGCCGCCATGGCCGTCGCCACCGAGCCCAGCACCGCGGCCGACATCTTGTTCCGCGACCGGGTCCCGACGACGACCATCTCGGCCTCGCCGGCCTCGGTCAGGATCGCGTTCGCCGGATCGGAGTTCGCCAGCCAGCCGGAGCCGCCCGGGTACCCGAGCCGGTCCCGCGCGAACTGCACCGCGTCGTCGAGCTCGTGCTGGAACTTGTCCAGCGGCATCGGCGGCGGAACATACCCTTCGACGCCGAGCGCCGGCCACCGGCCGGCTTCAGTCAGATAGGCCCGCACTACTCGCACCGCCGACCCCCGCGCCTGGGCCGCGTCGACGGCCCAGCGCAAGGCGATCTGGCTCTCGGGCGTGTCATCGACGCCTACGAGGATGTACTTCTTCATCACTGGGATTCCTTTCAATCACTGGAGTGCTGGACGAGGATTTCCTTGAGACCGTCGACGAAGGCCAGCGACTCGTCGTAGCCGCGCTGCCAGACGTTCCGGCCGAAGATCAGTCCGAGACCGCCGGCGTCCATCGCCTGCTGGGCCTTGCGGAACATCGCGTCATCGCCGGCCTTCTCGCCGCCGGAGACAAGGACCAGCGTCCGGTTCGCCGATCGGATGACGCCGTCGATCGCCTGCTGGGGGGTGAAGATCTCCTCGTACGGCGGCTTGACGTTGTCCCGCTTGGCCGGGTGCGGGAAGTTGACCTTCACGACGTCCGCGCCGAGCTCGCTGGCAACCCGGGCCGCGTAGTCGACCGCGTAGAACGAGTCCGTGCCGCCTTTCGCCGTGATCGCCGCACCGCGTGGGTACGCCCACACGACCAACGGCATTCCGAGCCGCTCGGCATCCGACCGGACCTGCCGGTACTGCGCGAAATCGGCCTCCTGGGCCGGCGAACCGACGTACAGCGTGTAGCCGACCGCGTCGGCTCCGAGCCGGACGGCGTCCGCGACGCTCGCGTGCACCGGTGACAACGCCGCCTCGTCCGACGGGATGTCGGTCTTGCCGTTCAGCTTCAGGATCAGGGGGATCTCACCGGCGTAGTCCCAGAAGAACTTCTCCGCCAGCCCGATCTGGATCGCAATGCCGTTGAACTCCCCGGCGATCGCCAGCTTCATGATGTACTTCGGGTCCGACGCCTGCGGGTTCGCGAAGAAGTCCCGCGGCCCGTGTTCGAGTCCTTGGTCGTACGGAAGGAACAACGCAGTCCCGTTCTGCAGGCCGTGGTCGAACAGGATCCGGCGCAGCCGGGTCTTCTTCCCGGCGCTCAGACCGAGCTCGTTCAACGACGCTCGCTTCTGCATGATCCTCATCTCCACTCGAGCCGTTCTTCCGGAGCCCCGGCTGTCCGGGGTCCCCACTACCAATCTCGTCCCGCCGGCCCGGCCGGGGCAGAGCCGTCGGCCCCGATCACCCGGGACCTTCGGCCACCTCGTGAGCCGCCCTCAGTCGACTGTTCGGATCGCCGTGACCGCGAAGGCCTCGACGCCCTGGTAATGGCCGCCGGTCGAGGCGACGATCACCACGGCCGGGTCGGTCGCGCCCGCGAACGCCACCTGCGCAGACCACGGGCTGCCACTGACCGCCGGCCGCCACGCAACAGAAGGTGCCGAGCCGATCGCCCCCGGACCCCTGCCGAACGTCGACACGGATCGCCTCGTCGACACCGGTGACCCGCCCACCGACTGCCCGGCCCGGGTCGAGGTGCCAGGGTTGCTGGCCACCGTTGCGGTAGGCCTGCTGCCAGGCGGTCGCAGCGGCCTCGGAAGTGAACGGCCACAACGGCTGGTGCCCGAAGGTCCGGTGGACGGGGCTGGACGTTGTCGGCTGTGTGGACGGGTTGTGGGTCGGTCCGGTGGTCACGACCGATGGTCACCTTCGGAACGCGAGGACAGCAGGGACCAACGGCCCTGTTCGAGGGCGCATCGGACCTGCACGCTCGAAGGACCGAGCTGTTCAGGGGGAAACATGAGTACAGAAGGTCATTTCGCGGTGCCGTTGAGGCCGACGGCAACGATTCCGGTCGGTACGGCGGGGATCCTGCCGACCGATGCGGCGGCGTTGATTCGCCAACGCCTCGGGCCGATCCTCGGGCCCTTGGCGGCGCACAGCCGGGTTCGGCTGACCCGGCTGCCGGAGCCCGGGCTGCTCAGGCCGCTGGTCGCGCAGGCCGACGTACAACTGGCCGGCGACCGGCGGGTCCGGGCGCAGGTGGCGGCCGCGACCATGTCCGAGCTGGTCGGCCTGCTCGCGACGCGCACGATCGGGCAGCTGCACACGTACCCGGGGGCGCTCGCCGAATGTCTGCGGGAACGTGTCATCCCGCCGGCCCCGCCGTCACCGCCGGAGCTACTGCCGCCGTCGGTCCGTCGAGTCGCACGGCACAAGGTCTGCCAGCAGATGGCGATGACCGCAGCCGAGGCCATCGTGGCCCTCGAAGCGATGGACTATCGGTTCCATCTCTTCCGGGAGAGGTACAGCCGCCAGGACAGCATCGTCATCCGCAGCGGACCCGGTAGTTACCGGATCATCCAGGCACGACCGAACCCGATCGGGCTCGACGTCACGTCGCCGCCGATCGTGCTGGCGCAGTCCGAGCGCCGGAGTGTCGCGACCGCCAGAAGCCGCCTCGATCTGACCGGTGCGCCGGTGGAGATCTTCACGGACAAGGCGACCGGCCTGCTCACCGCCCTGTACGCGCGCTACGACGGCCATTACGGCATCCTCTGTGCCGAGGCAGCGGTCAAGAGCGCTCGCGGATCATGGTGATGGCTCCGCTCGGGCACTCGGCCGCGCAGAGACCGCAGCCTTTGCAGAACTCCAGGTCGATCTCGTAGCCCTTGCCCGGGCCGAGCTTGATGATCGCGTTGTCGGGGCAGACGCCGAAGCAGTTGTCGCACTCCAGGCAATTGCCGCAGGACATGCAGCGCCGGGCCTCGAACAACGCGTTCTCCGCCGTCAGCCCACCCGTGACCTCGTCGAAGCTCGTGATCCGGCGGGCAGCGTCGAGTTGCGGGCGCAGCGTCGCCGAAGCATCCGCGAAGTACCAGGTGTTGAGGCGCTCGAACGAGGCCGGCTCGGGCCGTTCCGGGTGCTCGTACGTCGCGTCCCGCAGCCACGCGTCGATGTTTCGCGCAGCTTGCTTGCCATGCCCGGCCGCGACCGTGACAGTCCGCTCGCCCTGGACCATGTCGCCACCGGCGAACAGTCCGGCGTGACCCGTCATCATCCGCCCATCGACCTGCACCACGCCGTCGGCGATCGCCACCTCAGGGACATCACTCACCAGTGCGAGATCCGCCTGCTGCCCGAGCGCGAGAACCACCGAGTCGGCGTCCAGTTCTTCGAACTCACCGGTCGGCTGCGGGAACCCGGTCTCGTCGAGCCGCATCTTCTCGATCCGGATCCGGTCGGCGCCGGCGTACACGATGGTCGACAGCCACCGCATCCGGACACCCTCGTCCAGGGCTTCGCGGACCTCGATGTCGTGCGCCGGCATCCGATCGCGGGTCCGCCGGTACACCACTACTGCGTCCGAGGCACCGAGCCTGCGGGCAGTCCGGGCGACGTCCATCGCGGTGTTGCCGCCGCCGTACACCGCGACCCGGCGCCCGAGAAGCGGCTGCTCGCCCTTCTCGAGGTCGGCCAGCAGCGACACCGCATCGACGATGCGTGCCGAGTCACCGGCGGGGATGTCCGCACGCCGTCCGATGTGTGCGCCGACGGCCAGGAACACGGCGTCGAACTCGGTCAGCGCGCCGCCGAGATCGGTCACCCCGGCGCCGAGCTCCAACCGCACACCGAGGTCGACGATCCGCTGGATCTCCGCGTCGACCACCTCCCGCGGCAGGCGGTACGACGGAATGCCGTACCGCATCATGCCGCCGGCCTCCGGCGAGTCGTCCCGCACGGTGACCTGATGGCCGCGCAACGCCAGGTGGTACGCCGCGGACAGCCCCGACGGACCCGCTCCGACCACCAGAACACTCTTCCCGCTCGGCGGCGCCTCCACCGTCACAGTCCAGCCTTGCTTTATGGCCTCGTCGCCCAGGAACCGCTCGACCGAGTTGATGCCGACCGGCTCGTCCAGCGTCGCCCGGTTGCAGGCTGTCTCACAGGGCCGGTAGCAGACGCGGCCCATGACGGCCGGGAACGGGTTGTCGATCATGATCTGCCGCCAGGCAGACTCGTAGTCGCCCTCCTCCGCGTGCGACAACCACTCCTGGACGTTCTCCCCCGCCGGGCAGGCGTTGTTGCACGGCGGCATCCGATCGAGGTACACCGGGCGCTCGGTCCGCCAGGAACCCGTCTTGTTCGCCAGGCTGGATCCGACGTCCAGCGTGATCGCGAACGGATGCGGAGTGGTGTTGGTGGCCTCGGGCATCTAACTCACCTCGTCGGGTTCGGTCAGGCCGAACGTCCGGATGTTCCGGTCCGCCTCGGCCTGGATCCTGCTGATCACGTCGTCGCGCGGGGTATCGCCGAACAGGTGGGCGAAGCGTCCCTGCGGTCGCAGGTAGTCCTCGACCGGGCGCAGGCGCCGGATCCGCGTCGCGTCCGTCACCTCGCCGTCGACCGCCTCGAACACCGGGAAGACGCCGGTCTCCACGGCGAGCCGCGCGACCTGGATCGTCTCGCCGGAGCCGGTCCGCCATCCGAGCGGGCACGGCACCAGCACGTGCAGGTACCGGGCGCCGCGGAACTCCATCGCCCGGGTCGCCTTGTACTCGAGGTCACGCAGATCCGCGACGGTCGCAGTGGCGACGTACGGGATCCGGTGCGCCATCGCGATCAACGGCAGGCTCTTGCCCTGCCCGAACGAGTTTCCGGCCGGCGTCGTGGTCGTCACCGCACCGTGCGGCGTGGCCCCCGACCGCTGTACGCCGGTGTTCATGTAGCCACCGTTGTCGTAGCAGATGTAGAGGACGTCGTCGTTGCGCTCGAACATCCCCGACAGGCACGCCAGACCGATGTCGACCGTACCCCCGTCGCCGCCCTGTCCGACCACCCGGACATCGGTCCGGCCCTTCGCTCTCAGAGCCGCCGCGACGCCGGTCGCGACCGCCGGGGCGTTGCCGAACAGCGAGTGCAACCACGGCACCCGCCACGAGGACTCCGGGAACGGTGTCGAGAAAACCTCCAAGCAGCCGGTCGCGTTCACCGTCACCGCACGGTTGCCGGTGGCACGCATCACCGCGTCCAGCACGTAGCGGGCGCCGAGCGCCTCGCCACATCCCTGGCAGGCACGGTGGCCCTTGGTGAGCGAGTTCGTCCGCGCGGTGTCGGCCTGCACGGACCGCTGATCCGGGTCCAGCAGCCGGTTCCCGACCGCGAAGCTCCCGGTCTGGTAGAACTTGATCCGTTGCACAGGCATGGCTCGGTCCCCTCAACTCGTCCGGCCGAGCTCGCGCTCGACCACGT
Source organism: Kribbella sp. NBC_00709 (assembly GCF_036226565.1). Lineage (GTDB taxonomy): Bacteria > Actinomycetota > Actinomycetes > Propionibacteriales > Kribbellaceae > Kribbella. The sequence goes on from NZ_CP108996.1 coordinate 8,603,237, forward strand.
CACGCTTCAGGTCCAGGAAGGTCAGCGGTTCGAGCCGATCGGCCACCGCGTCCGTGAACAGCGCCCGCAACGACTTCTTGGTCACCGGCCGGCCGCCGAGCCCCGCGACCACCGTGGAGATCGGTGTTCCGGGCACGCTTTCACGAACGTCGCCCGAGACGATCCCGCCCATCCCGACGGCAAGCGCCCGCTCGAGTACGACGACGCGCCGCGCACCGCGCAGCCTCGCCCGCACGGCGTCGGAGGGGAACGGCCGGAACGAGGTCACTCCCAGCACCCCGATGCTGACCCCCTCGGCGCGGAGTTCGTCGACCGTGTCCTTGACCGTACCAAGCACCGATCCGAGTGCGACCACGATCGTCTCCGCGCCCAAACAGCCGTACGAGTGGACCAGGCCGCCGGAGCTCCGCCAGAAGGTCCGCGCGAAGTCGTCCGCAACCCTCGGAATTACCTCCAGCGCCCGGCGATGCTTCTCGTGCGCCAGGTACCGCACCTCGGTGAAGGCCTCCGGACCCACCATCGCGCCGATCGTGATCGGCGCGTCCGGATCCAGGACCTGCCGCGGCTCGAACGGCGGAAGGAACGCCTCGACCTGCTCCTGGGACGGAACGTCGATCCCCTCGACCGCGTGGGTCAGCACGAAGCCGTCCATACACACCATCACCGGCAACGAGAGTTCCTCGGCGATCCGGAACGCCTGGACGTGCAGGTCGGCCGCCTCCTGGTTGCTCTCGGCGTACAACTGGATCCATCCGGAGTCGCGTTGCGACATCGCGTCGCTGTGGTCGTTCCAGATGTTGATCGGGGCGCCGATCGCCCGGTTCGCGACCGTCATCACGATCGGGAGCCCGAGCCCGGACGCGTTGTAGAGCGCCTCGGCCATGTAGAGCAAGCCCTGGCTGGCGGTCGCCGTGTAGGCACGGGCGCCGGTGGCGGACGCGCCGATCGCGACGGACATCGCGCCGAACTCCGACTCGACGTTGACGAACTCGCACGGCGCCAGCTCACCGGAGGCGACCAGCACGCTGAGCGCCTCGACGATGTGCGTCTGCGGCGAGATCGGGTACGCGCACACGACCTCCGGCCGGCACCGTGCGACCGTCTGCGCGACGGCGCGCGATCCCTCAATCTGTGAGCGCATGGTCAGCCTCCTCGAGTTGCCGGCGAGCCAGGTCGTACGCCGCACGGACAGCCGCAACGTTGCCGGTGGCAATCGCTCCGGAGAACCGGTCCTGGACGACCGTCACGATCGATTCCACCGTGACCTGCTGGGTGAGGGCCGCGAAGGCGCCCAGCAGAACTGCACCGGGCAGCGGACGGCCCAAGTGGGTCAGCGCCAGTTCGGTCGCGGGAATCATCAGGACCCGCTCGGGCCGGAACCTTCGCACGAATGCGTCCAGGCCGAGCTCGGCAAGCGACCACGACGTGTTCATCAGCAGGTACCCGTCGCCTCGCAGGCCACCGAAGACATCGGTGTGCTGCACCAGGGTGGCGTCTTGCACGATCACCGCGTCCGGCTCCGCGATCGGCTCGTGGGTCCGGATCGGGCTGTTGTCGATCCGGCAGAAGCCGACCACCGGTGCACCGGTCCGCTCCGACCCGAAGGTCGGGAACGCCTGCGCTTCCCGGCCTTCGGTGAACGCCGCGACCGACAGCAACTCGGCCGTCGTCACCACTCCCTGGCCGCCCCGGCCGTGGATCCGCACCTCGAACATCACATCACCCGTACTGCGGGCATGCCGGCGTCGCGCGCCGGGATCGTCACCACGGACCCTGTGCCCGGACGGACCTCGACCACGACGAGCTCACCCGAGCACCCGTCCTTCGCCCACTCCAGCGTTGTCGGCCGGCGGAAGTGTTTGTCCGCGGCGACCGACCACCGGGCGAGCTTGCGCAGGTCGTCGTCGGTCAGCACCAGGTCGGCTCGTTCCCCCGGCGTCGTCGCGACCATGCGGATTCCGCGCGGGACGGCGTACACGGTCTTCGTCAGCTTGGCGCCACGATGCCTGACGATCATCGGGCGGGCGCCGGGATGGACGGAGTACAGGTCGGCATCTGCGGCCGAGGGCTCACCGAGACCCCACGAGGCGCGCACCCGGACGAACGTGCTCTCACCGCGGGCCGTGCCGGAGCCGCCGAGGTCCGATCGCACCATCCGCTGCACGGTCACCGGCATCGCCACCCGGAGGTGGTCGATGCCCTCAGCCTCTCGGTTGCCGACGGCAACGGCGCTGTACAGCGAGGCGAAGCACCGCCGGCAGGCGGCGACCACGTCGGCCGCGGTGGTGAGATGCAGAAAGACGGCGTCCTGGGCAGTGTCGACCGATGTCACCGGGCTGCACCGGACGACGACCTCGGTACCGTCGCCACCAAGCTCCTGGTAGGCCTTCACGATGTCGCCGACCACCGTCGAGGGCAGCGACGCGTCACAGAAGGCGGAGCGGATCTCGGCCGCGGCCACGACCAGGTCGCGGCCGGCGCGGTACCTGCGGATCGCTCGCGCGATCACGGACCCCAGCCGCGCCTTCCGGACGAACTCTCCGTAGGCCTCAGCGGTGATCGCGAAACCTTCGGGAATCCGGATGTCTTCATCGGCCAGTTCGGCCAGCCGGGCAGCTTTGACGCCTACCTGCGCCGCATCCACGTCATTGTCGAGCCGGACGACGTACTCGCCGTTCATCGTTCCTCCGCTCCCCTGCACAATCCCTGAAATCACAGTGAGGCCGCGACGAGCTCGGTCAGGTCGACCAGGCGGCTCGTGTAGCCCCACTCGTTGTCGTACCAGCCGAAGACCTTGACCAGGTGGTCCTGGACCTGCGTGAGTTGCGCGTCGAAGATGCACGACGCCGG